>CAZLZC010000038.1:8428-10504 GCA_964563825.1 uncultured Actinomyces sp.
CGCATTCCGCGGGTTGACGGGCAGGGCGTGGACTTCGACATCGTGGGCTCATCGCCGGAGGCGCTGGTGACGGTGAACGAAGGTCGATGCCGAGTGCACCCCATCGCGGGGACGCGCCCGCGTGGCGCGACCGCGGAGGAGGATGCGTCGCTGGTCGAGGGTCTCCTGGCCGATGAGAAGGAGCGTGCGGAGCACCTCATGCTCGTGGACCTCGGGCGCAACGACCTGGGTCGCGTGTGTCTCCCTGGATCGGTCGAGGTCGTGGAGTTCATGCAGGTCGAGCGCTACTCCCATGTGATGCACCTGGTCTCGACCGTGGTGGGAGCGCTTATGCCGGACCGCACGGCACTCGATGCCCTTGTCGCGACCTTCCCTGCCGGCACGCTCTCGGGTGCGCCGAAGCCTCGCGCGATGTCGATCATCGACGATCTCGAGCCCGCTCGCCGGGGCCTGTATGGCGGTGTGGTCGGCTACGTCGACTTCGCGGGCGACCTCGATACGGCCATCGCCATCCGCACCGCGCTCATTCGCGGCGATCGCGCACATGTCCAGGCGGGTGCCGGTGTCGTGGCGGACTCCGATCCTGCCTCCGAGGATGCCGAGTGCCGGGCGAAGGCGGCCGCCGTGCTCCGGGCGGTGGCGATCGCCGGCACCCTGCGCGGGATCGGAGACACGTGATGCCCGCGGGTCGTCGTTTCGCCGGCGTGCTGCTGGTGCTCGGGCTCGCCTCCCTCGGCGTGCTCGTGTCCTACGGCGCGACCTGGGTCGTGGCGCTCGTGCCGGTCTTCACGGGGTCCGCGGCCGATGCGGCTCCCGCGCGCGAGGTCACCCTCGCGGGGCGCGACCTCGCACCGCTGGGAGGAGCCATGGGTTGGGTCGGTCTCGCGGCAATCGCGGCACTGCTCGCCACGCGCACGTGGGGGCGGCGGGTCACGGGGGCGGTGGTCCTGCTGGCCGGCGGTGCGGCGGGTGCAAGCGCGGTCGCTTTCGGGCTGACCGAGGCGGCGACAGGAGGCGGCGGCACGTTTGTCGCGGCCGCGCTGGGAGATGCGGCGGAGGCGGACTCGACGTCGGTGAGCATCACCGCGTGGTGGCTGCTGGCGGTCCTCTCCGGTCTGGCGATGCTCGTGTGCGGGCTGCTCGCCCTGCTGGACGGCCCGGCCTGGCCGAGGCTCGGTGCTCGATACTCGCGATCCGAGAGCGCCACCCGCGCACCGAGCGCCGCTGCCGCCTGGGATGCACTCGATCGGGGAGAGGATCCCAGCATCGTCGACGAGCCCCGCGACTCGGCGGGCACGATCCCTGGTTCAATGGGGAGCGCACCACCCGATACCCGGTCCGAGGAGGAGCGATGAGCGCCGGCAGTCACGGTTCCACCCCAGCGGCATGGACCCTCGTCGTCCTGATCACGCTGGGCGTCCTCGTGTCCACCGTGGGTCTCGTCCTGGGCTCATGGCTGGCCTTCTGGGTGGGCGTGGGAATCGCCGCCCTCGGGGCCATCGTCGGTGGCGTGATGAAGGCAGCCGGCCTCGGCAAGCCACGTCAGCACGCCTGACGTTCGTCATCGCATCCCCGGACCGCCTTGCCTCCCGCCGATCGCAAGCCGCTCGTCCTCATCGTCGAGGACGAGGCGCCGATCGCCGATGTCCTGAGGCTCTACCTCGAACGCGCGGGTTATGTCGTTGCCGTCGAATCCGATGGTGTGCGTGGGCTCATCGCCGTGCGCGATCAGCACCCGGACGCGATCATCCTTGATGTCGGCCTGCCGGGCATGGACGGCACAGAGATCTGCCGTCGCATGCGCGCCGAAGGTGACTGGACTCCGGTGCTCTTCTGCACCGCGCGCGACGATGAGGTCGACCGCGTCCTCGGGCTCGAGATGGGCGGAGACGACTACATCACCAAGCCCTTCAGTCCGCGTGAAGTCGTCGCTCGCGTCAAGGTGGCTTTGCGTCACGCGCATTCCACCGAGGCGCCCGGAGATGTCATGACCATGGGTCGCGTCACGCTCGACCGGGGTGCGCGACGTGTCCTGGTGGAGGGCGACGAGATCGCGCTCACCGCCACGGAGTTCGA
>CAZLZC010000038.1:10604-16382 GCA_964563825.1 uncultured Actinomyces sp.
CTCGCCGTCGCGGTGGCCACGATCGCGGCTGTCGTCGCCGCACTCGTGTCACTGCCTCTCATCCGCGGCAACGCCGAAGCGCTCGCCACTGCCGAGCTCGCTCGCCTCGCCGATCTCACGGCCACGGCCCTGCGCGTTGATCCGCAGGGACGCTACGTCCTCCCGCCGCGCGTGGCCGGCGTTCTCCAAGCCGAGCAGGTGACCGCCTACGTCGTGGGTCCAGGCGCGGAGGAACTCCCCGAGGGTGTGACCACCGACGAAGTTGCCGCCGTCACGACGGGCTCGGGAGTGGAGGCCCAGGCCGAGACTTCGGCGGGCACCGTCCTCGTCGTCGGCAGGCCCTTCGAGCCGGGCTTCGGGGTGATACTCGTGCAGCCCTTGTCGGTGGCAGGTGGGACGGCAACCGAGCTCATTGCACGTTTGCTCATCGCCCTGGTCATCGGACTGGCTATCGCCGTCGCGATTGCCCTGGTCGCGGGTGCCTGGCTCACTACGCCCCTGCGCCGTGCGGCTGATGCTGCCCTGCGTCTCGGCAGGGGTGAGCGCGGCATCCACGTCCGCCCGGAGGGGCCCGCCGAGGTGGCCGACATGGCGGAAGCGCTCAATCGACTCGCGGCGGCGCTCGCGGTATCGGAAGGGCGTCAGCGTGAGTTCCTCCTCTCGGTCTCCCATGAACTGCGCACACCCATCACCTCCGTGCGCGGTTACGCCGAGGCGCTCGCGGACGGCATCGTCGAAGGTGATGACGTCGCGCGCACCGGCTCGGTCATGGCCGCCGAGACCAACCGCCTGGACCGCCTAGTGAGCGACCTACTCGACCTCGCGCGCCTGCGCGCCGATGACTTCGTCATCGAGTGCGTCGACGTCGATCTCGGTGGGATGCTCAACGATGCCTCCGAGGTCTGGACGGACCGGTGTGAGCGCGCGGACATCGCGCTACGCGCGGAAGTGCCTGCGACCCCGGTGATCGTGCGCGCGGACCCGCTGAGGCTGCGGCAGGTGATCGACAACCTCGCTGAGAACGCGCTGCGCGTCGTACCCGCGGGCGGTGTCATTGTCATGACAGGCAGGTCCGAAGGCGAGTGGGGAGTGGTCGAGGTGCGCGACTCCGGCCCCGGTCTGGCCGCTGAGGATCTCGACGTGGCTTTCGAGCCGGGGATCCTGCATGAGCGCTATCGCGGGCTGCGCCCGGTGGGCACGGGCCTCGGCCTTGCCCTCGTGGGAAGGCTCGCGACCGGCATGGACGGCTGGGCGCGCGCGGGCTCGGCTGCCGAGGGAGGGGCGTCCTTCACGGTGGGAGTTCCGCTCGCGGTCGCGCCTGACCGGGCGGGATCGGCGTAGTCTGCCTGCATGGCCCTTGTACCGGTGCAGGCCTCGGCTGAGCCCACGGTGGACGCGCGTCCGCGAGCGCGCCGGCTCGTGGCGCCATTGGCTACCGCGGCCGGCGTGCTCCTCGCGACGGGCTACATCCGCTTCGTCGATCCGAATGAACCGGGGCACTACCCCCTGTGCCCGACGCTGGCGCTCCTCGGAGTGGACTGTCCCGGCTGCGGGGGCTTGCGTGCGACTCATGCACTGGCGAACGGCGACATCACCGCGGCGATTGACCACAATGCGCTCTTCGTTGCGCTCGTGCCCCTCCTGATCGGGCTGTGGGCAGTGTGGATGTATCGCGCGTGGACCGGGGTGACCCCCGCGCGCACACCTACGCGAGACCTGATCTCGCGCGCTGCACCGATCGTCATCCTGGTCATTGCCATGGCTTTCGCAGTCGTGCGCAATTTCGTGCCGTTTCTCGGCTCCGGAGTGGGTTGACCTTCGAGCGTCCGGTGGCCGGGGGCCGGGTGAGCAATGATGGCTCGGCTGTGGCACGCTGACGACGTGAGAGCGCGGCGTAGGTCACGCCTGGCCTGCGGGGGTGAGCGATGACTGTCCTCGACGACATCATCGCGGGAGTCCGCGACGACCTCGACATGCGCATGGCCGCAACCCCCTTGGACGATGTCAAGGCTGCCGCGGCCCGCATGCCCGCCCCGCGCGATGCCGAGGGCATCCTGAGGGAGCCCGGTGTCGGCGTCATCGCCGAGGTGAAGCGCGCAAGCCCCAGCAAGGGCCGGCTTGCCGAGATCGACGACCCCGCGCAGCTCGCACGCGATTACGAAGCTGGTGGAGCGCGATGCATCAGCGTCCTCACGGAGCAGCGCCGCTTCGGTGGATCCCTCGACGACCTGCGCGCGGTGCGCTGCGCCGTCGACATCCCGGTGCTCCGCAAGGACTTCATCATCTCGAGCTATCAGCTGTGGGAGGCCCGGGCACATGGCGCCGACGTCGTCCTGCTCATCGTCGCTGCGCTGGAACAGAACGCCCTCGTGAGTCTCATCGAGCGCACGCGCTCCCTCGGGATGACGCCGCTGGTCGAGGTGCACGAGGCCGACGAGGTGGGCCGCGCACTTGATGCGGGAGCCACGATCATCGGAGTCAATGCCCGCAGCCTGAAGACCCTCGAGGTCGACAGGGGCACCTTCGCCCGGTTGGCGCCCCTCATCCCCGATTCCTGCCTGCGCATCGCCGAGTCCGGCGTGCGCGACCCCCGCGACCTCATCGCCTACGCCGAGGCGGGTGCTGACGCCGTACTCGTGGGCGAGAGCCTGGCGACGTCCCCCGACCCGAGGGTTGCGGTGCACGATCTCGTCACCGCAGGCTCGCATCCTGCACTCAGGGGCGCGCGTGGCTAGCGAGGTTGTGGCAGAGGGCCATTTCGGGCCCTACGGCGGTCGTTTCGTGCCCGAAGCCCTCACCGCAGCGCTCGACGGTCTGGACGCGGCGTTCGCGCAAGCGATGGCGGATCCGGCGTTCCACGCCGAGCTCGAGCGACTCCAGCGCACCTACACGGGTCGCCCGAGCCCGCTCACCGAGGCAGTCCGCTTCGGCCAGGAGCACTGTGGCGGTGCGCGTGTCTTCCTCAAGCGTGAAGACCTCAATCACACCGGATCGCACAAGATCAACAACGTCCTGGGTCAGGCCCTGCTCACGGTGCGCATGGGCAAGAAGCGCGTCATCGCGGAGACGGGTGCGGGCCAGCACGGCGTCGCCACTGCGACGGCCGCAGCCCTCCTCGGTCTGGACTGCGTGGTCTACATGGGCGAGGAGGACACGCGTCGCCAGGCCCTCAACGTGACGCGCATGAGGCTTCTCGGCGCCACCGTCGTGCCCGTCACGGCCGGCAGTCGCACACTCAAGGATGCGATCAACGAGGCGATGCGCGACTGGGTGACCACGGTCGACGAGACGCACTACATCCTCGGCACCGTGACCGGGCCCAGTCCCTTCCCGACGATGGTGCGCACCTTCCAGTCCGTGATCGGCCGCGAAGCGCGCGAGCAGCTGCTCGAGGAGACAGGTCGACTGCCCGACGCGGTGGCGGCATGCGTCGGTGGCGGATCCAACGCCATGGGCATCTTCGCTGCGTTCCTCGAGGATCCGACCGTGGCGCTCTGGGGATTCGAGGCCGGGGGCGACGGCGTGGAGACGGGGCGTCACGCCGCGCGGTTCGCCGGCGGGGCCCCCGGTGTGCTCCATGGAGCGCGCACCTACGTCATGCAGGACGAGTGGGGACAGACCGTGCCGTCGCATTCGATCAGCGCGGGACTCGACTATCCGGGTGTCGGCCCTGAGCACGCATGGCTGCACGACACGGGTCGCGCGCACTACGCACCGGTGACCGACGTCGAGGCCATGGATGCTTTCGAGCGTCTGTGCCGCACCGAGGGCATCATCCCGGCCATCGAGACCGCTCACGCGCTGGCGGGCGTCATGCGCCTGGGCCGCGATCTCGGACCTGATGGCGTCATCCTCGTCAACCTCTCCGGGCGTGGCGACAAGGATGTCGCCACAGCGGCCCGATGGTTCGGTCTGCCTGCGGTGGACGAGGCGGCAGAAGGAAGATGACTGCTCTCGCCGACACCTTCGCCCGGGCGCGGGCCGAGGGGCGGGCCGCACTGATCGGCTACCTCCCCGCCGGTTTCCCCAATCGTGACGACAGCGTCCGGCTCATGCGCGCCATGGTTGCGGCGGGGGTCGACATCGTCGAGGTCGGCTTGCCCTACTCCGATCCACTCATGGACGGCCCCGTGATCCAGGCTGCTGCGGACCAGGCGCTCCGCGGTGGCACCACCCCGGCCGATGTGGTGGCGGTGGCGGGGGAGGTCGCGCAATCCGGTGCCGCGACCGTGGTGATGTCCTATTGGAATCCGGTCGAGAGGTTCGGCGTGGATGCCTTCGCGCGCGACCTTGCAGCCGCGGGAGGGTGCGGCGTCATCACCCCCGACCTCACGCCGGAGGAGTCCGCGGATTGGGCGGCGGCCACGGCGACGTACGACATCGACCGGATCTACCTGGTGGCCCCCTCGAGCACCGACCAGCGCCTGCGCACGGTGAGCGATGCCTGCACGGGCTTCGTCTACGCGGCGTCCACGATGGGTGTCACCGGCGCTCGGTCGTCCGTGTCGGGCGCTGCGGAGTCCCTCGTGGCCCGCGTGCGGGCAGTGACGGATCTGCCCGTGGCGGTCGGCCTGGGGGTCTCGACCGGGGAGCAGGCGGCAGAGATCGCCGCCTACGCCGACGGCGTCATCGTGGGATCCGCCTTCATCCGGCTCGTGCTCGACGCCCCCGGAATCGATGAGGCGGAGGCCGCTGTCACCGGGCTCGCGAGGGAACTCGCGGCCGGGGTGCGGCGTCGCAGGATCGACGGCGGGCCCGTAACGTAGGGGCCTGGCCGCCCGCCCGTAGGGCGGCTTACTTCGGAGGATGAGAGCGAGCATGTCAAAGGACAGGGAGTCCAAGAGCACGCGCGAGAAGGCTGCCGCGGCCCGAGCCGAGCAGGTGTCCCGCGAGAAGCGTCGCGAGCGGACGGTGCGGATCTTCGGCGCCATCGGCGTCGTCGTCGTCGTGGTGCTCATCATCGGCCTCGCGGTCGTCGTGCCGCGCCTATCGGGTGACTCCTCGGCCAACGGCGGTACGCCGATGCCCGCACCCGACTCCAATGCAGCCGTCCCCACCGGCGTCTACGGCGCCGATGGTGTCGCGCCCTGGGGTGTTCCCGTCGGCTCCGCGCCCGACACCGCGCCGCTGCTCGAGCTGTGGGAGGACTTCCAGTGCCCCGCGTGCGGGTCGCTCGAGGAGCTCAACGGTGCGGGGATCCAGAGCCTGGGCACCGACGGCACAGTGCGCCTCGTCTGGCGCCCGACCGCCTTCCTCGACAACAACCTCGGCACCACCTCGTCCGCTGCGGCCATCAACGCCTGGGGATGCGCGATCGACGCGGGCAAGACCGTGGAGTACCACGATGCGATCTTCGCCAACCAGCCCACTACTGAGGGCGAGGGCTGGACCAACGAGCAGTTCGTCGCCTTCGCTGAGCAGTCGGGGATCACCGGCGTCCCGCTGGAGCAGTTCAACGACTGCCTCACGAGCAACCGCTACCTCGGCTGGGCGGCCAACTCCACCCAGGCCTTCTACGACGCCAAGGTCGAGGGCACCCCGCGCGGCGTGCTCAACGGCACCCCGATCGACGGCGCACAGTTGGCGGACCAGGCCACGCTCGAGAAGCTGATCGAGGAGGCAGCGGCAGCCCAGTAGGGCCGTCCGCAGTCACGCCGTGGACCTCCTCGCGTCCATCCCCAGCCCGAGTCAGGGCGTGTGGAGCCTTGGGCCGATACCGCTTCGCGCCTACGCGCTGCTGATCATCCTCGGCATCGTCGTCGCGGTCGTCGTCGGATC
>CAZLZC010000039.1:0-16235 GCA_964563825.1 uncultured Actinomyces sp.
GCGGGCTTGCACGCGAATGCCATGGCGATGCACACCCGCTGTCGCTGACCGCCTGACAGCTCATGCGGATACCGGTCGAGCAGGCCGTCGACGTCGTCCAGCCCGGCATCCCTCAGCAACTCCCCCAGCCGCTGGTCCCAATCGATACCGGATTTCGACTCGTGAGCCTCGACAGCCTCGCGCAGGTGACGGCCGATCGACATGCACGGGTCGAGCGCGGCGGCCGGATCCTGGGGGACGTAGGAGATCACCCTGCCTCGAGCCGAGCGCAACTCCCCCGCGGACAGGCTCAAGATGTCGATGCCGTCAACGACGACGCTGCCCTCGACGACCTTGGCACCCTTGCGCGTGTGGCCCAGCATGGCGGTAGCAACCGTCGTCTTACCCGATCCGGACTCCCCGACGAGGCCAACGATCTCGCCCGCGCCGATGCTGAACGTCGCATCCGTGACGACGTCGGCTTCCGAACGGCTGAGCGCCACCCGAAGTCCGGTGACGACGACCCGGCTCACTGGCCCACCCGCTCATCAACGCCGGCGACCGCTCGCGCAAGACCGTCGCCGATGAGGCTGACCCCCACGGCCAGCATGGCGACGAGAAACGCAGGAGCCAGGACCGACCAGGGCTGGACCACCAAACCGGTCCGGTTCTCGTTGATCATGAGCCCCCAGTCCGGGGAGGGCGGCTGCACGCCAAAACCCACGAAGGACAGGGCAGCGATGATGGCGATGGACCAGGCGAGGCGGATAGTCGTCTCGACCGCGAGCGGAGTTGCGAGGTTGGGAAGCACCTCGCGGACAAGGATCCGCGACTTTGGCGTCGCGATCGCCTCGGCGGCTTCGATGTACTCCTGCTGGACGCACTCGGCTGTAAGGCTTCGGGTCAGTCTCGCGACACGGGGAATGTGTGTAAGGGCAACGACGAGGACGATCAGCCAGGGGAGCGGTCCGAGCATCGAAACGAAGACGATGGCGAGGACGATTTGCGGGAAGGCGAGGATGACGTCCATGAGCCACATGAGCGAGCCATCAACAAAGCGGCGGCTGTAGCCCGCGACCATGCCGACGGCGAGCCCCACCAGGACGCCGATGAGAGTGGCGGCCACCGACATCCACAGCAGGGTGAAGCCACCATGAAGCACACGCTGCAGGACGTCCTGGCCGAGGAAGTCCGTGCCAAGCACGGCCTGCCCCGAAGGGCCGATGAAGGGGGCTCCCACGAATGAGTTGGGGTCGGCCCCACTGATGAGCGGGCCGAACAGGGCGAGTGCGATGACAAATCCGCTGAGGATGAGACCGACAATCGTTCGCGGCTGGCGAAGTGCCGTACGCCAGGTGACCGACCACGCAGAACGGGGTCGCTGATCAGCCTGCGCGTTCACCTGCGCGGATGTCACACCCCCACCCCCCGCAGTCGAGGCGTGAGGCGCACAACGAGGAGGTCCGCGACTAGGTTCACGACGACGTACACCGCAGCCAGGAACAGCGCGGTGACCTGGATGAGCGGAAGATCGCGGGCTGACACGGCTTCGAGGAGCAGGCCGCCAAGACCGGGGAAGCGGAATACGTACTCGATGACAACGATCCCGCCAGCAAGATAGGCAAGAAGGACGGCTGTGCCCTGCACGACAGGGACCATGGAGTTCCGAAGTGCGTGATTCACGATGATGCGCCGCTCGCGGACTCCGCGTAGGCGAGCTGTCAGCACGTACTCCGAGTCGAGGGCATCGATGAGAGAGGCGCGGACCAGCCTGATGAGGTACGGCGAGATCGCCAGGACTAGGGCGAGGGCAGGCAGGACTAGCGCCGTGGGATTCGAGAATGCTGACTCCTCCGGCGGGAAGATCGACACCGCCGGAAGGATCCGCATGAGACCGGTCGAGAAGATCACGACCAGGCCCAGACCAATCACGAACTCGGGCAGAGCGTTGAAGGTCAGGCTCGTGACCGCGATGCCCTGATCGAGGGCGCCGTCCCGCCGAGATGCCGACAGGCTGCCAAGCAGGATGCTGAGCGGGAGGGCGATGGCAATGGCGCACAGCGCGAGAGCGAGGGTATTCACGGCTCGGGGAAGGAACAGTTCCTCTACCGGCCGACCGTTGACAAGGGACAGACCGAAATCGCCGGTAAGGAGATTGCGTGCCCAGTCGAGGTACTGCTCGAGCGCAGGCCGGTTCAGGCCGAGCTGGGCCCTAAGCGCTTCGAGTTTCTCCGGGGTGGCGTCCCGCCCGAGGATCGACTTCGCCGCATCACCGGGAAGCACCTGAGTGGCAAAGAAGATGAGGATGGACACAGCGACGAGCGTGAGGATCCCCCCGCCGATGCGCCATACCCACCAGGGGATGGCGCGCCGACGAGGGGATCCCTCAACCGCATCTTCGTTCGCGGTCAAGCTATCCGAGAGCGCTGGTCCAGCGTCCGTCACGACAACCAGGCGCGTGAAAAGTCGTACGAGGTCAGCGGTAGGCCGTACTTATCGGGCACAAAACCATTCACTCCCGGAGCTACCGCATCGACCACCGTTGCGTAGGTCCAGATGAGATTGCCACCACGATCGAACTCGATCTTCTGCATCTGGTCCGCGATATCCTTGCGCTTCGCCTCATCGAGTTCGGCAACGCCCTGCGTGTACAGCGCGTTGTACTCCGGATCGTTGAAGTGCGTGATGTTGTAGGTGCTGGTGGGGAGTTGGTTCAAGCCAACCTGAATGAAGTACTCATTCGCATTGAAGAAATCACCCGAGAAGGGCCACTTCCCATACCCCTCGAAGTAGGCAGGAAGGTCCATCTTCTTGAGGTTGACCGTGACGCCCGCCTCCTTCGCCTGCTGGACGAGCACCTGGGACGCCTCGACGGTACCGGCGATGTACGGCGCGGTAGCAAGCTCGACGGTGAGATTGGACTGTCCGGCAGACTGCAGCAGGCTCTTCGCCTCCTCGAGGTTTTGCTCTCGGACCAAGTTCGCATCGTACATCGGATCGTACTTGTTGAACAGGTCGTTTCCGACCTGCCCGTAACCGGCCAGCGCCTGGTCGATCATCTGCTGGCGATTCACCAGAAGGCGCATCGCCTGCCGCACTCGGACATCCGTGAAGGGCTCCTCATCGACTGCCATCGCGAAGAATCGGGTTGCACCACTCAGCGACTCGATGATCTGCATGCGTCCGTCAGCCTGCACCGCCGCGATCTGGCCGGGCGGGAGGGCCTCCGTAGCCTGGATCTGGCCCGCAAGCAGCGCGTTGATGCGCGGCGCATCATCGTTGAAGGAGACGAAGTCGAGCTCGTCGATCCACACATCACCGAAGTAGTTCTCGAATCGCTTCATCGACGTGAGCTCACCCGGCGTGAAGGCCGTCAGCTCGAACGGACCGGAGCCGACCGGCTTGGCCGGGTCGTAGCCGATCGGCACGATGCCCGAGGCGATCATCGCGAAGGGCTCCGTGAAGATGGCGGTGGGCGTCTTGAGGTTGAACTGGACGGTTTGGGCATCCAGCGCCTTCATCCCCGCCGGATCGACCCACGGCATGAGCTCGGCAACTGCGCCCTTGAGCTCGAAGATGCGCTGCACCGTGAAGATGAGGTCCTCGGCGGTGATGGGCTTGCCGTTGTGGAACTCGGCGCCCTCCACCAGTCGAACAGTCCAGGTCTTGCCCGTGCTGTCCGGCTCAGCGGACTCCGCAAGGCTCGGGATCAGGTCAAGCGTCGCGGGGTCGCGCTTGAAGAGAGTGGCATAGAGATTAAGTGAGCGTGCGAGGTCGGTGTTGGCCAGAATGCCGACATGCGCGTCGGCCGTCTCCGTAGCGCCACCGCCGCCGAGGCCGACACGTAGCAGGCCGCCCCGCTTCGGAGTGCCGGCCGTGAGGCTCGCGCTCGTGCTGGCAGCGGACCCTCCTGACGAGCTTGTGCATCCTGACAGCAGCGGTAGGGCTGCGGCAGCGCCTCCGACTGCGATTGACGCAGCAAGGAAGGAGCGGCGGTCTATCGTGGGCTTGGTCATGCTCAACTCGCCTTCTCTTGTGGGTTATGCGCTGACAGTGCGTGGCCCGTGGGAAGGCCGAGTGGTGCGATCGACGGCATGACGTGATCGGCGAAGCGCTTCACGCTTGCCCGGAAGAGCTCGTCCGGGAGGGTGCCGAAGTGGAAGATCCCGCTGAAGTTCCCGAAACCGAAGCGCTGCTGGCGGTCGATCATGGTGTCACGGACGGTGTCGGCGCTGCCGACAATGACGATGCCCGCATCCATGAGCTCCTCGCACGTCTTGCGACCAGTCCCCAGACCCTTCGCCTTCGCGCTCATGACGCGCTGCGTAGATTCGACGGTGAGGTATCCAGCAGGAAAGAGTTGGTCCTTGCGCATGCGGAGAACGTCGTTGAACAGATACTCCATGTGCGGCTTCGCCTCGGCGAGGGCCTGCTCGTCGGTGTCTCCGACGTAGACCGGCACGGACCAGCCGATGAGCTCCGGCATGACAAGCCCGTGCAGCCGCTCGTGGGCCTCGCGCACATCGCCGAAGATCCGCTCGCTGCTCTTTGTGTCACTGAAAGTCTGAAGGTAGACGTACTTGTTTCGTGCCGCCCATTCGACCGTCTCGCTACTCCCCTGTGAGGGACTCCAGATCGGCGGGTGCGGCTGCTGGAAGGGTCGCGGCCAGGTGTTCACGTAACGGAACTTGTAGTGGCGTCCATACCACTCCCAGGGACCCGGCTCCGTCCACGCCTTGATGATGAGGTCATGCGCTTCATAGAAGCGCTCGCGGCTCACACTGGGATCCATCGACATGCTGTGATACTCGGCACCGATACCCCGGACGAAGCCGCTGATGATGCGGCCGCCTGACACGACGTCGAGGTAGGCAATCTCCTCAGCCACTCGCAGCGGATTCTCATGCAGAGGAATGGCGTTGCCAAGAATGGCGATCGTCCCCTTGGTGCGGGGCACCAGCATGGCCGCAGTGACATTCGCCGAAGGCATGAGCCCGTATGGGGTCTGGTGATGTTCGTTCACCGCCACGCCATCGAGCCCCACCTCGTCGTAGTAGACGAGCTGATTGAAGTAGGTCTCGTAGAGCTCATGACCCTTCTTGGGGTCGTAGAGCGCATTCGACATCGTGATCCAGGAGGAGTCACTGCCAGAGATGTCGGCCGGAGTGAGGTACGGCCAAGGCATGAGGTGGAAGCCGATGATCTTCATTTTGTTCCCGTCGATGTCGATTCGGGTGCAGTGATGTGGTCGATGGCGCTGAGGAAGCGGTCTGTCTGTTCGATATGGGGGAGGTGCCCGGCGTCGGGAATGACGATCGGCTTGGCATGGGGCAGGGCCTCAAGCCAAGCATCCAAGGTCTCCACGGGGACAAGGTGATCCTCCGCGCCCCAGACAATCGTGGTGTCGGATGTCACGCGTCGCAGCCGTGCGGCGAGCTTGGGATCGTGGTTGTAGGGGTTCCAGCCGAGGTGAGCCATCGACGCCCGATTGCGCAGGTATCGGGCGAAGAGTTGCTCCTCGTTCTCGAGCGTCGCCATCATTTCGGACATCTCCTGCCTCATCTCAGGCGTCGCATAGACCGATTCGGCGAGCTCTGCAGGAGTCAGCATGAAGTAGTCCGGAAACGTGCCGCGCTGCCGCAGGCCGATCGGGTCGATGAGGAGGAGCGTGGGAATCCGGCTCGGCTCCATGCACGCCATCTCGGCTGCGATCCAGCCTCCGAGACTCACACCGGCCAGCGCACATGATGAGATGCCGAGCTGATCGAGCATCTCCAGGTAGGTGAAGGCGATGTCGCTAACGCGAGCGATATCCGGATCGTCATCACTGAGGTTGAAACCCGGATGGTCTGGGCGCAGCACATGGAATGACTGCGCGAGCGAGTCAAGCACGGCGGGCCAGGTGCCGAGGTCGCCGCTTCCGTGCAAGAAGAGCAGCGGATCTCCTGAGCCTGATTCGAGTAGCCGAATGTTCGTGCTGCCTACTCGCAGGGTTCGTGTGTCGACCACGGCGTGCACCCAACCTCCGACTGTCATCTGGGAATTCCTCTGGTCACGCAGGCTATGACGGCGGCCGCGATGCAATCCAATAGATGATTGGCGCCCGGTGATTCCTCACAGTGATGGATGCTGGTCGCGCCTAGCTCCCCGCCAGACCTCGGGCTCGTCACGACGTGGAAGCGACGGGCCCCCGCTGCATCCGCGCGAAGGCCACGACCTGTGCACCGATGGACTGAAGCTGGTCTTGGGTCGCGGTCTCGGCGTCCGACCCGTCATCGGTGAGGCGAGTAGTCGAGGAGTTCACCGCACCTCCCAGGGGAGTTGGCCAGCCGCGCAAAGCGTGGGTGACCTGGCGCAGTTGCGTGAGGGTGGAGACCGTGGCCTGCCAGCCATGGGCTACCGCTATGAGCCCGACGGCGCGGCCGTCCAGGTACGTCGGATCTTCGTCCCTGAGGTCCTCGATGTAGTCCAGGGCGTTCTTCATCATCCCGCTCATCCCACCGTGGTAGCCGGGGCTGCTGATGATGAGTCCGTGGGCGGATCGGATCGCGTCGATGAGTGCGAGCGCCTTCGGATCGCGCTCATCGATCTCGGTGTCGTAGATAGGCAGGATGAGATCGCGTCCCGTGATTGTCGTTACAACTGCTCCTGCATTCGCCGCACCGGCCGCTGCAATGCGCAGCGCACGCTCACTCGAAGAGTTCGGTCGAGTACTTCCACCGATTGCCAGCACCTTGATCTCGGTCAACCCATGCCTCCTGTATGCCGTGGTCCGACCAGACGCTAGGGCGAGGTGAAGATCGCGCGCCAATACTCGAATGGTGAGCGGTGATTCCCGATGGTGATGCGCATCAAAGTGCCACGACGACGGTGCGCGGCTTCAGGTACTCGCGGACCCCGCCCTCACTGCCCTCCATGCCGAGTCCGGACGCCTTCCAGCCGGCAAAGGGCATCGATTCGTCGAGAACGATGTTGCAGTTGACCCAGACAGTCCCGGCCTGGATGAGAGATCCAAGTCGATGGGCACGCGAGAGATCGCTTGTCCACACACTCGCGGCGAGCCCGTAGTCAGTGTCGTTCGCGCGCTGCAGTGCGTCTGCCTCATCATCGAAGGCTTCCACGGAGAGGATCGGTCCGAAGACCTCATCCCGCAGGGCTGTGGAACCGGGCTCGGCGGCGAAGACCATGGGCGGCACGAAGAAGCCCTCCGTTGGGGCGATCGGCCCGGAAGCGACGAGTTCCATCCCCGCGCGTTGCGCCGATTCCACGTAATCCAGAACCCGCCGCTGCTGCCGCTGCGAGACCACCGGCCCCAACTGCGTATCGGGATTGAGCCCCGATCCCATCTGCATCGTCGTGGCGATGCTTCCGATCCTCGCTACAACGTCGTCATAGACGGCCCGATGCACGAATACCCGGGAAGTGGCAAAGCACATCTGCCCGGCGTTGAGAAAGATGCTGAAGGCAGCAGCCTCTGCTGCGGCGTCGAGATCCGCATCGGGGAAGACGAGAAGAGGGGATTTCCCGCCCAATTCGAGGGTGACCGACTTGAGCTCACGACCGGCAGCGGATGCGATCTCACGGCCGGTCGCCGTCGATCCGGTGAACGCGATCTTGTTGACATCTGCGTGTGTGACGATCTGCATGCCGGCATCGCGGCCTCCGACCACGATGTTGACCGCGCCCGGGGGGAACCCGGCTTCCTCGATCAGGGCGCCGAGCCACAGGGTTGTCAGCGGGGTCTCAGGTGCCGGCTTAAGCACGACTGTGCAGCCGGCGGCCAGGGCGGGCGCCAACTTCGCCACGGCCATCACAAGGGGGACATTCCAGGGCACGATCGCCCCCACGACGCCGACGGGATGGAGCTGGCTATAGGCGTGGTACGCCGGGCCGACTGGCACGGCACGCTCATCCGGTGCGGAGAGCTGAGCCGTCGTGCCGTGCAGCTTGGTGGGCCAGCCCGCGTAGTAACGGAGCGTTTCGGCGGAACCGCCGACATCGAGGCCCTGTGCGAGACCAAGCGGCTTGCCCTGGTTCAGCACCTCGAGGACGGCAAGCACCTCGCCATCGCGCTCGATGAGATCGGCCAGCTTCCACAGTCTCGCGGAACGCTCGGCCGGTGAAGTGGAGGCCCAGACCGCCTTGGCGCGATTCGCCGCGTCGATGGCCGCGTCGACATCTGCCGCCCCAGCGGCGCAGACGGTGGCGAATACCCGCCCGGTGGCCGGGTTCGACACCTCAAGCCGCTCGCCGTCGACCCCGTCGGTCCATGCGCCCCCAATGAACATCGGTCGAGGGATAGCGATGAAGTCAGCAAGACGGACGCGGTCCGATTCGCTCAAGGGCAACTGGTCAAGCAAGAGGGTCTCCTTCACTCGGATCGGGCATGACAATGATGGGCTTGATGGTGCGACCGACGAGTGAGTCTTCGGCTGCCGTGTTGATGTCGTCGAGGGAGTAGGAGCGCACCAGTCGTTCGATCGGGAACTCCCCGGCGGCCCACCACTTCAGCATGAGCGGGATCTGCTCGCGCGGATTTGCGGCTCCCAGGAGCACCGCCTTCAAGGTTGCCACCTTGAGGAAGATGTCGAAGGGCGAGATCCGGTAGGTCTCAACCGGCTCAGGTGTCGTGACGAAGGCGAAGGTGCCACCGCGTGAGAGCTGACTCATCGCGAGATCCCAAGCTTGTGGACTGCCGGTCGTATCCAGGACATGGGGAATGCCGTCAGGGAACGCATGCCGGATCTCCTCGCCCACGTCGGGGGCCGATGCGTTGAAGGCATGGGTGGCACCGAGTTCGCGGCTTAGTCGGAGGCGATCCTCGTGGACGTCGATCGCGATGATCGACTCCGCCCGGGAGATCCGCGCTGCCATGACCGCAGCGAGCCCGACTGCCCCGGTCCCTATGACTGCGCAGACTCCGAAAGGCGGCACTCCCAGTACGTTCGTGATCGCGCCGGTGCCTGTGAGTAGGCCGCAGGGCAGCGCGGCAGCCACATCGATGGGGACATCCGCAGGGATCGCGACGAGCGACCTCATGGGGACGATCGCCTCGGTTGCGAACGATGACTGCTGGAAGAATGCCGACGAGACATCACTGCCGCGCCACCTGATCGGCTTGCTGCCGTCGTGTCTGCAGCCGTCAAAGCTCAGTGCCCAGTTGGACTCACACAGCCACAGCCGGTCGCTGATGCATGCGCTGCATTGCCCGCAACTGGGATACGAGACGGCCACGCGATCGCCGACGTTGACGTCGCCAAGAGGCTCGCAGACCTCGAGGACAACACCCACGGCCTCGTGCCCGAGCACCGCAGGCAGCGGCACCATGCCGAAGGCCTCGGCGTCGGTGCGGCACATCCCGCTCGCGAGCACGCGGATCCGAGCCTCGCCAGGCTGAAGCTCGCCGAGCCCCAGGGACTCGATGGCGTACCGGCCACCCTCCTGCGCGATCGCGCCGAGAATCGGATTTGCGGTCATCCGGACATGGTCGCCCCCCTGGGAAGGCAGCCGCCAATGGCACTCGGGTTCCGGGTGATTCTCCATGGGAATTACCAACCCTTTAGGATGCCGATTGAGCAATGACACACTCGCCCAGACGAGGTTGAGGTCGCCGGCGAGGAGGTCCAAGTGATGGAGCTCCGACACCTGCAGTCATTCGTCGTGCTTGCCGAGGAATTGCACTTCGGCCGCGCCGCGGAGCGGCAGCACATTGTTCAGCCGGCCCTGAGCAAGCAGATCGCCTTGCTCGAGCGCGAGCTCGGCGTGAAGCTCTTCGATCGCAACCGTCGCGTGGTGGAACTCACTCCCGCGGGCACCATCTTCCTGCCGAGAGCCCAGCAGGTACTCGCCGATGCCCGCGAGGCCGCCGAACTGGCCCGGCAAGCCGGCGCGGGAGCGGTGGGATCGCTGGGGGTCGGTTTCATTGCCCCTGCCTGCCTCTATCAGGTCCCGGCCGTCCTAAGGGTCCATCGCGAGCGGTACCCGGCCGTGGGCATCCGACTAGTGGAAGCCGGAACGGCACAACTCGTCACTAAACTCCAGCAGCAGCAGATCGACATCGCGTTCTGCCGGGGATCCCACGAGGTCCCGACGAACCTTCAGGTGCACTCTTCGAGTGAGGACACCGTGGTCCTTGCGCTCCCGGAGGACCACAAACTCGCCCGAATGACGACGATCCCATTCACGGCCCTGCACGGCGTCCCCATCCTGATGATCTCAAGCCAGACCGACTCAGAGAACGTCGGCCACTACCTCGCAATGGCCGCGGAGGCTGGCATCACCCTCACGATCGCGCATGAGGTCGATCAGCTGCACATCGCCCTCGCCCTCGCCGCAGCCGGCCTTGGAGTCACGTTCGTGCCGGCATTCGCGGCCACCATGCTGCCTCCCGGCCTGGTGACGCGACCCATCACGGGGCCGGAGCCGACGATTCAGACACAGGTGCTCATTCGACGCGGACGGCCAGCACCCCTGCTCCGGAACCTCCTCGAGAGCCTGGACATCGCCCTGGATGCTGTACCGGTCGGTTGAGCGTCAGGCCGGGGGTTCGTACTCACCGGCGACGAGGGCGCCATCGATGCTGATCACCGCACCTGAGATGTAGCGCGAATCATCACCTGCAAGGAATCGCGCAAGCTCGCCTACCTCGACTGGATCGCCAAGACGTTGCATGGGGATGGTGCGAGCCATGCTCTGTGCCACCTGCGGGTCGCGCAGGCGCCCGCCTCCGATGTCGGTGACAAAGGCCCCCGGGGCAATGACGTTCACCCGGATTCCCACACCGGCAAGCTCAATGGCCAGGACCTTGCCGAGCGGGATGAGGGCGGCCTTTGCTGCGGTGTACGCGTGCCCTACCCACAGGGTGGGGCGTACCGCAGCCGAGGACGATGTAATCACGATGCTGCCCCCACCTGCCGCCGTCAGGTGAGGCACGCACGCCCGGATGGACCGCATGACTCCAGAGAGGTTCACCGCAAGCACGTGGTCCCAGTTTGCGTCGTCGACCTCAGCGATCCCGCGACCGCCGGCCGCCGGCCCTGGGCCGGCTGAGATACCCGCATTGGCGAAGAGGGCATCGATACGACCCCATCGCTGAACGATACGGGAAACAGCGTCGTCGACCTCGGCGCCATCAGCGGCGTTGGCGTGGAACCCCTCTGCTTCGACACCTTCCGTGCGCAAGTCCTCGACCGATGCGCCTAAGGACTCCCTGTCGAAATCCAGCAGGGCGACCGACCATCCATCTGCCCCCAGTGCTCGGGCGATGGCCAGTCCAAGACCACTCGCGCCCCCGGTGATCACCGCAACCCTGCTGTTCATGCATGCCCCCTGGAGCGAAGACCGATGCGATCGAACCATGCGCACGCATCGTGGAGCATGCGTTGATCACGTGAACGCAGCACTAGGGTAACGCGAGACGGCGCTCGCATCGGGTCTGCGTAAGACCCCAGCTCTACATCGGGGAAGGCCGCTTCGAATTCGCCGAGGGTTGCCCGCAGGGCGTCCTCGGTGGCTGCAAATGAGAGTGTCGCTCGGCAGATCGGCGCCGCCGGCGGAGGGTAGTCGCGGATGAATGCCTCGAACATCACTTGCATCTCCGGAGGGTTTCCCGGCAGCACGAGGACGTTCTCGATGAGGAACCCCCGAACACCATCGTGATGACCGACGATGATTTGGCCGCCATGGGGCAGGGTCGCCGCTGCGCGCGCAAGCTCCCCGTGGGCCCAGGTGGACTTGCCCTCAAGCATGTCGACCTGCTCCGCGTCCACATGCAGGGGCACGCCGAAGGCGGACGCCACCGCAACCCTCGTCACATCGTCGGGAGTGCAGCCGAGGCCGCCGCTGACTACGACGTAGTTGACGCTCGCGCAGGCTGACCTGACGGCCTGTGCGATCAGGGTGATGTCGTCTGAAATCGACACCACCATGCGGGGCCAGATACCCCGGTCCTGCAGGCGCTGGGTCAACCACTGCCCGTTCTCGTCGAGTACCGTCCCCTCGACGATCTCGCTGCCGACGATGATGATGGCCGCCGAGTGCGGGCTGACGCTGTGCTCGCTCATGCCGCACTCCCTTGCCATGCCTTCCCTGAGAGCACGCTACGACGAGTCCGGGTGGCACGAGGAGGTTGTCGGATGGGCCCTCATTCCGGTCGGGCATCAGCGCCGCACGACCTTTCATCAGAACTTGTCGACCGGTGCGCGAGCAGGACGCAGACTTGGTGTCCGCACCCGGCCCACCCAATGAGAGGCGAGCACGTGCCAAGCATCGACGCCGTTCCGCAGTACGCCGATATGCCGCATCCTGTTGGCCAGTGGCAGGAGTTCATCGGTATGGCACAGGGCCGCGAGGCGATGTTCCGATTCTCGCTCAATGGTGAGGAGGCCCTCTGGCTCAACGATCCCGAACTCATGCGGGCGACCCTCATGGCGCCGTTCTCCCAGGTCGGGCTCGGACCGCTCATCCGCGGATTCGAGAAGGCAGGAGGCCTGGGCAATGCCCTCACCGTGAACTTCGGTGAATCGTGGCGCGGACGCCGTCGAGTCGTCCAGCGTCCGCTGACCCACAAAGGAGTGCGTCAGCTGGGCCTCCTCATCCAGCGATCGCTGGACGAGGGAATCGCTGCGTGGGAGCCGACCTCGGAGTTTCGCGTCGCGGAGGCCGTGACGAACCTCATCCTCGATGTCATCGGTGTCACGTTGTTCTCCGGCGACCACCGGGAGTTCCGAGAGGTAATCCACGCCTTCGACGACGAGCGCAACGCGGCCTTCGTCGCAATCAGCCAGGATGCCTCATACGACCCACGGAGCCGCAAGGAGTTTGCGGACGCGCTCGCTGCCCTCGACTCGTTCATCGTCGGCGTCATCGCAGATCGGCGACAAGAGCCACGCGATGACCTGCTCAGCCACATCGTGGCCGCCTCCACCTCCGATGGTGAGAGCCTCAGCGATGGAGAACTGCGCGATGAGCTCGTGGGTCTGATCTATGCCGGCCACAAGACGACGGCAAACACGCTGATTTTCGCCCTTTGGCTCCTGGCGACCCATAGCGACATCCAGCAAGCTCTCGCGGGCGAGGCCGCTGCCATCCCGCTGGATGACGAGTTCCACGCCGTGTTCGAAGAACGCGCCCCCCTGAGCGCGGAGGTGATCACCGAGACGCTCCGGCTCTACCCGGTCGGCGATCTGATCGACCGTGCCGTCGTCGGTGACTTCACTCTGGCCGGGGTTGATCTCCCCGTAGGGATGCCGATCATCTTCAGCACCTGGATCCCGCATCGTGCCCAGTCAACCTATGACGCGCCCACTGAGTTCCGTCCGGGCCGCCATCGACCCGGTGTGATGTCTCCGGACCAACGAGGGGCCTACTTGCCATTTAGTACCGGGCCGAAGGTCTGCCTCGGCGTCCATCTCGCAACCTTCGAAGGAGCGCTGGCGCTCGCTCTCATTGCGCGTCGCTGGTCGGTGTCCGCGGATGTCGACACTGTTGATGTGGCTCACGACCCGCTGCTCTTCGCAGACCCGAGCCTCCGCCTGAGTCTCGCCCGACGTTGAGAACAGCCCACCACTAGGTGCCCGACCTCGTACTACGAACGAGTCGTCCCCACGCTCGCCGTGCGTAGGTCCGGGGTTCACATCCCCGAGGCAGCTCCATGCGAAAGCCTTAGCAGGCGCTGGGCTTTTCGATTCGATAGGTCTGCCTTGTCAGTGCCCGATGAACCGCGGGCGACCCCTCTGCGGTGAACCCTCCCGGGTGGTGGCGCCTTGCGTACCTGGCGCCCCCTCCCCTGCCAAGATGTGCCCGTGTCGGTGCTCCCCTCAGCCCAAGGTTCTCGAGCGAGTTGGTTCGAGGTCTTCTACGACCTCGTCCTGGTCGCGGCGGTCCTCCACGGGAGCAATCTCTTCGATAGCGATCCATCACTCGAGAGGGGGGCATGGCTTGCCCTCACCCTGCTGGTCCTGCTCACCATGTGGCTCCTCACGACCCTCTCCTTCAACGCCGCACCCGAGGATTCGGTGCTGCGCCGCATGCTCACCCTGGTGCAGATGCTCGCCCTTGTCATCGCATCCCTCTCCGTCTCGCGCACGGGAGGCCTGAGCGATTCCACTGGTCTCATTGCCCTGGGCGTGGCATTCGCTTCGGTCGCGGTGCTCTATGCGATGAGGGCACGGCGTGGGGGATCAACCCGACGTGGCGCCACCATCGTCTGCTGGTCCACCACGGCTGCAGCACTCGTATGCCTCGTCGGTGCCCTGCTCCCCGAGGGCTCGGGGCCCTACTGGACCCACCCGCGCACATATGCGTTCGGCCTGGCGCTTGCACTGGGACTCCTGCCCCTGATCACGGTCTACCTCGGCGAACTCGAGTCCACCGGCTCGCTGGATCGAGAGCACATGACGGAGCGCGTCGGACAGTT
This sequence comes from uncultured Actinomyces sp., assembly GCA_964563825.1. Taxonomy (GTDB): domain Bacteria; phylum Actinomycetota; class Actinomycetes; order S36-B12; family S36-B12; genus Mxb001. The sequence goes on from CAZLZC010000039.1 coordinate 14,396, forward strand.
GGTGATCATCTCCCTCGGTGAGAGCTTCGCGGACCTCATTCTTGCTCTCGGTGAGTTCGACTCCATCCCCAATCCGCCTTACCTAGTGCTGACCTTTGTCGTCATCTACGCCGTGTGGGCGATCTACTTTCGGACCGTCCTGCCTCCGGGAATTCCCCACGGAGCCGGGCGAGTACGAGCGTGGTTGGGCGCCCACTACGTACTCATCTTCGGGTTCATCGGCACGGCCGCAGGGTTCTCCGCACTCACGATCGTGCCCCTGGACGATGCATCAGCCGCGCTGGCATCTTTCCGACTCCCCCTACCACTTCTCTACGTGATGGTGGGCTTCATCCTGCTCACGTGGATCGCCGGCGCATCGGATAGATCATTCCTCCTGGTGCATATCGCGGCCGCCGTCCTGCTCCTGGGAGTGACCGCCCTCAGCATCTTCGTCATCGTCGACCGCCCCATCACCATGGGAGCGCTCGCAGCCGCCATCGTCGTCGCCGATGCGGCCGTGGTCGCCTGGATCGGCCGCAGGACCCGTCAGCGCCTGCCGGTCCAGGCCACGTAGACCGACCCGGCAACTCAGTCAGTGGAGGGCTGCCAGTACGGCGGCCGGAACGGCACCTGCAGCGAGTCGCCCACGGTCGGCATGTCCTTCATGCTCCGCCCCATGTGACCGAACTCCACGACCATGAGCTTGAAGGGGTTATAAGTCCCCACCGGCACGGTGAGTCCAAACTCCGGTGGCGTCGACTCATCGACTTCAGCGAAGCTACCGAACAACCGATCCCAGATGATGCTGATGCCGCCGAAGTTCTTGTCGATATACATGCGCTGATAGGCGTGGTGGGCACGGTGGTGCACCGGCGTATTGAAGACGAACTCAAACCACCCGGGCATCTGGCGCGACCACGTCTGATGCGGCGGCAGCTGGTAGAGCAGCACGATGGCGTAAGCACCCAGCGCGTAGAGGGGATTGAAGCCGAGGAGGCAGATGACCGACATCAGCACCAGGTCCCATGCCTGATCCAGGAAGGAGATGCGTGTCGCCGTGGTCGGATTGAAGTGCTCGCTCGAGTGATGCACCGAGTGAGAGCCCCAGAGCACCTCGACCCGGTGCGCCGAGCGATGGGCCAGGTAGTAGAGGAAGTCGGCCAAGACGAGGCATATCGCCAGGCTCACCGGGATGGCCCAGCTCCCGAAGAGATTGTCGATGCGATCGCCGAGCTGCAGCGGTGTCACAGAGGCCACGAATGCCATGAAGACGAACATCACCGGCAGCAGGATCAGCTGATTGACGAAGCCGGTGAGAAGCCCGATGGAGAACGATGCTGTCGCGTCTCGAAAGGTCGTCGAATTCACCTTGGCCTTGGCGACGACGAGACGGATGGCCTCGATGACTAGCAGCAGGACCACGCCGACACCGAAGATCACCGCGGAGAGCTGGTCGCGAGTGACGGTGACGAGGATGAAGACAGTGACCACAATCGGCAGGATGATGTAGGTGATGACCTTGCCGGACTTGTCCATGCCCATCCCCGCTCAAGAGGTTCAATCGACTAGGTCGCTGGCGCAACCTCTGGCATGACTGCGGTCCAGACGGCAGGAGCGTCCCATACGGTGGTGTCCAGGCGCTAGCCTGACACCCACCGATCGAGTTCGAGGAGATCCGCATGGACGAGAAGACCAAGAAGGACCTCGAGGATGCGACTGAGCACACCGCGCATGGGATCGAGGATGTCGCTGACGTTGTCGGCCACGGTATCGGCGGCGCCGTGAAGGGTGTGGCAGACGGAGTGGAGTCGGCCTCGGCCGAGTCACAGGTGCGCAAGGCCGAAGCTGACTAGCGCTC
>CAZLZC010000040.1:0-16098 GCA_964563825.1 uncultured Actinomyces sp.
GGGTAGAGCCGCGCGATGCCAGCAAATTCGCTCGGCTTGATGCCGCGCAGGCCGGCGTAGTCCTCGCGCCACAGCGACGGGATCGCTGTCGGTCCGACCTTCGTGCGCCCGTCCACGGTGACGGTGAGGTGCACCCCGAGGAAGGGATTGCGTGGATCCGGCACGGGGTAGACGTGACGCTGCAGACGGCCCGCGGGCCAACTCGAGTACCAGTAGAGCCCCTTGAAGGGCAGCATCGCGTAGTCCTCACCCACGCCGAACCAGTGCGCCACGCGGTCTGCGTAGAGCCCGGCAGCGTTGATGGTGTGGCCGACCTCGATGCGCTGGTAAGGCGTGCGCACCCATCCAGGCCCGGCCTCGATGAGAGGCGTTCCTAGCCGCACCTCGCCACCCCGCTCGCGCACGCGCGCGGCGAGGGCCTCCACCACGGCCACGGGATCGGCGACTGCGGTCGACGGCGACCACAGGGCGCGCTCATGTGTGCGCGCGAGTGGCTCGATCTCGCGCAGGGCTGCCTCATCGACTATCTCAAGGGGCACGCCGTTGGTCTGCCCCCGGGAGTAGAGCTCGTCGAGCGACGTCAACTGCTCAGCGGAGGTCGTGACGACGACCTTGCCGGTCTCGCGCACGGGGACGCCGCGCTCGGCGCAGAAGGCCTTGAGCATCTGGTTGCCACGGCGCGTGAGCTGAGCCTTGAGCGAGTCGGGCGCGTAGTAGAAGCCCGCGTGCATCACCCCGGAGTTGCGCCCCGACGCGTGCTCCGCGAGACGCTCCTCCTTGTCAAGCACCAGCACGCTGCTGCCGGGGTGCCGAGCCAGCCACGCATCGGCGAGCGCGAGCCCGACGATGCCTCCCCCGATGACGGCGATGTCGTACCCGCGCATGCATCGACCCTAGACGGCACCTAGCCCGGCGGCAGCGGCACGCGGAAGAACTCGGGTCGATAGAGCGTCGGATCGTCGGCAAGCGCATTGGGGTCCGTGGTGTTCTGGCTGATGCTCACCACGACCGTGCCCTCCTCCGGGTAGAGCGTGGGATGGGCAACGGCGGCGTACCTCACGGTTGTCGCATCACTCGGCCGCTGCGCTACCGGGTCGGATGCGACGAAGGTCCCGGTCGGCTCGGCAGCCGACCAGATGACGATGTCGCGACCGAGGTAGTCGTCGCGCTTGCTCACGGCGTACCACCTGCCCTCGTGCGCAAATACCGACAACGTCTGCGAGACCCCGCCGCTAGCGGGGATGAGCGTGGTCGCCGCGGATGCATCGGCGCTCCAGTCATCCGCGGTCCGGTACTCCCAGGCGAGTACGTCGAAGACCTGCTCGGGGCGGACGCGTGCGACGTGCAGGGACCACCCGAAGACGAGTTCGGTCTCGGGATTGGCTGTGCCATAGATGTAGAGGTAGTCGTCGCGGCCGCGCCATGACGCTGCTCCCCACCCAATCCGCTGGCGTGATGGCTCGTCGGAGCCGATGTCGATGACGCGGACCAGTCGGGGGAGGCCGTCAGGGTCGAGTGCGACCTCTGCCACGCTCGGTCCGAGATTGACGAATTCGCCGTCACTGGTCTCGCGCACCCGCTGAAGGAAGAGCGCCATCGTGCGTCCCGGCTCGACCTCGACCATTGAGGTCGGCCAGTAGCCGACTCCATCGGCGCGGTCGGGTACGAACGCAGATCCGTCCGGGCCGAGCACCAGGCACGCGCGGTCCGCGCTGAAGGCTAAGAGGGAGTTGCGCACCGAGGTATCCCGCGCGATGAACTCATCGAGGATGGTGTCGCCAAAGGCGAAGACGATGTCGCCACTGGCGAGGCGTACGTCGGTCGCGATATCCGCCCCGACGATTCCGTAGAACGATGCTTCGCTCGCGAGGGCGGTGCTCAGGGCATCCAGGTCGTCGTAGGGGGTGACGGGGTCGCATTCCGTGAGGGAGGTCGCTTCGACTGCAGGGTCTGCGTACGACGCGTCGAGGCCGATACCGCACCCGGAGATCACGAGGGCGGCGACGCACGCCGAAACCACATGCCGCCGAGTCACCCGATGACGCTAAGCCGAGTGTCCGGTCATGCTCACTGTCCGCGAGGCGGTACTGACCGAAGGCTGGCGCGCTCACTCGGCCTCACGAGGGTTCGCCGGCCTTCTCGGTGGAGTGGGGAAGGGTCCGATTCCTGGGCGCTCGTTGGGACACGCACGCGGCCACTCCGTTAGTCTGCCCACCATGATTGGACGTCGTCCCTCTCTCGTGTCCCCAGTGGTTGCAGGTGGTGCTGTCGCGGCCTTGCTCCTCACCACAATCGGCCTCGCAACTGCCAGTGCGGCTCCCGCACCCACCCCGAAGGCCGACCCGGCTCCCGCTGCTGCCGTCGAGCCGCGCCCGGGGGATCCGGACTATCCGACCGCACCGGCGGGCTCGGTCGTGCGAGTCAAGCTCGCCGACGACTTCCGGGCTGATATCGCCGCCGGAGGTGCCGTCATCGTCGGCACCGGTGCAACCATCGTCGATGGTGGGCGAGTGGAGATCCCCATCGAGATGTCCTTCAATGATGGCTTCGCGCTCGCAGGCGGCTTTGCCCTGCAGGTGGACGGCAAGACGACCTATAGCTGCCCCGACATGAGCATCTGGACCGTCGGCAAGACGATCTACTGCGGCAAGGACGGCAAGACCAGGCCCTCTTTCATCTTCGGTGACCCGGAGACGACTACCCGCGATGGCCTCTGGCAGACCCAGGCGGGAATGAACGTCCGCATCGTCAATGACCAGCGGGCCGACCAGATGAACAACCGTCTCGAGGGCAAACCCCTGGCGGCTCGTGACTTCGTTGGCGATATGACGATCGTGTCCAAGCGTCTTCTCAGGAGCTGGGACGGTGATGTTGACGATCGCACGGGGTGCTGGATCGGCTACACCGCCGGCGACAACTCCATCTGGCGCGGCTGGGCGATCCAGGCGATGGTCAATCGGATTCCCACGAATGTCGGCATCAGCCAGTACGCCGTCTCCGATGGCAAGGGCAAGCTCACAGGACCCGTGGCGCCTGCCGTGACGATCGGTCAGCGCACGCCATACATGGAGGGGATCACCACGGGATCCTCCAAGAAAATCATTCGCGGTTCGCAGTACGACAGCGACAACTTCTATGACGGATACAACTACGGATGCAACACGAACGCTCCCCTCGTTGTGAGTCAGGGGCTGCTCGACGCTCCCGAGGTCAAGGCCTGGCGCTACGACGGTGGTCTGCGCACCAAGAACAACAATCCGGCCGGTGCCGCCCGCCCGCAGTGGTGGGGCCATGCCCGCCAGACCGACTACGACGGCCCGACGGGCAACTACTCCTGGACCTGCCGCGGGCTGCCGGCCAATCGCGAGAGCACGGCCGCCCAGCGTGACGGCGACACGTGGTGGACGATGGTGAGCCGCGGTAGCGGGTTCTTCGGAGACACGTCTACGGATCGGATGAATCCGGACGCTGGTCGTGCCCCCGAGTGCCAGGACCTCAACCTTGATGGCATGACCCTCACCACGCGCTACTCCATCTCTAAGCGCGGTGGACTCGAAGCGCGCGATGACCAGGACACCTACCCCCGCTACTGCACTGTCCAGGGCAGCCCGCTGGTCGGTTGCTGGCAGGAGATCTACCCGCTGTGGGACCGCGCGTGGGCCTTCCAGAACCACGTCTACGCGTCTGCCCTGCGAACCAACGTCACATCCGTGACGCAGATCAAGGTGCCGGCGGACTTCTCGCCCACCGGAACCGTCTTCCAGAGGCCGGTCACCTGGCGCATCACCGACGGTGAGATCACTGGCGCATGGCCTGACTATAAGGTGGGGGGTGAGACCGTCGACATGAGTGGCATCGGGGCGAAGGCCTCCGCGCAGGACTGGTCGAAGACGTCCCCCTTTACCGTGCCGGGCACCGGTGAGCAGTTCAGCGTCTCGGGCTACGGCACTCCGATGGGCCCGCAGCAGATGAGCTTCATCCTTACCGCCGATACCGACGGCACGTGGGATTGGCCGGTCAATGCCAAGACGGGTCGCGAACTCACACGACCGCAGATCAAGGTCACCTTCTCCTACGTCATCTCCAACTACGATGACGGCGGCACCTGCAAGAGCAAGACGTGGTACGACGATGGCGGTATGCAGGATGGTCGCAATAACGACTCCGCCGGTGGACATTGCCTCCAGGGCAACGTGCCCACCATCTGGCCGCTGCCGGAGGAGCGTGGCAACTACTGGAAGCGCGTCCCGGACACCTTCATCACCGACAAGGATGGCAAGCGGACGAGGAACTTCCCCACCACGACATTCGAATACACCGTGCTCGCGTCTTGCCTGAAGAAGGATGAGCTTGTCCTGCAGGACAACTCCTCCAAGACGGCTCCCGCTGTCGGTGCTGACTTCGCCTGGAACATCCGACTCGCGGGCACGGTCAGCTCCTTCAGCGGCTGCTGAACGGGCTGCGGTCAGCGCGGATGGAAATGGGTAGGCCCTTCGGCGCGGCCACGGCGGTCATCGCCGGGGTCGCGGCTGCCGCGGTCCTGCTCGCCGGCCAGCCTGCGGCCGGGGCGCCGCGGATCGCTCAGGCGGATGATCGGGCTCAAGCGGATGTGCAGGCGATCGCGCAGGAGATCGCAGGTATCGAGGGTGCCGGACCCATCCCCACGCGGTCAGGCAGCGGCGAGCGCGTGGCCGAAGCGCAGCCGACAGTCGCCACCGTGCCTGGGGGCACAGCGCTACACGGGGACTTCCCCTACCTCTCGGTCGCGGACCTCGCCGATGCCGGGGCGGTCACGGTGCGCATCTACGACGCCTCCCAGGGCAGGGGCGTCGACGTCACGGACACGAGCAAGGACTTCGCGTGGGAGGGGACGCTGACCGGCGGCTGGGGGCAGGTCAGCGCGCGCCTGACGCCCGGCCACGGCTACGTCCTGTGGGTGCGCAATGACCAGTCCGAGACGTGGGTGAGCTTCGGTCGCTTCGGCGTGCGCGGTGTCATCGATCCCCCCGGACCGGCCGTACGCGCAGGCGGCATGTCGGCGGCGCTGGCGAGCGGACAGGTCACCTGGGCGTGGGAGTCGGAGTCCCTCGCGGGTCCCTCGGCCGGCGTGCGGGTCGCCCTGCAGTACGCCGCGCAGAGTCCCGCGCAAGAGGGCGTACCCACCGGCTGGCGGCTCATGGCCGCCAGCGGATCGCCGTGGATGGCGATCGAGGAGTCCGGACCGCTCACGCGTGGCCATATGCCGCCGGCTCGCCCGTCAGTCGATCGTGCGGGTGACGGCAGGGCTGATGTGGATTTCGGTTACGACGTCAGCGGACGCGACCAGGTCGACCGCTTCGTCATCGAGCAGAAGGTCCAGGGCACGTGGAAGCGCATTGGTCGAGCGAGCGAAGAGTTCGCCGATCCCGATGTGGATGCGCGCGTGCGGCTGAGGGACGCCAACGCCCCGGTGCGCGTGGGTCTGCGTGTCGACGGCACGACGTTGTATTCGCCAGGGGTCAAGCCCCGCACCGTCGCGCCGGAGATCACGCGCGTGGCCGCGGCACCCCAGGATCTCGATTGCGGCGGCGCCTTCACCACGCGCAGTGGTCCCGAGGCGGTGCGTCTCGAGGGCTGGAATGGCATGTCGCTCACCTTCCTCCGCAATGCCCTGGGGGTCTATGAGCAGGCCGTCGGCGGCGACAAGGTCCCCGGCTACCGCAACATCCTGTCCATGTGCGGCGATGAGGGCAGTCGCCGATGGCTCTTCACCGATGCCTCCGGGGTGACGACGACCTTCAAGGACGGTCGCGCCATCCGCGTCACCGACCAGGGGCGTCGTGTCTCTGCGATGACCTGGCAAGACGCGCGTCTGACCTCCATCACCAATGCGATCGGACGCACGATCACGCTCGACTACGCCAATTGCCCCTCCTGGGGCGGGTTCGCGGCCGCACCGCAGGGCAGCATCTGCCGCATCACCTACCCCGGCGGGGTGCAGACCGAGATCGGCTACACCGCCGACGGGCTCGCGCAGACCCAGGTCGCGCTCATCAAGGATCCGGGCAACACCGGGACAGCATTGGGCTGGGACTCGGTTGGACGCCTCGTCGCGACACGGTCGGCCCTGGCCAATCGCGCGGCCACGACGGATGCCGCCGCGCGTGACGCGGTCGCGACGGTGACCTACGACGCTCTCGGTCGCGCGACGTCGATGCGTGAAGCCGCCAGCGCCCCGGGTGCGGATGTCGTCGTCCAGTCGATCGAGGTGCCACGCATCACCGAGTCTGACCTGCGCGAGGGCACCGATGTCTCGGCCCTCATCAGCGGCACGGCTGCCGGATACGACATGGCAAACACAGCCCAGATCGACCCGGTCACCCTCGACGGTGTGAGCTTCACCGACCGCGCCGAGCTCACGACCTCGACCAGGGTCGATGGCCGCACGGTGACGACGCGCGATGCTCGCGGCCTCGTCACCAAGGTGACCTACGACGTAGCCGGCAACATCGTCAGCCAGGCGGGCCCGGGTAGCAGCAGCATGTCGGGCACGACGGTCAAGCTCGACTACGACATCGTGAAGCGGGGCAATCGCGAGGACGCCCTGGAGGGCTTCCGTGCCACCGAGTTCACCGGCTCGGGCTTCACGGGCGCGGCACGCCCCGATCACTGGGAGCCGGGTGCGGGCGGCGGTCTCGCCGGTGAATGGGATGCCACGACCCGCTCCGCCGTGGCCCAGGCGATCTGGACGCCCACCGACGCGCAGGACAAGCGCGCCCGGGACGAGGGCTGGACATTCCGGATCGAGAGCTCCGGCGGATCGGAGGTGCACCTCGTCATCGAGGGACGCGCCTGCGTGGGGACTGCGTGCACGCTCAATGACCTGCCCTCGGGCCCGAAGCAGGTGAGCGTCGAGGTCGACGGGGCTGACCCCTCCGGCTGGTTCACCATCACGGCGGGTATCGGCAGTGACAAGCCGCAGACGGTCGCCGCTGAGCAGGTGGTGCCTGGCTTCAACAACCGGGCGAGTACCACCACCAACGACACTTTCGTGGGCTCGCAGACCACGCCCACCGTCGACTATGCGTACGCCGCGCCGGAGACCGGCAAGGTCACCTCGGTCGAGATGCCCGGTGGCTTCAGCTCGAGCCTGAACTACGAGACCGCGGGCTGGGGACGCCTCACCCGCTACGTCACGCCCGGCGGCAAGGTGCAGACGACGGAGTACTGGCCTGACACGGGCGCCGCATCCCTGCCGGCCGTGTGCCAGGGCACTGCCGTGGCATCGGGCCTGCCGAGCAAGGTCACCCGCCAGGACGGCTCCACCGTGGAGACCTACTTCGATGTGCGCGGGCGCCAGCTCGCCATGGTCACCTCCGCGGGCGGATCGCGCGAGACCGCCTGCATGGAATACGCCGACGATGGTCGGCTCACCCGGTCCGCGGCATATGACCTCTCCGGCGCACTCATCGAGGAGGTCGTCGAGGAAATCGGAATCGGTGGCAACCCCCTCGCCACCCGCCAGACGCTGACCCACGGGCCGGCGGCCCCGGTCGATCCCGGCATCTCCGTGTCGACGGAGTCCGTGCTCGACCTCGCGGGCCGACCAGTGAACTATGTCGACGAGTCGGGCACGACCACGGTCACGACGTACACCGCCCTCGGTGAGCCCGCGACGATCGCTGTCACGCCCTCAGGCGCGTCCGCGCCACTCCTCACTTTCGCCTACACCTACCGAGCATCGGACGCCGCGCCTGTCCGCGTGAGCGTCAATGGCGCCACGGCAGCCGAGGTGGACTACACGTCGGGGGCGGCCACGGTCGACTCGGTCAAGTACTTCGGTGCCGTCACCGCGGGGTTGACCTACGGCGGGACGGGGCGCCCCAGCGGTATCACCATCGTGGGTGATGGTGCGCGTTACCAGCAGTCGCAGACGGTGAGCGACTTCGGCCGGATCCTCGGCCAGGAGACATGGGCGCGCGTCGGCGGCGAGCTCGTGCTCGATGAGGACCGTGGATACACGTACGACGTGGCCGGACGCCTGGCATCTGCGGCCATCGTGCGGGCGGGTGAGCAGACGCGCTACTCCTACGACTATGCAGCACGCCAAGACGCCTCGTGCGGTGCGGCGTACCCCGGCGCGGGAGCCGACACCCTGCGCACGGGGGGTGCGCGCGGCGACACGGCTTACGTGACCTGCAACGACGAGCGTGGGCGCGTCGTCAGCACCACTGACCCGCTGCTAGCCGCGAGTGGCGCAAAGGCGACGTTCGCCTATGACGATCTCGGTCGCGTGACGTCGATCGACGGCCGGACCGACGTGGCACTGACTTGGGGCGCCGGCACCACGCTGGCGCGCGTCGTCGATGGGGCGACGACGACGTCGATGTCGACCTTCGGCGGCCGCATCGTCACCAAGGAGGTTCGCACCGGTGCGGTGACCGATCGACTGAGGTACTCCTACGCCACGCCGCAGTCCAACGCTCCCATCTTCCTGCTGGACGATTCCGGCGTCGCCGTCGTGGAGTACGCGCTGCCCGGTGGTGCCCGAGTGCGCGCGGCAGCCGGCCAGGTGCCGACGATCGCCTTGACCGGCATCGACGGCTCGGCGCTCGCGGTGATGGACCTGCCCTCGGCAGCGGTCGCCGGAGTCAGCGGCGCGGCGTTGTCGGGCCGAGCTGGTGTTCCCGAGCGCTTCGGCCCGTACGGCGAGGTGCTCGCTGCGCGACCAGACCTCCTCGACGCGAGTCCCTGCTACACCTGGCAGGCCGCGCAGCGTCACGAGACCCTTGGCGGCGAAACCGCAATCACCCTCATGGGTGCGCGTCCCTATCTGCCTGCCACGGGACTCTTCCTTGCGCCCGACCCCGATCTCGACGCGAGCACCGCCGTCTACTCCTACGCTGCCGGCGACCCCATCAACGGCACCGATCGCACCGGGGCGGCCAACGAGTGGAGTTGGTTCTGGATGGTCATCACGGCCGTCCTCGTTGTCGCCGCCGTGGTCGTCGACGTCGTCACCTTTGGTATGGCCGCTCCCGCAACCGGTGCGGGAATCGGTGCCTGGGCCGCGTACATCGGGCTCACCTGGGGGGTTCCGATCGCGTTGGGCATGCTGGCGGGTAAGGCGTTGGAGCAGTCTGTCCTCACCCAAACCGAGCCCAGCGAAGGCCTGGACGTCTTCCGGGCCGTTACCGGGTGGACGCAGGTCGTGTCAGGTCTCGCACTCATCGGCGTACCCATCGTGAAGTGGGCCGGGCGCAAGGCCATGGCCGTCCGGTCCTGGTGGAAGTCCCGCTCCACGCCGACGATGGGCGGCGCCAACCTCGGGGCCGAGCTTGCCGACGATCTCGCCGGCTCCGCGCTGAAGGCCCCACGTCGCAGTGTCGCGCTGCCGCAGACTCAGCGCCTGAGCGTCGACGCCCTGAGCAATGGTGGTCGCGACATCCTTGCATCCAATGCTGGGCGTCTCAGCGTCGGCGCGCAGCTCGACGGCCGCGACGTACGTCGTGTTGCCAGTTATCGCAGTAGCTCAAACCTGTCCATGGAATTCACGCCATGAAGGGCAAAACTATGAAGCGCACCATCTCCGGCGCATCCGTCACCGCACTCGCCGCGGGCCTGCTCTACGGCTCCGTCGCGCCGGTCGCGCTGGCGGAGGAGGTCACGTCGCAGGCGGACGGCAACGTCGCCGGCATTGAGACGGTGGGCCCGATCGCGACGGTGGCGTCCAGCGACGGCGAGCGCTGGCCAGACCTGCCGATGGGCGTGGCCGTCATGCCGCGCGGCACGGTGCTGAACGGCGACTTCCCGCTCGTCTACGTGCCGGCGTTGCGCACGGTGGATGCGGCGGACGTGCGTGTGCGCGAACTGTCCTCACCCCGACCGGACACGTCGGTGGTGGATGAGGGCAGCGCGCAGCGCGGCTGGTTCACCGTGGGTGCCAGACTCAAGACGGCCGCTGAGTACGCCGTCGACGTGCGTAGAGGCTCGGGTGACTGGGCTTCAGTGGGGTCCTTCAACGTTTCGTCCAATCCGGCGAGTGCCGGACCGGCGACCTCCGTGGGATCGGTCTCCGTGTCCGGAGCCACAGGGCAGGCGTCATGGGCATGGACGTCGCCGACCCTTGCCGGGCCGGCCGGTGGTGTGGGCCTCGGACTCGCCTGGTCCTCCGGGGCCAAGGCGTCACCGGGAATGCCTGAGGGTTGGCGCCTGTCGGTGTCAGCGAGCTCGCCGTGGATGGCTCTCGAGGAGTCCCCGGTTGATGTGGAAGCGGTCGACGTGCCCGCGGCACCCGCGGCGACGCGCACATCGGCAACTCGGGTCAGGGTCGACTTCGCCTACCCCGCCGCTGAGGCGCGCCTGGTCAAGCGCTTCGTCGTCGAGGGTCGCGATGCCCAGGGTCAATGGGAGGTCCTGGCCCGCCCGGGCCGGTCCTTTGCCGCCGCCGATGTCGATGCGATCGTGCGCGGCTCGAAGATCACCCGCGTGCGCGTCGGCGCCGTAGTGGAGGGCACCACGATCTGGGGTCCTCCGGCTCGGGTTCGGCGCTCTGCCGCGCCCGTCACCGCAGCACCCGTGGATCGTCATCTCGCCGGAGCGGCTTCGGGCTCCCTCGCAACCCCCGGCGACCAGCCCTCGGTCGTGCGCTTGGTGGGCTGGGACGGTTCGCTCCTGACCTTTGTGCGCAACCCCTTCGGTGTCTACGAGCAGGTCGGCGGTGAGACACCCGGCTTCGCCAACGGCCTGACCTGGATCAAGGACTCCGAATGGGAGTTCGCCGCGCTGGACGGCAAGGTGACCCGCTTCGTCGATGGAATGGCGGTGTCGGTAACTGCGAAGGGGACCCCGTCGGCATCCATGGTCTGGTCCGACAACGGGCGCCTGACCAGCCTCTCCAATGAGGTCGGCCGCACGATGACGATGCACTACGCCGGCGACGCTGCGTGTCCCAACTGGCCTGGCTTCGTGTCTGCACCGCGGGGCATGCTGTGCGCACTCACACACCCCGGTGGCCGTGTGACCCAGATCGGCTACGTCGACGCGGGTGGAGCGGCGCAGATCGCGCTGATCAAGGCCCCCGGAAACACGGGCGAGACGCTCGGGTGGGACGACCGCGGCCGGCTGGTCTCCGTGCGACCGGGCCTGGTCAATCGCATCGCCACGGTGGACTCCGCGGCCGCGGGCGTTGTCCACTCACTGGCCTACGACTCGGCCGGGCGTGCCGCCACGCTGACCGAGGCGCCCGCCCAGTCGGGTGGGGACAGCCTCGTGCGCCGCATCGACTTCCCGAACGTCACGGAGGCGGGGCTGCGTGCGTGGGTGAGGGACGGCGATGCGTCCAATGCCGCGACGGTGACGGTCGAGGCGCAGGGCGGGGGCTATGACCTTCGGCGAGTGAAGACACTCGACCCCATCTCCTGGCAGCCGATCCGTGTCACCGCGCCTTACGGCCTGGACATGTCGTTGGAACGCGACGAGCGATCGGGACTCACGTCGAGCTCCGTAGATCCCGTGGGACGACGGACGACTTACGCCTATGACGAGTTGGGCCAGGTCACATCCGTGACCGGCCCCTCGACGTCGGAGTCCATGGGGACCCGGAACTCGACCAACTACGACACCCGTCGCGTGAACGGCACGGACAAGTCGCTCGCCGGTCTGCGCGCGCAGGTCTACCAGCGCGATTCCTACGCCGGAGGGGTCACGGCGGAATTCTGGGAGTCGGATTACTCGCGTGGCGGCCTCTCCGGTGAGTGGAACGGTCGTGGTACTCAGTTCTCGGCCCAGGCATCCGGGGTGTGGACGCCGGCCGAGTCCGACGATGCCGCCGGTGCACGTGATGGCTGGGACTTCGAGGTATCAGCATCTGGCGGTGCCGGTGTGAGCCTGGTGATCGGCGGGGTGGTCTGCCCCGCGTCGTCCACCGTCTGTCGTGTCGACGACCTGCCTAAGGGCCCCAAGTCCGTGACGGTGCAGGTTGCGGATGCGCCTTCGAGCGGCTGGTTCTCCGTCTCGGCCGCTCCGCGCGGCGAGCGGCTCGCGCCCGTCGCCTTCGATGCCCTGCGCCCCGGGTTCGGCCTGGCCACCGTGGCGGCGAGCAATGACGATCTCCCGGGGGGCACGGACAGCAGCCGCACCGACTACTCCTTCGACGACCCGGCACTTGGTCAGATGTCCCAGGTGAGGTCCCCGGGCGGGCTGGTGACGGAACTGGACTACGAGAGCGCTGCGGCCGGAGATGGTCAATGGGGTCGCTTGACCACGCGCACCACCCCGGGTGGGCTGACTCAGACGACGACGTACTGGCCCGACGCTGCCTCCGTGTCACTGCCGGAAGTGTGCGGGTCTGAGCGGGTCGACGTGTCGGGTCAGCCCAAGACGATCACGCGTCAGGACGGCACTACCGTTACGACGTACTACGACATTGATGGCCGTGCGCGCGCTTCGGTCACGGCGGGTGACTCGATGAGCCAGACGATCTGCACCACCTACCGTGACGATGGCTCGGTGAGCGCGTCCTCCGTCTCCATCAACGGTGCGCTTGCGGAATCCGTGACGATCGACCAGGCCGTGGACGGGGATCCGCGGGTGAGCCGGACGACGGTCACGCATGGAGCGGCTCTGCCCGACTCCGATGGAGAGACCCGGACGAGCACGAGCATGGTCGACCTGCTCGGGCGTGTCGTCAGTGAGACCTCCCTCGCTGGCGAGACGGTCGAGACGACCTACGACGTCGTCGGCAATGTGAGCCGCGTGGTCATGACACCCCCTGAGGGCGCGGGCGCGCCGCAGCTGAGATTCGACTACACCCATGACCCCCAGTCGACGTTCCTTCTGTCGACCACCGTCAATGGAGTTGCTGCGGCAACGCTGACGCGCGAGGCATCGTCGGGGCTCGTCTCCTCGATCGACTATGCGGGTGCCGCGACCATGGCGATGGGTTACTCACCGAGCGGTCGGGTGAACTCCGTCACGGTGAGCACTGACGATCCCCGCATCACCCGCGCCAACGACTCGGCGACCATGACGGCCGCGGGGCGCATCAGCGGACGCAACACGATCGTCCGGGGGACTGAAGCCAGCACCGTCGATGCCGGCTACACGTACGACTCAGCCGGTCGTCTGCAGCGTGCCAGCTACTCGGGGGATGCCGACGCGGTCTTCGACTACCGCTACTCCGCCGAGCAGGCAGGTGCGTGCGCCTCGTCGTACGCCGCGGGCCGTGATGCCCAGCGCACGGGTGGGTCGCGGGACGGTGTCGAGTACGTGTCCTGCTACGACGCCCGCGGACGCCAGATCTCCACGACCGACCCGCTCATCGCCGGCCCGGGTGCTACGGCCGACATAGCCCACGACGGCCTCGGTCGCGTCACGAATATCAGCGGGCCGCGCGCCCTTGCCGCCCAGTGGGGCACGGGCACCGAGCTCACGCGTCTCGATGAGATTGCTGCCGACGGCAGCGGCCTCATCTCCACCCGCTGGCAGTCCTTCAATGGCCAGGTCGTCGACAAGGCCCTCGTGACCGACTCGGGCTCATCCGCCGTCCGATACGCCGGTGCATTCGTCCTCGATGTTGCCAGCGGGGAGGCGACGGGGACAGCGGCCATCCGCTACGCCCTGCCCGGCGGTGCCAGCGTCATGACAGCCCCCGGCTCGAAGGCCACACTCACCCTCCCCGGCGTCGATGGTTCCGCGCTCGTCCGGATCGACGTACCTGCTCTCGGCTCGGGCACGGGTGAGGCTCCCGGATCCCCGACCGGTGTCGTCGGTGTCTACGGTCCCTACGGAGAGCCATTGGCGTCAGCGAGTGCGGTGAGCCCCAGCGCCGTTCCGACGTACGGCTGGATGGCCGCGATGGGTCGGGAGACCCTGCCGGGCACATCCTCGATCGTGGCGATGGGAGATCGGCCCTACCACCCCGGACTCGGGGCCTTCCTAGCTCCCGATCCGGTGATCGACTCCGGTGACAATCTCTATGGCTACACCAGCGGTGACCCGATCAATGCCCACGACGCAAGCGGGCAGGAGGAGAACGTGCCCATGGTCGCGATCGCCATCGTGGGTGCTGTAGCGCTTCTCGGTGGCTTCAGCGCTGGCTACACCCTGGGCAAGAGTGCGGTCCTGCGTCGGGAGTTCCTCGTGGGTCGCGCCAAGACGATGGCCTACGCCAGCATCGCGGTGGCGTCCGTGGCAGCTGGCGGTGCGACGTACCTCGCGGTACAGGGCCAGACAGCCGATGTCGGTATCGCCATCGGCGCAGCCGTGGGCACGGCAATCGTTGCGACCACCGGCACGGGCCTGTTCGCCAAGTGGGGAGCATCGCGGGGCAAGAGGGTCCTGGCGGCCAGAGTCCCGGTGGCGGCGGAGCAGGTCATCCGCGAACAGGTGGCCGTGGGTGCCATCCATCCGGCCCTCGCCCCCGACGCGATCGCCAGCGTGCGGCGCATCGAGGCGACATCCGGTGTCGAGGGATCTATGGCCGCCGCGAATGCCATCGTCACGGATGCGCACGAGAGCAGCAAGGTGTGGTTCCAAGCCAAGAAGAAGGCGCGCATCAAGGTGGGCGGCGTGCTCGACGCCATCGAGGAGGTATCGGAGGTCGCGTCCGCGCAGGGGCTGTGAGTCCAGCGGGATCGATCCCGTGGCCATCCGGCGCAACTCGGCTGGCTACGTCCCTTGGCACTCGGCTAGGTTTTGGGACGACGTCTTCGTAGGAAGCCATCCTTGCCTGTCGCCCTAGGAGTTCCATGACCCGCGCGCGCCGTTTCCTCGCCGCTACATCCGCCACCGCGCTCGCCGCCGGATTCCTCTACGGTGCGGTCGCTCCCGCTGTGGCGAATGCCGAGGATCTCGTGCCCCAGGCGGACGGTGTGGTTGCCGGCATTGAGACGGTCGGTCCCATCGCGACAGTGCCGGCGGCGCCGGGCGAGCAGTGGCCCGCCGCCCCGCTGTCGGTGGCAGTCATGCCCACCGGTGCTGTCTTCTCCGGCGACTACCCGCTGCTCCATGTGCCCACGCTCGTCTCGGTCGACAAGATCGGCTACCGCCTGTTGGACCTGCGGTCAGATCGCGAGCGGGTGGTCGTCGATGGCGAGTTGATCGACGGTTGGGACACGATCTCGTCGAAGTTGGATGCCGGGGGCCTCTACGAGGTGCAGGTCGAGGACCGCGGCGCATGGAGCCGCGTCGGCACCCTCAAGGTGGGCGTCGACGGCACGGAGCCGGGCGCGCCTGTCGAAGCCGGTGGCATCAGCGTCGGCAGCGTGCGCGGGCTGTCCTCGATCGGCTGGGCCTCGCGCCCAGTGCCGGGGCCCACGGGTGGCACGGGCGTCAGCCTGGGCTGGGGTGCCGCGCGTGATGCGACGCCGGGACTGCCCGATGGCTGGCGACTGACTCTCGGCACGGGATCCAACTGGTCGACCTTGCGCGAGGGCGGGGCTCAGGTCGAGGCGGTCGACGTGCCCGACCAGGCACACGCCACACGCAAGCCCGGGGAGACCCGAGCGACGGTGCGGTTTGCCTACCCCGCGGACGAGTTGGCCGAGGTCGAGGGCTTCGTCGTCCAGCGCAAGGTCAAGGGCAAGGACTGGCGCACGGCTGCCGAGGTCAGCCGATCCTTCGCCCGTCCTGATGTCCATGCGCGCATCACGGTGCCGGCTGATGGCCGCGTGCTCGTGCGCGTCGGCCTTCAAGCAGGCGGCACCACCGTGTGGGGTGCGCCGTCTCGAGTGGTAGCGAAGCTGCCCGCTCAGCCCATGGCACCTGTCTCGGACGGCGACATCCCTACCGCCGGGTCCGAATCGATCGTGACGGCCGGCGAACTGCCGGACGTGGTCACCCTTGTGGGTTGGGGCGGAGAGGAACTCCACTTCATCAGGAATCCGCTCGGCGTCTACGAGCAGACCGGCGGGACTGCTGGATTCCGCAACAGCCTGGTCTTCGTCGCCGAGGGCGTGTGGGAGTTCACCGACACTCAGGGCGTCGTCACCCGATTCGACAAGGGATACGTCGTCTCGGTCACCGGTGATGCGCGTCGCTCATCGACGTCCACGTGGGATTCGCAGGGTCGCGCACTCACCCTCACCAATGAGATCGGCCGCACCATCAGGCTGGGCT
>CAZLZC010000041.1:0-4473 GCA_964563825.1 uncultured Actinomyces sp.
GCGGCGTATGCCGACTCCGCGCGCATGGCCATCACAGGACCGGTGATGCTGGCGACCATGACGATGCGCCCCCACCGGGCCTCTCGCATACCAGGGATCGCAGTCCGGCTCACGAAGTACGCCGAGTCAAGGTTGCGCGCTATCGACGCACGCCAGGCATCCGCGTCCAGCGAGAGCGCATCCCCGCCCTCGGCTGATCCGGGAAGAGACACACTCGTCATGCCCGCGTTGTTGATGACGATGTCGAGCCGACCCCAGTGCCGTCGGGCTTCCTCCACTAGGGCAGCAGCGGCATCGGCATCGGTCAGGTCGGCAATCGCCCCGTGCGCCGCATGACCCTGCACCGTGAGCTCACGAGCTCGCTCGTGCACACGATCAGTGGTCGCCGCCACGGTGACAGAAGCGCCGAGTTCAGTGAGTGCACGCGCCGCAGCGAAGCCAATGCCGGAGTCGCTGCCCGCGCCCGTCACGAGGGCGGCGCGCCCCGTCAGATCGAGGGAGGCGGGGAGCACTAGGCGACCAGCCGCCGCACGGCCTCGGCGAAAAGCTTCGTGTGCAGGTCGACGTCGGTCGCGGTGGTTGTCGGGCACATCAGCGCCATGTTGTGGAAGGGCGTCATGAGTACACCGCGATTAGCCATGAATAAATGCAGGTACTCATCGAGGTGGTCGTCTTCAGCGTGCGCGGACGCAGTGCCGGTGCGCGGCGCCGGGCGCGCGAAGCGGTACTCGGCTCGCGCACCGAGCTGGGAGATCGACCACGGCACGTCGTACTGCTCGAGGGTGGCCACGACTCCATCGGTGAAACGAGTGGCGAGCGTGATCATGTGATCGAACGCCGCATCGGTGAGCACCTCACCGAGGGTCGCACGCATCGCTGCCGTTGAGAGCACATTGCCCGCCAGCGTGCCACCGACTCCGCCGACATCGATGAGGTCGGCATCCGGATGCTCCTGGACCATCTCAGCGATGCGCTCGGTGATGCCATAGGTCCCCGTGGGGATGCCACCGCCGATGCTCTTGCCGATGACGAGAATGTCGGGCTCCAGGCCCCATGCCCGCGTGCATCCGCCCGGTCCGGCCGAGATGGTGTGCGTCTCGTCGATGAGCAGCAGGGTGCCGTACCTCCGGCACAGTGCGGTGACTCCCTCGAGGAAGCCGGGCTCGGGCAGGACGATGCCGATGTTGGTGAGCGCAGGCTCGGTGATGAGCACGGCGACGTCGCCGTGAGCGAGTGCCCGCTCCACGGAGTCGAGGTCGTTGAACTCCATCGCCCGGGTCGTGTCGGTGATCGGTGATGGTGCGCCGACGTTGCCTTGGCGCAGTTCGGTGACGCCCTCGGCGCCCATCTGCACGAAGGTCTCATCGACCGACCCGTGGTAGCAGAAGCTGAACGCTGCGACCTTGGGTCGGCCGGTCACCATGCGCGCCAATCGAAGCGCCCATCGGTTGGCGTCGGTGGCCGTGAGGGCGAAAGACCACAGCGGCAGGCCGAAGCGGCGGGTGAGATCAGCAGCCACCCACTCGGCGTCGGCACTCGGCATCATCGTCGTGATGCCGCCTTCAACGCCGATGCGCTGATGCACGGCCTTGACAGTCGCCTCAGGTGAGTGGCCTGCCATCGCGCCTGTGTCGCCGAGGGCGAAGTCGACGTACTCATTGCCGTCGACATCGGTGATGCGGTTGCCATGCGCCGTGGCGAGATAGAGCGGGTATCCGCCCGCCCACTTGTTCATCCACGTCATGGGGACGCGGCCGAAGAGGTGATCGGCCTGCTCGTAGAGCTCCCGCGAGCGGGGGGAGCGCGCGGCGTAGGCGGCCCGCTCCTCATCGAGTGCGGACTGCAGTCGGACGCGGTCGATCTCGGTCATGTCATCCCTCAGAGGTGGCGGACGGTAGGGCTCCACGATAGGGGGGTCGGCGGTGTCCCGCGAGGAAGAGTCCGGCCAGCACCGCGAGGATCTCGATCACGGCGCTGCCGAGGAGAAGTGGACGCCAGCCGAATTCGACCAGCCCCGCCGCCAGCACCGATCCGAGTGCGAAGGCTCCCGTCTTCAACGATGTCGCCGCGACGAAGACGAGAGAGCGCACATGACTCGGGGCCTCGCGGTCGCGCACCTGCAGTACCGCGGTGAGTTGCGGGGCCTCAAGGAATCCGAGGATGACACCGACGACGAAGGCGACGGGCATGGAAGGCACGAGCGCGAGCGCAGCGAAGGCGACGCCCAGCCCGAGCGTCGTGATGACGACCATGGTGCCCGGGCCTTGCCGCCGCACGGGGCGCCGCGCGAAGACGACCGACCCCAGGAGTGCGCCACCGGCCACCACGGCGAGCAGGAGTGCACCCACGCCCGGGTCGCCCGCGAGGTCCGCGCCCATGAGTGGGGCCCCGATGACGAGGCCCGCGATGCCGACGAAGGCGAGGGTGCTGATGATCGTGGACCTGCGCAGCGGCACGGAGTGCCAGAAGACCGTGAGCGACCGAACGGCTTGCAGCAGCGGGGCGGGTTCGTCAGGCATCTCGGACGCGACTCGGGAAGGGATCGGCACGAGGGGCAGCACGAGTGCGGCCAGGAGATAGAGGATGACCACGACCTCAAGTGACGCGGTCCCCGGGGTGTTGGCGTCGTACACATAGGCGATCCCGACGATCGCGGGTCCGACGATGTCGCCGATGTTGTAGGTGCCCGTGTCAACCGCATAGGCGCGCGCCGGTGCGACATCGGGTACGACGCGACGCAGTTGCGCGCTCCAGGCGCCGGTGAGCATCGGATGGAAGAGCCCCGCGACGCCCGCGATGAGCATGAGCACACCGAGAGGCCAGGAGCCGACGCCGACGGCGAGTGCCGCAGAGCAGGCAGCGAGGCAGAGGATGGCCAGCGCATAGCCGCGTCGCGGATGGACGGCCCGATCCATCAGTGCACCCACGAGGGGGCCCACGATGCCCGCGATTGCCGTGACGGAGGCCAGGATCAGGGATCCCTCCGAGGCAGATCCCCCCGCGGCGAGGACTCCCAGGATGATCGCCGTCGGCAGGCCGGCATTTGCTGCGCGAGCCAAGGATCCGACGGCGGCGTACGCCGCGAGGCGCCGAGCAGGGGTCCCCGGGGGTGCGGGACTTCCCGACGACACTGGGCTTCCCGGAGACACGAGCCGCAGCCTACGGAGCGGCGCCCCCACGAGCGAACACCGTGCCAGCGCGGTTACGCCGATAGGGCGGACCCCTAGAGTGGGCCTGTCCTCAATGTCTGAGAAACGGAGTCACCAGTGGAGTTTGGCCAGTTCCTGTGGAGCTTGCTCCTCATCTTCTTCATGATCATGTACTTCATGATCCTGTTCAGTGTCGTCATCGACCTGTTCCGGAATCACCAGATGGGCGGCTTCGCAAAGGCCCTCTGGATCATCTTCCTGATCTTCATCCCGCTCATCTCGCTCCTCGTCTACGTGATCGTCTACGGCAAGGGGATGGCCGAGCGTCAGCAGTCCGCCGTCGTCCAGGCCCAGCAGGAGCAGGACGCCTACATCAAGCAGGTCGCCGGCACGAGCCCCGCTGAGCAGATCGCTCAGGCGCAGCAGTTGCTCAATTCCGGCGCCATTTCGCAGGACGAGTTCGACAAGCTCAAGTCCAAGGCCCTGGGCTGAGCGAGACAAGCAGCCAAGCAGCGCCCGACCTCAACGGTCGGGCGCTGCTTGGTGCGCTCGGTGTGGCGGTTCTCCTCGGCGTCCTCGGGGCGCTCGGAGCGGCCGTCTTCCTCATGGTCATGTCGTGGGCGACCGACTTCATATGGGAGTGGCTGCCCGAGCAGGTCGGACTGGACGCCGTGCCGTGGTGGTGGGTGGTCCTCGGCCTGCTCGTCGGCGCGGTCCTCATCCTTGCCGCCCAGCGCCTGGGTCCGGGGATGGGCAGTCCCCTCGAAGGCTTCCATTTCGACATCGGGCCCTCGCGTGCGATCGCGGCGCTGTCGGTCGCACTTGCCACCCTGGTCTTCGGCGGCGTACTCGGTCCGGAGGCACCACTCATCGTCGTGGGCACGGTCATCGGCGGACTGGTCACGCGCGGCAAGTCGCCCGAGGTGCAGCAACTCGCTATGGCGCTCGGCGGCATCGCGGCAATCGGCACCATCCTGGGCAACCCCTTCATCGCGGCGTTCATGTTGCTTGAGTTCGCCGCGCTGGGTGCGATGCCCCGTCAGGCGCTCATTCCGATGTTCGTGGCGCTCGGGTCGGGTTATCTGGTCCTCACCGGCATCGGTCCCTTTGCGGGGCTTGGCGAGGTAGGGCTTGCCGTACCCGGCCTCACCGAGGTTGATCAACTCACCTTCGGTGACCTGCTGTGGGGTCTGGTGGTGGCACTGATCGCCGGTGTTGCCGTGCTCCTCTCCCGACAGGTCGGCTACGGGATGCAGCGAGTGGCCAAGGCGCGCCCCGCGGTCGCCATCATCGGCTCAGCGCTCGTCATCGGTGGTCTCGCGAC
>CAZLZC010000041.1:4573-5641 GCA_964563825.1 uncultured Actinomyces sp.
CGTAGGCCTCGCAGAAGGCGGCGGTATCGGCCAGGTTCGCGTCGATGGGAGCAACACCCACCGTGTCCGCTTCGCTCCATCCGGCGAGCGCGGTCGAGATGGCAGGGGCCAGGAGGTCCGCGCCATCGCGCGCGGGAGTGACAGCGAGGGTGCCCAGGGGCATCATGTGCCGATGACACCACATCAGGGGGGTGGGGAATCATGCGGCCGTGCCACGCATATACCCCTGGGGGTATGATATCTAGACCAGACAGAAGGAGCGCGACCCATGTGCAGCCCCGCCCCGTGCCACGCGTGCAACAAGGTCACCTGGACCGGCTGCGGCGAGCATGCCGACCAGGTCATGGCCCAGATTCCCGAGCAGCAGCGCTGCACCTGCCGCTAGTCGAATCTCGCTCGCGGAGGTCCGGTGCCCGCGCGATCGGCTGACGGCGCGCTGCGCGGCGAGCGCATGGCAACGATCCTCGTGCGCCTGCGCGAGCACGGTGAAGTGCACGCCACGGATCTTGCCGCCGAGTTCGGTGTCTCCCAGGCAACGCTACGTCGCGACCTTTCCATCCTCGAGGAGCAGGGACTGTGCACGCGCCGCTACGGCGGTGCGGTACCCACCGAGTCCAGCACCGAGTTGCCCGTCGCCTATCGCGACCGCCGCTCGCAGAAGGAGAAGGCGGCCGTCGCCCGAGCCGCTGCCGAACTCCTCCATCCGGGTCCGCAGACGGTCGGATTCACGGGGGGCACGACGACCAGTCAGATTGCGCGCGTCCTCTCCACGCGCGTTGATCTCGTAGTTGTGACCAATGCACTCAACATCGCCAGTGAAATGGCAGCCAAGCCGCGCATCCGCGTGGTGGTCTCGGGTGGAGTGGCACGGTCCCAGAGCACCGAACTCGTCGGCCCGTGGGCTGAGTCAGCCCTTGCGCAGGCCACCATCGGTACGGCGTACATCGGCGTGGACGGCATCGACATCGCAGCGGGCCTCACCACCCATGACCCCGTGGAAGCTCGCACCAATGCGGTCCTCCTCGAGCGTGCCGAGCGGGTGATCGTCGTAGCGGATTCAAGCAAGGT
>CAZLZC010000041.1:5741-15609 GCA_964563825.1 uncultured Actinomyces sp.
CTGGCAGACTCCGCGCATGGATCTCACGCAACTCACCGCCACGGAGCTCATCGAGCTCTACCGCACCGGTCAGGCCTCCCCTGTCGAGGCGATGCAGCAGGTCCTTGAGCGCGTCGAACGCGTCGATCCGATCCTCAACGCCTTCATCCTGGTCGATGCTGATGCTGGAATGGACGCTGCGCGTGTGAGCGAGGCACGTTGGGTCGCGCACAGGGCAGACGGGTCTCCCGTTGGTGCAGTCGAGGGTGTCCCCACGTCCATCAAGGACATCCTCTGGACCAAGGGGTGGCCGACCCTGCGCGGCAGCCGCGCGATCAATCCCGATCAGCCCTGGGAGGAGGACGCGCCCTCCGTAGCGCGCCTGCGTGAAGCTGGCGCGGCGATGTTCGGCAAGACGACTACGCCGGAGTTTGGCTGCAAGGCAGAGACGAATTCACCACTGACGGGCATCAGCCGCAATCCCTGGGATCCCACGAAGACGCCCGGTGGATCTTCCGGTGGCACGGCCGCGGCCGTCGCAGCCGGACTCGGTCCGCTCAGCATGGGCACGGACGGAGCAGGAAGTGTGCGCATCCCGGCGGCGTTTTGCGGCAACGTCGGCATGAAGGCGAGCTTCGGCCGAGTGCCGGCGTACCCGCTCTCACCCTTCGGGACCGTGGCCCACGTCGGGCCGCACACAATGAGCGTGACCGACTGTGCGCTCCTGATGAACGTCGTCTCGCAGCCAGACCCACGCGACTGGATGTCACTGCCCTACGACGGCGTCGACTACCTCCAAGGCCTTGACTCAGGTATCCGCGGTCTGCGCATCGCCTACTCGCCGACACTCGGCTACGCCGACGTGGATCCCGAGGTGGCTGCTCTCGTCGCGGCCGCGGTCCGCGAACTCGAGGCCCTCGGTGGGATCGTCGAGCAGATCGACCCAGGCTTCGAGGACCCACTCGATATCTCCACGGGCCTGTGGTTCGTGGCGTCCAAGACCGTCTACGACTCACTCGGGCCTCAGGGTCAGGCGGTCACCGATCCCGACTTCGCCGCGCAGGCTGCCCAGGGCGCGGAATTCAGCTCCCAGGACGTGCAACTGCTCACGCTCAAGCGCAATGCGCTCGGCACGCTGATGCGACTCTTCATGACGCAGTACGACGTCCTCGTCACTCCAGCCGTCGCCATACCCGCATTCGAGGCGCGCCCCGCAGGGGCGGTGCCGATGACGCCGGAGTCGATGCTGTCGTGGACGCCGTTCAGCTACCCCTTCAACCTCACGCAGCAACCGGCGATCACGGTGCCGTGCGGTCTCACCTCAGCCGGCCTCCCCGTCGGCTTGCAGATCGTGGGTCGCGCGCACGACGACGTCACCGTCCTGCGCGCAGCGCGGGCATACGAGACCGGACATCCGGTGCCGCGGCCGACCATTTAGCGGTCAGGGCACGATGACGATCTTGTGCGCCGATCGGTCGCTGCGCAGGGCCTCAAGTGCTGCGGCGTAATCGCTCAACGCGAAGCGGTGGGTGACGAGTCCCTGGGTGCGGATCGCGCCGGAACGAAAGGCAGCAAGAGCGTCAGGGAACGAATCGACCTCCGTGAAGGAGCCCAAAATGGTGAGCTCGCGACGGAAGATCTCGAATGGCGAGATGGACACCATCGCGGCCTCATCGGCCACGCCGTAGTAGACGATGCGGCCACCGTTGCGAGCCAGGAGTGGGAGGTGCTCAATCACGTCCACGCGCCCAGTGGCGTCAATCACCACATCGAACGCGGCTGCCTGGAGTGAAAGGAGTGCGTGGAACGTGCCCGCGACGTCTGCGCGATCGACTCGGTGCGTCGCGATCGTGCCCAAAGACGCCGCGCGATCGAGCTTGTGGTCATTGGGATCTGCTAGGACAACCTTTGCTGCCCCACGTGTGCGCAGGAATTGCGTAAGCAGGACACCGGTGGGTCCGGCTCCGATGACGACAACCGAGCAGCCCTCCAGTGGGTCCAGGCGATCCATCAGGTGTGCGATGCATGCTGAGGGCTCAGCGAAGACAGCGAGGTCAGGATCCATGCCCGTGGCGTCGAAAACCTGATCCACCGGTGCGATCAGATACTCGGCGAAGCCTCCGGGGGTTGATGAGCCGATGCCAGCGAATTCGTCGCAGAGCCAGGGCCGCGCCTCCGTGCAGTAGTCGCACACCCGGCAACTGGAATTGGGGTTGACGACGACCTGCTGGCCGACGGTCAGGGGTGCTCCGGAGCCATCCTTGTGCGGGCCTGGACCAAACGCGTCTACGACGCCGACGGTTTCGTGCCCGGGAGTTAACGGAAATGTCGCTAGGAACTGGCCCTCGTGCAGATGCAGATCCGTGCCGCACATCCCCGCCGCGGTCACCCGAAGGCGCACCTCCCCCGGGCCCGGTTCAGGCGTCGCCACCTCGCGAACCGTGAACTCTCCCGGAGAGTCATAGACGACAGCGCGCACGACGTCGCCGCTACTGGGCCATATCGACAAAGCGGCTGTAGTGGCCCTGGAAAGCGACCGTGATGGTCGATGTCGGGCCATTGCGGTGCTTGGCCACGATGAAGTCAGCCTCGCCCGCCCGCGGTGACTCCCGCTCGTAGGCATCCTCACGGTGAAGGAGGATCACCATGTCCGCATCCTGCTCCAGGCTGTTGTGCACGGCGATGCCGTCGGCAATGAAGTTGTGCGTGCCAGGGACGGTCGCGTCGTAGACCTCCTGCTCGCCGATGGACTCGATCGACACGATCTCATCCCAGTGCACGTCATTGGTGGCCATCAACTCGAGGTCTGCCGACTCTAGGACGGTGGCGACACGGCCGAGTCGCTCTCGGCTGGGCGCGTGCTTCCACATGGTGCTGCCACAGAAGGACGTGCCCATCGCTGCAGCGAACTCTCGGTGGGTCATGCCGACGTCGCTGATGACCTGCTTGACGTCGTCCCATACCTCGCGGGGCACGGTGTCGCGATTGGTGTTGGGCTCGATCGTCTCCAGGATCGCGAGCAGTCGACGCCCGGTCTCTCCGCGCTCGCCGTGCGCGTTGATGCGACGGAGGAACACCTTTTGGTCAGCGGCTCCCGAAATGTCGACCCAGTAGGAGGGGCGATATCCCGCCTTGGCCACCGTGCGGATACGGGCGATGATCCCAAACCGCAGGAGCAGCCGGGCGACGTCATCGGCGAGGCGGCGGCTGGTGGAGGAGTAGTAAATGCGTCCGCCCCTACCCAAACGGGTGATCTGAATCGAGCCGTCAGTCGCCCAGAGGTGGCGCAGGAAGAGCGCGATCTGCTGCTTGGGCAGGCAGAAGACCTCGCCCGGAACGAACTTCTCGTGACTGCGCTTGCCGAAGAGACCTAGGTCGTCGAGCCAGGCGTTGATGGGATTGCGCACGCCATGGGTCACCGGGCGATTGGAGGCCAGTCTCAGTGTGAGGCAGCGCGCCTCGGGGTAGTCGTCGACTGAAGCACGGACGTCGAACGCGCGGGTCGCGGCACCACGAACGGCCTCGAGGTTGGCGGGGTCCTTGGTGGCGTAGCGGAGGGGCTGACGCGGGAGCATCGATCCATCGCCGATGAGGTGGGCGAGAACGACAACCTGGTCATCGCTCCACATGTCGAACTCGACTTCGGGTGCGGGCACGTGCCGAGGCGTGGCGATGCGATCCCCTGGCTGAAGCTCGCCGAGGCTCTTCCAACCGTGGTATGTCAACAGTGGGTGGTTGGCGGTGAGCTCGACGGTGCGACCGCTCGCGGTGGTGAGCGTGAAGACTTCCTTGCGCCCTGTGGAGAAGACATGGGTCATGATCCGTGGGACGTATCGAAGGGAGTCGTCCAGCGACCACACGGGGATGAGTCGCTCCCCGGTCTCCATGAGTTCGCCGATAGTGACCTCCGAGCCGATATCCGCACGCAGGATGCGAGTCGAGGCCGTGAGGCACCCCGATTCGCGTAGATCCGACAGCATCGGGCGCTTGTCGGTGCGCTGCTCAGGACCGCGATTGAGCTGGCTCACCGCGATGACGGGGACGTCGAGCTCCTTGGCCAGCAACTTGAGTGACCGGCTGAACTCGCTCACCTCTTGCTGACGGCTCTCGACCCGCTTGCCGCTCGTCATCAGCTGCATGTAGTCAACGACGACGAGGCGCAGATCGTGGCGCTGCTTGAGACGCCGGCACTTGGCGCGGATCTCCATCATCGTGAGGTTGGGTGAGTCGTCGATGAAGAGGGGTGCCTCGCTGACGACACCCATCTTGGTGGCGAGCTTCTGCCAGTCGGCGTCGCTCATGTTGCCACTGCGCATGTGATGCAGGGCGATCTGCGCCTCCGCAGACAGCAGGCGCATGAGGATCTCGTTGCGGCCCATCTCGAGGGAGAAGATCACGCTCGTCAGGCCGTTCTTAATGCTGGCCGATCGCGCGATGTCGAGTGCGGCCGTGGACTTGCCCAGGGCTGGTCTCGCGGCGAGGATCACCAGCTGCCCGGGGTGCAGGCCGTTGGTCAGCGCATCGAGATCGGCGAAGCCGGTCGGGACACCCACCATCTGGCCGCCGCGGTTGGCGATTGCCTCGATCTCGGTGAGGGCGCCATCCATGAGGTCGCGCAGGGGGAGATAGTCCTCAGCGGTGCGTCGCTCGGTGACCTCGTAGACCTCGGCCTGCGCACGATCCACGACGTCGTCGACGTCGCCCTCACCGGCGTATCCCATCTGCACGATGCGGGTGCCTGCCTCGACCAGGCGGCGCAGGATCGCGCGCTCCTTGACGATGGCCGCGTAGTAGCCGGCATTGGCCGCCGTGGGCACGAGAGAAACGAGTGTATGGAGGTACGACGCACCACCGATGCGACCGATCTCACCGACCCGGGTGAGCTCGGCAGCGACCGTCACGGCGTCCGCGGGATCGCCCTTGCCGTAAATGGTGATGATCGCGTCGTAGATCGTCGCGTGCGCAGGGCGGTAGAAGTCTCCTTCGCGCAGCACTTCCACGACGTCAGCAATGGCGTCCTTGCTCAGCATCATCGCGCCGAGCACGGACTGCTCAGCGGCAACATCCTGCGGGGGTGTGCGGTCCGCGGGCGGTCCGCCACCATCGTCATAGGGGACCGGGAGTTCGGCGACGCTCACGCGCACTCCTCTCCCGATCGTCCCGGCGGCAGCGCCCGGCCTCACCACTCCATCACAGGGGTCCGACAGTCGTGCATCCTTGACTGTCGGGCGTTTCCTCGGTCCGCGAGGAGCCCCGGCTGAGGAACCTAGGCACGCACGGCTTCGCCGTCCAGCAGCCCTGTGGGCAAACCTGTGGATAACTAGGGGAGACTCGCCGGGAAGACCGTTCACAGGCTGGGGAAAACTTGGGGATGCACAGACAATCTTCCCGTCGCATAGGCCTCTGACGTGGATAAACACCGTCCCAGGGGTGTGCACGGAAAGTCACTGCAGGTGGACACAGCGACACTCCCGGGTGAACCCGCGATGTCTCGATTTCCACCGCCGAACCCATGCCCGGGGGCCGGGGGATAGCGTCCAGCCGGTGGCAGGCCGGCAGCTCGACCGCAGTATCGCTCGGCTCGCCGTACCCGCCTTCGGTGCTCTGCTCGCCCAGCCCCTCTTCCTGCTCATCGACGCGGTGATCGTCGGCACACTCGGCACCGAAGCCCTCGCGGGACTCGGCGCAGCATCGACGATCTTCGGTGCGGTCGTCGGGCTGTGCATCTTCCTGTCTTACGCCGCCACGGCTGCGGTCGCGCGCCTGCTCGGTGCCGATGATCGCGCTGGCGCGCTGCGTCAGGGCGTGGACGGCATGGCGTTGGGCATCGGGCTGGGCGTCGTACTGGCCGTCGTCGGATTCGTGCTCGCCGAACCACTCATCGCACTGCTGGGGACATCCGCCGAGGTGACGTCGTACGCCGTCACCTACCTGCGCATCATTGCGCTTTCGTTTCCCGCGGTCCTGGGCGTGCTCGCCGCCGTGGGTGTGCTCCGCGGCCTGCAGGACACCCGCACCACGCTCTACGTCACGCTCGCGATGGTCGTGGTCAACCTCGTGCTCTGCCTGGTCTTCGTGCTCGGCCTGGGCTGGGGTATCGGCGGCAGTGCGGCCGCGACCGGCCTGGCCGAGCTCGTAGGCCTGCTCGCCTACGGCGTGATCCTGCTGCGCGTCGCCCGGCGCGAGGGGGTGACGATCATCCCGAGTGGTGTGGGCGTGGTGAGATCCGCGCGGGATGGCATACCGCTCTTCGTGCGTGCGCTCGCCCTGCGCGCAGTCCTCGTGATTGCCTCAGCCGTGGCCGCACGCCTCGGCGACGCCGAACTCGCGGCCTATCACGTGACAGTGACGCTCTTCTTCGCCCTAGCGCTGGCACTCGACGCAGTCGCGATCGCAGGCCAGGCACTCCTCGGCAAGTCCCTGGGTGCCGGCGAGGTCAGTGAGTCGCGCACGATCACTCGGCGCATCGTGTGGTGGTCGGTGTGGCTCGGTGTCGCCCTCGCCGTCGTCGTCTTGGCTCTGCGACCCTGGCTTCCCAGTTGGTACGGAAATGACGCCGAAGTCATCGCCCTCATCTCCTCCGCCCTGCTGGTTCTCGCGCTGCTGCAGCCGCTGTCCGGTGTCGTCTTCGCACTCGACGGCGTCCTCATTGGTGCCGGGGACACCCGGTGGCTCGCGTGGGCCCAGATCGTCGTCCTCATCGCCTTTCTCCCGGCCGCTTGGCTTGTGCTTGCCAACTCCTGGAGCGTCGACGCCCTGTGGTGGGCACTCGGATGGTTCCTACTGGTGCGCGCGCTGCTGCTCGTCTGGCGCGCTCGAGGATCCGCCTGGCTCGTCACCGGCGCGGTGCGGCCGCGGTAGCGTCACCGCGTGCGCGACGTACTCCTCGGCCTCAATAGACCCGACTCGCTGTCGATAGGTGAGCAGATCGTAGGGTCGGCGGCACCATGAGTGAACGCGTCGCAGTCGTCATCTCCAACCCCACCGTGGGTGCCGAACTCGGCCATCTCGAACCGTGGCTGGCGAGCAATGGCTTCACTGTCCGCCGCCTCTTCCGCGATGACATCCTCTCCCCCGACGCAGCCGACGATGCCGACCTCGTCATCGTGCTGGGCTCGGAATGGACTCTCGCGCGCGATATGGACTCGCCACAGGATCCACCGCAGGCAGCACCCGCCATCGCGGCAGAAGTCGCCCTTGTGCGCCGGCGCGTCGAGCAAGATCGACCACTTCTAGGCATCTGCTTCGGGGGGCAGATCCTGTCCGTCGCGCTCGGGGGCACAGTGACGCGTCAGGATGCAGCGCACATCGCATGGGAGACCCCCGAGACCCACATCGAGGAGCTGGACGCGCCCTGGGTCCTGCTGCATAACGACGCATTCACGGTGCCGTCCGGTGCCGAGGTGCTCGCTGAGGCCGACCATGCGCCCGTGGCCTTCCGTCACGGCAGGGCATGGGGTGTGCAATTCCACCCCGAGGTGGATGCAGAGATCCTCCAGCAGATGTTCATGGACGTCGGTACGCCGCGGACGGTGTCGGAACCCACTGTGGATGCGTTGCGTGCGCGGGCTGCTGAGCAGCGCGCGGACAGCCTGAGGTTGTTCGACCGCTTCTGGGCGGATGTGACGTGACGTCCCCGTCGCCCTTTCGCGTCACCACCGTGTGCCTGGGCAACATCTGCCGGTCACCGATGGCCGAGGCAGTGATCCGCGCACGAATCACAGTTGCTGGGCTCGATGAGCTCGTGCTCGTGGATTCCGCCGGCACTGATGGCTGGCACATAGGTGAGGACGCCGATCCCCGTGCCCTGCAGACTCTGCGGGCCGCAGGCTATGACCTGGCGCATGCGGGAAGGCAGATCACCACGGAGTGGTTCCTCGAGCCAGGGCGCCCCGATCTGCTGCTCACCATGGACTCGAGCAATTACGCCACTGTCGTGGCACTCGCCCCCGATAACGCCGCGCGTGAGCGCATCCGCATGATGCGGTCCTTCGACCCCGCGCTGGAGGGGGTGCCGGCGGGTGACCCTCGGCTCGACGTTCCGGACCCGTGGTACGGCGATCACGATGGCTTCGCTGATGTCCTCGCGATGCTCGAGGCTGCCGCTGACGGCCTCGTCGCCGACCTGCCGCGCCTGCTCGACCGCTAGGCGCACACCGAACGCCTGAATGCGAAAACGACGCTTCGTGGCACCTACGGGAGTCCGTAAGTGCCACGAAGCGTCGTAAACGCAATGCGTGATGAAGCAGGTGCCTAGTCGGCGGCGACGGTGAAGCTCACCGAGGCGGTGACCTCGGGGCTCACACGGACGCGCGCCTTGTGGCTGCCGATCTCCTTCACGTGCGAGACCTCGACGGAGCGCTTGTCGAGCAGCGGTCCACCCGCCTTACGCACAGCCGCAACGAAGTCAGCATTGGTGATCGATCCGAAGAGCTTGCCGCTCTCTCCGGCCCGCGCCGGGATGACGATGGCGAGGCCTTCGAGCTGCTCCTTGACCTCCTTGGCGTGGGCCGAGTCGCGGATCTCGCGGGCATCGCGAGCGCGCTTGATCTGCGCGACCTGCTTCTCGCCACCCGAGGTCCACGGCATAGCCAAGCCACGCGGGACGAGGAAGTTGCGGCCGTAGCCGTCCTTGACGGTGACGACATCCCCGGGGATGCCGAGCCCATCGACGGACTGAGTGAGGATGATCTTCATCTCTACCTCGCCGAGCTGGTGTAGGGCAGCAGTGCCATCTCACGCGCATTCTTGATCGCCTTGGCGACCGAGCGCTGCTGCTGCATGGTGAGTCCCGTCACGCGGCGCGAACGGATCTTGCCGCGGTCGGAGATGAACTTGCGAAGCAGGTTGACGTCCTTGTAGTCGATGTAGGTCACATCCGGTGCAAGCAGCGGTGTGCCCTTCTTGACGCGTGCCGGCTCACTTGAGCGCTTATCGCGGCGCGGTCCCTGGCCCATCTCTCATATCTCCTTTGAATGCCTAAAAGTCAGTGTCTAGAACGGGGGTTCGTCGAAGGCGGCTCCGCCGCCACTGGGCGCGGCCCAGGGATCGTCAGCGGGAGCGCCGCCACCCGATCCACCGGAGAAGCCGCTGTCACCGCGCTGGGTGCGGGTGACCTTGGCTGTCGCGTAGCGAAGCGCGGGGCCGACATCGTCGACCTCCATCTCCACGACGGTGCGCTTCTCGCCCTCACGGGTCTCGTAGGAGCGCTGCTTGAGGCGGCCCTGCACGATGACGCGCATGCCCTTCTGGAGGGACTCGGCGACGTTCTCGGCGTACTGGCGCCACACGCTGCAGCGCATGAAAACTGGGTCGCCGTCCTTCCACTCATTGGTCGCCTTGTCGAGGTAGCGCGGACTCGACGCGACCGTGAAGGACGCGACGGCAGCACCGCTCGGAGTGAAGCGCAGCTCAGGGTCATTGGTCAGGTTGCCCACGACCGTGACGTTGATGTCACCGGCGGCCATGACTTACGACTCCTCCGGGCGCGTGACCTTGGTGCGCAGCACGGCCTCGTTGAGGTTGAGCTGACGGTCGAGCTCCGCGACAGCGGAGGGCGACGAGGTGATGTCGAGGACGGCGTAGATGCCCTCGGGCTTGTGCGCGATCTCGTAGGCGAGACGCCGGCGTCCCCAGACGTCGACCTTCTCCACGGTGCCGCCGTCCTGCTTGACGACATTGAGGAAGGTCTCGAGTGAGGGAGCGACGGTGCGCTCCTCTAGATCGGGGTCGAGGATGACCATGACTTCATATCGGCGCATGCGGTCGCCGACCTCCCTTGGACTCATCGGCTCCGGTCTCTCCGGAGCAGGAGGTGGGGGATTGCTCCCCGGGTGGTCCCCTGTGGGACCTCGTAGAGGGTACGCCGTGCTGCGGCTGGCGCCTAATC
>CAZLZC010000042.1:0-9688 GCA_964563825.1 uncultured Actinomyces sp.
AGTGCCTCACCGACAATCGCAATCGTGCCGCGTCGGAGGTGCGCGTGGCGTTGACGCGCAACGGCGGCAGCATGGCCGACCCGGGATCCGTGTCCTACCTCTTCAGCCGCAAGGGCGTCGTCATGGTGCCGCGAGCCGAGGGGGTGGACGAGGACTCCATCCTCGCAGCGGTGCTCGAAGTAGGAGCCGAGGAGGTCAACGACCTCGGCGACATCTTCGAGGTCCTGAGCGAAGCCGGGGACGTGGTCGCCGTGCGCACCGCGCTGCAGGGCTCGGATATCGATTACGACTCTGCCGAGGCAACCTTCGTGCCCAGCATGTCCGTGCCTGTCGATGCCGATACGGCCCGCAAGGTGTTCCGTCTGGTGGAGGCCCTCGAGGACAGCGACGACGTCCAGAACGTCTACACCAACGTAGACGTGAGCGACGAGGTGCTCGCGAGCCTCGACGCCTGATTGAGCCTGGCGCAGGAGTGGAGGCCGGCATGTCCGGAGCAGGACGGCAGCTCACCGGCTGGGATGCCGCGACGTGGCGCACATCGGCGGGGAGTCCGCACCTGCGGTCCACGGTGGTGGCCCTCGTGCTGCTCGACAGCACCCCTGATTGGGAGCGCCTTCGACAGCGCGTGGAGCGCCTCACCCGCATGGTGCCCGTCCTGCGGCAGCGACCTCTGAGGGGAGTCTTCGGAGTCGCGTCACCGCGACTGGCTGTCGATCCGGACTTCGACCTCGGACTCCACCTGCGCCGCATGCGCCTGGCCGGCGAGGGAAGTTGGAGCGAGCTCCTCACCGAAGCACGGCGGATAAGCCTGACCGACTTCGACCGAGATCGACCCCTGTGGGAGCTCGTCCTCGTCGAAGGACTCGAGGGTGGCCGCGCGGCACTGCTGCTGAAGTTGCACCATGCGATCGCCGATGGGCAGGCGACCGTCCTCATCGGCCTCAATCTGGTGGAGCTCAGCACCACGCCCAATGCGGATGAGGCCGATGCGCCCGAGGCGCCGGAGGCGGTAGTGGCGGGAGCGCCTGAGGTGAGCCTCGCGGACATCGTCGACAACCTTCGTCGCGGGATAGGGGCTGCCGAGCGTGTCGGTGAGGCGATGGCCGCCCTTGCGCGCGGGACCCTGACCGACCCCGTGACCACCTGGACGTCGGTGCTGGGCACGTTGGCCTCCGTGGGCCGATTCACGGCGCTTCCCGATGGCCCCCTGTCACCCTTGATGACGGAGCGCGGCACGACGTATCACTTCGCCGCCTTTGACCTGCCCTTCGCAAGCTTGCGCAGCGCGGCCAAGCTGCGTGATTGCAGCGTGAACGACGCTTTCATGGCGGCGGTCGGCCTCGGTCTTGAGCGCTACCACGTGCGGCGGGGGAGTGTCGCTGACGACCTTCGCTTCAACGTGCCCATCAGCCTGCGCGGCGATGCGGGGGACACCTCGGCCCAGGCCTCCAACGCGGTGACCATCGCACGCATCGCCCTACCCGTGGCGGGTCTCACCGTCGACGAGCGCATGCACGCCGCCCATGAGGCGGTGGCACGCTGGCGCGACGAACCCGCTCTGAGATTCGCTGACCCGCTCGCGGAGATCAGCTGGCTGGTGCCCGTGCCGGTGCTGGCACAGGCGGCGCTCGCGAGCGATGTCACGACGAGCAATGTCCCCGGGCCACCGCTGCCCCTCTTCATCGCCGGGGCGCGCATTGCGGGCGTCTATCCGTTGGTGGCCACCATCGGTGCGGCGGTCAACGTCACGATGGTCACCTACGACGGCTCCGCCTTCGTAGGCATCTCGGCGGACGACCGGGCAGTGCCGGATCTGGCGGATCTGGTGGCCGACATGCGCTCGGGATTCGCCACGGTCGCGGAAGGCCCTGTGGGGCCGGCCGACCCCCTCACGGAGGGAGAGCCGGGCGACGGCACGCCGAAGGCCCGTGCGATCCGCGAGGCCGACGTCCAGGAGCAGTAGTCTTCGCACAGGTGTTCGCATCAGCCCGGATCCCGGGATCGCGGAGGAGGCGCTCGTGCGGGTCATGGGCGTGGACCCTGGTCTCACACGATGTGGGGTTGGCGTGGTCGAAGGCGCCCCGGGTCGGGCCCTCACCCTCATCGACGTCGTGGTCATACGCACACCCCCCGAGGCACCGCTCGAGGAGCGCCTCACTGGGCTGGAGCAGGCCCTCGAGGAGCTCGTGGCGCGCCACGAGCCGCAGATCATCGCCGTGGAGCGCGTCTTCAGCCAGCACAACCTCCGCACCGTCATGGGGACCGCGCAGGCCGGTGCCGTCGCCGCGCTCGCGGCTGGCCGGCGTGGCATCCCGCTGAGCCTGCGCACGCCCAGCGAGGTCAAGGCCGCAGTGACCGGGAGCGGACGAGCCGACAAGGCTCAGGTCACCGCCATGGTGACTCGGGTGCTCCGCCTCGATGCCCCTGTGCGCCCACCGGACGCAGCCGACGCTCTGGCCCTCGCCATCACCGAGATCTGGCGTGGAGGTGCCGAGCGGCGACTCCAGGCCGCGGCCGGGGTCCGACGATGATCGCGTCCGTCTCCGGAGTGGTAGCCGCAGTGCAGCCCTCCGGCGTTGTCATCGAGGTAGGGGGCATCGGAGTCAGCGTGGCATGCACCCCGCAGACGGCCGCTGCCGCGAGAAGGGGAGACGGTCTCGCCCTGCACACCAGCCTCGTGGTGCGCGAGGACTCGCTCACGCTCTACGGCTTCCCCGACTCCGAGCAGCGCGACGTCTTCGAGCTCGTCCAGACCGTGTCCGGCGTGGGCCCGCGCACGGCTCTCGCGGTGCTCGCGACCCTGTCGCCCGACGGTCTGCGCAACGCCATTGCCGCGGAGGACGTCGCCAGCCTCACCCGTGTCCCCGGTATCGGCACCAAGGGAGCTCAGCGCCTCATCATCGAACTCAAGGATCGACTGCGCGCTGTCGCCCGCCAGGGCGAGGCACCCACCGGCGATGGGCAAGAGACCGTGCGGGCCGCACTCGTATCGCTGGGATGGTCGGCCAGGGACGCGGATCGCGCCGTCGCTGCCGTGTCATCTGATTTTGGCGCAGACGCGGATGTCGCTCAGCTCCTGCGCGCAGCGTTGCAGCATCTGGACCGCCGATGACTCGCGAAGACCACGGAGACCTGGGCGAGCCAGAGGGGGAGCGTCTCGTTGACGCGCGGGCAGACGACAGCGAGCGCGCGCTCGAGGGCGCGCTTCGGCCGCGCCAGCTCGACGAGTTCATCGGACAGTCGCGGGTGTGCGCCCAACTCGATGTCGTCCTGCAGGCGGCGAGGCGCCGGGAGCGTCCCGCGGACCACGTCCTCCTCTCCGGCCCTCCCGGCCTCGGCAAGACGACCCTCGCCGTGATCGTCGCCGAGGAGATGGCGGCCCCGCTGCGCATTACGAGTGGGCCGGCCCTGCAGCACGCCGGCGACCTGGCCGCGATCCTGTCGAGCCTGCAGCCGGGTGAGGTGCTCTTCATCGACGAGATCCATCGGATCGCGCGCGCCGCGGAGGAGATGCTCTACGTCGCCATGGAGGACTTCCGTGTCGACGTCATCGTGGGCAAGGGACCCGGGGCGACCGCGCTGCCCCTCGATCTCGCTCCCTTCACCCTCGTCGGCGCGACCACCCGTGTGGGTCTGCTGCCCGGGCCCCTTCGAGATCGCTTCGGCTTCACCGCGCATCTGGACTTCTACGACGAGTCCGACCTGCGGTCGATCCTCGAGAGATCAGCGCACCTCCTCGCCGTCACGATCGATGACGACGGCATCTCGGAGATCGCACGCCGATCCCGTGGCACGCCGCGCATCGCCAACCGACTGCTGCGTCGTGTGCGCGACTGGGCCCAGGTCCACGGCACCGGCGATGTTGATCGTGCTGCGGCGCGCGCTGCACTCGACCTCTACGAGGTGGATGCCCTGGGATTGGACCGCCTCGACCGCTCGGTGCTGGATGCACTCGTGCGCCGCTTCGGCGGCGGTCCCGTGGGCTTGTCGACTCTCGCAGTGGCCGTGGGCGAGGAATCGGAGACGGTGGAGACGGTGGCTGAGCCCTTCCTCGTGCGCCACGGCCTGCTTGCCCGCACTCCGCGGGGCCGAGTCGCCACCAGTGCGGCCTATGCCCACCTCGGCGTAGCCCCTCCGGCGGGCACCTGGGCCGCCCAGGGGCTGTTGGGCTTCTCGGAAGCCACCGGCGACGCCTCGCCGGGCGCCTCCGGCTAGGCTCTTGTCTCCACGCGCCACCGTCGGCGCGGCCGGTCATCGAGGGGTGTATTCGTGGAAAGTCTGGGCACGCTGCTGCCGATTCTCCTCATCGGAGTGGTCTTCTATCTCCTCATCATGCGCCCGGCCCGCAATCGCCAGCGCAAGCAGGCCGAAATGATGTCCGCGCTCGACCCGGGCGCTCGGATCATGACGACGGCGGGCGTATACGGCACCGTCGTGGCCATCGACGAGGACGATGCCGAGATCGAGATCGCTCCGGGGGTGGTGATCCGCGTGGTGAAGGCCGCGATCGCCAAGGTGATCGAGCCGGTGCCTTCTGAGTCCACGCCTCCTGCGGAGTTGAACGACCGTGGGGCCTCCTCCGAACCTCCGAACCCCAACGCCTGAGTCGGACGCTTCACCCGCCCTCCCACGTCCACGCTGAGAAGGAAGACACGTGCCTCCCGCCAATCGCAGCAGCCGCACCGGCTCGCAGACGCATCCCGGCCGCCTGCTCCTCATCATGGCGCTCGTCACGGCGGCCTTGGCAGTGTGGGCGTTCTGGCCGGGCCAGGACAACGCCGTGCGCCTTGGTCTCGACCTGCGCGGTGGTACCCAGGTGATCCTGCAGCCCAAGGCTGTCCAGGAGGGCGCGACGATCACTGACGATCAGCTCGCACAGACCGTGGAAATCATCCGTCAGCGAGTCGACGGGGTGGGCGTCGCCGAAGCTGAGGTCACTGTGCAGGGCTCCGGCGAAGGGGCCGCGATCGTCGTTTCGGTGCCCGACGTGAGCCAGGAGCGGCTCGTGGAGCTCGTCGGACGCACGGCACTCCTCGACTTCCGACCTGTCTGGTCAATCTCCGGTCCCGCACCGGAGTCACTCGACGACACGGCCAACCCCGCACCCGCACCCACGGGTGATGACACTGCGACCTCCGCCCAGATCGTGCAGGCCGCGGACAACACTCCGGAGTACCAGGCCGAGGTAGCGGCTCTGGACTGCCTCGACCCGATCAATCAGGCGGGTGGAAGCCCGGACGATCCCCAGCTGTGGCTCGGGACGTGCGACAAGGACGGCGCCGCGAAGTACTCCCTCCAGCCCGCCTTCATCGAAGGCACCAACGTCACGGACGCGGTCGCGCAGTTGCCCCAGCAGGGCGTGGGCGGCTGGGTGGTGAGCCTCACCTTCGACAGCGAGGGTGCGCGCGCTCTCGCCACCGCATCGCAGGAGCTCTACGCACTGCCCGACTGCGCGCCGGGTGGCGCCAGCCCGTGTAATGCCTTCGCCATCGTGCTCGACGGTGTCGTGGTCTCGGCGCCGCGATTCAACGAGCCGATTATCGGCGGTCAGGCGCAGATCGAGGGCGACTTCACGGCCACGGAGGCCCAGGACCTCGCCAACGTTCTCAGCTACGGCGCGCTGCCTGTCACCCTTGATGTTGTCGAGGTGACCAGCGTGTCTGCCACGGTCGGCGGCGATCAGCTCCGTGCCGGTCTCATCGCCGGTGCCGTCGGTGCGTTGCTCATCGTGCTCTTCTTTATCTTCTACTACCGCGTGCTGGGCATCGTCGCCATTTTGAGTCTCGTGCTCGCGGGTGGCCTGACCTACATGTCCTTTGTCGCCCTAGGCAAGACTGTGGGCTTCACGCTGACCCTGGCGGGAGTCGCCGGTGCCATCGTCTCGATTGGCATCACGGCAGATTCCTTCATCATCTACTACGAACGCATCCGCGATGCCTTACGTGAAGGCAAGACGATGAGGCAGGCAGCGGAGGTGGGTTGGTCTGCCACGCGACGCACACTGCTGGCGGCTGACTTCGTGACGCTCCTCGCCGCGGTCGTTCTCTACATCATCTCCGTGGGCAACGTGAAGGGCTTCGCCTTCACCCTCGGCCTCATCACCCTCATCGATATCTTCGTCGCGTTCCTCTTCACCTATCCCTTGACGGTGCTCGTCTGCCGCTCCGCCTGGATGCAGAAGGCCACCTGGCTGACGGGACTGCGCGTCAAGGGCTCTGGCCGCGACGCCGGAGGCGATGCCGCTGCAGATGACCGCAATACCGTAGGAGTGGAGTCCTAATGGCGCGTCGAGCCCCCCTCGGGGACCGTCTCTATCGCGGAGAGTCCGGCATCAACTTCGTTGGTCGCTGGCGTACCTGGTTCATCATCTCCGGCATCCTCGTCCTCATCTCGCTGGCAGCGCTGGGCTTGCGCGGCCTCAACCTCGGTGTCGAGTTCCAGGGCGGCGCAGTCTTCTCCGTGCCCAATGCCACGTGCTCGGTCGAGGGCGCTCGTGAGGCGACCAGTCAGGCGACCGGCGAGGAAGCGATCGTGACCGAGACGGGCGCCGGGATCATCCGGGTGCAGACGCCTCCGGTGGATGCTGCACAGAGCCAGGAAATCTCCCGCGTCCTGGCCGACACCTGCGGCGTCGCCGCGACGGACATCAGCGTCCAGGTTGTCGGGCCCACCTGGGGTGCCGAGATCACGGCCAAGGGCGTCCAGGCGCTCATCGTCTTCCTCGTCCTGGTGACGATCTTCCTTGCGATCTATTTCGAGTGGCGATTTGCCGTCGCAGCGCTCGTGGCGCTGGTGCACGACATCGTCTTGACGGTGGGCATCTACGCGATCACGGGCCTACCCGTGACGCCGGCAACGCTCATCGGCTTCCTGACAATCCTGGGCTATTCGCTCTACGACACCGTTGTGGTCTTCGACAAGGTCAAGGAAGACACCAAGGGGATCACCGCGCAGTCGGTGATGAGCTACCCGGAGGCTGCCAACCGATCGGTCAATCAGGTCCTGGTGCGATCGATCAACACCACGATCACGTCGCTACTCCCGGTGCTCGCCATCATCGTCGTGGGAGCGGGGCTCCTCGGTGCCGGAACGCTCCTCGACCTTGCGGTGGCGCTGGGGGTCGGCATGTTCGTCGGCGTTTACTCCTCACTCTTCATCGCCACGCCCGTCGCGGTTCTCCTCAAGACGCGCCAGCCGGACATCAAGGCGCTCGACGCTCGTGTGGCTGCTCGTCGCTCTGGTGCGGGCAAGCGTGCGGCGGAGTCGCAGGAGGCGGGGGCGGCGGCTGTCGGCGTCGTCGACTCAGCGGCGATGGGCACGGCCTTGGGTGCGGCGGAACGTCAGCAGCCCAGGCGCCAGCCGCGTTCCAAGCGCGGCAAGAAGTAGCCGCCACCATCCAGAGCTCCGCGGTACTCGTACACTGACCGCTACAGCAGCGGGAGGTGCGGGTGACGCAGGAGGCGATGCGCGAGGTCCCGGCCGACGCCGGAGCCACTGGCCTGCGCTCGCGGCTCGCTCGTCTCACCGGGGCCCGCACCGGTCCCTCCGAGCTCGACCCCCTGATTCGGACGCTTCGCCAGTACCACCCCAAGTCCGATGTGCGCATGCTCCAGCGGGCGTACGAGACCGCTGCCTACCTGCACCGGGATCAGAAGCGTCGCTCCGGTGATCCCTACATCA
This sequence comes from uncultured Actinomyces sp., assembly GCA_964563825.1. Lineage (GTDB taxonomy): Bacteria > Actinomycetota > Actinomycetes > S36-B12 > S36-B12 > Mxb001. Next base: position 7,681 of record CAZLZC010000042.1, read on the forward strand.
CGCACCCCCTTGCCGTGGCGACGATCCTGGCCGAGCTCGGCATGACGGCGCCGACCCTGTCGGCTGCGCTCCTGCATGACACGGTCGAGGACACCGGCTATTCGCTCGAGGAACTGCGCGAGGACTTCGGCGACGAGGTGGCCGATCTCGTCGATGGCGTCACCAAGCTCGATCGCGTCACGTACGGCGAGGCATCAGCCGCCGAGACCGTGCGCAAGATGGTGGTCGCGATGGCGCGCGACATTCGCGTGCTCGTCATCAAGCTTGCCGACCGCCTCCACAACATGCGCACCCTGTCGTTCATGCCTCCGGAGAAGCAGGAGAAGAAGGCGCGCGAAACCCTGGAGATCTACGCCCCCTTGGCGCACCGCCTGGGCATGAACACCATGAAGTGGGAACTTGAGGACCTCGCCTTCGCGACCCTCTATCCCAAGGTGTACGACGAGATCGAACGGCTGGTGACCCAAAGGGCGCCTTCGCGGGATCAGTACCTCACGAGTGTCATCGACGAGCTCGAGAGTGACATCCGTGGCGCTCGCATCAAGGCGTCGGTCACTGGGCGTCCCAAGCACCTCTACTCGGTCTACCAAAAGATGGTGGTCAGGGGCCGGGAGTTCGCGGACATCTATGACCTCGTTGGCGTCCGGATCCTGGTGGAGTCGATTCGAGACTGCTACGCCGTGCTGGGCATCGTCCATGCGCGCTGGAGCCCCGTACCGGGTCGCTTCAAGGACTTCATCGCTATGCCGAAGTTCAACATGTACCAATCCCTGCACACGACCGTCATCGGTCCCGGAGGCAAGCCGGTCGAGCTTCAAATCCGGACCTGGGACATGCACCGGGCAGCGGAATTCGGTGTCGCCGCTCACTGGCGCTACAAGCAGCGCGACGTGGGCGGCAAACAGGGGCCGGATGATTTCGGCTGGCTGCGCCAGCTCCTGGAGTGGCAGCGGGAGACCGAGGATCCCGACGAGTTCTTGGATTCGCTCCGCTACGACCTGTCCTCTTCAGAGGTATTCGTCTTCACGCCCAAGGGCGACGTGGTTGCGCTTCCCCAGGGAAGTACGCCGGTCGATTTCGCCTACAGCGTCCACACGGAGGTGGGTCATCGGTGCGTGGGGGCCCGAGTCAACGGCAAGCTCGTCCCACTGGAGTCTGAGCTCTCCAACGGAGACGTCATCGAGGTCTTCACGTCCAAGGCAGACGGGGCAGGACCCAGCCGTGACTGGCTCACCTTCGTCAAGTCACCGCGGGCGAAGTCGAAGATCAAGGCATGGTTCAGCAAGGAGCGTCGCGAGGAGGCAATCGAGCAGGGCAAGGACTCCATCGTGCGCGCGATGCGCAAGGAGGGCCTCCCGCTCCAGCGACTCATGAGCAACCAGGCACTCTCGACGATCGCGTCGGAGCTTCATCAGGGCGATGTCTCCGCCCTCTACGCGGCAGTGGGGGAGGGCCGGATCTCGGCCGCGAGCATCGTTCGGCGCCTGGTCGCAGCTGCCGGTGGCGTGGACGGTGCGGCCGACGATGTCGCGGAGGGCTTCACGCCGTCGTCATCGACTCGGACGGTCGCCTCGGGTGATCCGGGTGTCCTCGTCAAGGGTGCCACGGACGTCTGGGTGAAGTTGGCGCGGTGCTGCACGCCCGTTCCCGGCGACGACATCGTCGGCTTCGTGACCCGCGGGTCAGGGGTGTCCGTGCATCGACGCTCCTGCGTCAACGTCCCCGGTCTGGAGGCGCAGCAGGAAGCGGGTGCCCGATTCGTGGATGTCTCGTGGGCACCGTCGTCGGGAAGTGTGTTCCTCGTCAACATCCAGGTGGAGGCTCTCGACCGCGCGCGCCTTCTGTCGGATGTCACGCGAGCCCTATCGGATCAGCACGTGAACATCCTCAGCGCTTCGGTGACGACCACCCGAGAGCGCATCGCGCTGTCGCGGTTCACCTTCGAGATGGCCGACCCCAAGCACCTCGGCGCTGCGCTCAAGGCGGTGCGCCAGGTCGACGGCGTCTT
>CAZLZC010000042.1:9788-15555 GCA_964563825.1 uncultured Actinomyces sp.
TACCGCGTCTAACTACCGGCAGGTCCAGCAAACTCCGAGACCGTGCCTTCGACAGCGGCCAGGAGCGCCCGTGTCGAGTCCACGCTCGCCTGGGCTGCCTCGATCCTGCGGGGGTCGCCCGCAGCCTGCGCCGCCGCGAGATCCTGCTCCGCCCGCGCGAGCGCCGTGCGGAAGCGCTCGGCGGTGTCCTCGGCGCGTGCGCGGCGGGCTGGATCCGTGGCTGCCCAGCGCTTTTCGTCAGCCTGGCGCACGGCGTCCTCCACCGCGCGGAAGCGTCGATCGATCCGGTCCTTGTCGGCGCGAGGGACGTGGCCGATGGCCTCCCAGCGTTCCTGGATGCCACGCAGCGCGCGCTTGGCTGTGCCGACGTCGCTCACAGGCAGGAGCGCCTCCGCCTCGACGACGAGGGCCTCCTTGCGCTCGAGGTTGCCGCGGTGCTCCACGTCGCGCTCGGCGTTGACGGCATCACGGGATGCAAAGAATGCATCCTGGGCCGCCCGGAATCGAGTCCACAGACGATCCTCATCCTGGCGGCTGCCGCGCGGAGCAGCCTTCCACCGATCCATGAGAGCCCGGTAGGCACGCGTGGTGCCCGCCCAGTCAGTCGACGTGGCGAGGGCCTCGGCCTCGCGGATGAGAGCCTCCTTGGCGGCCAGGGAGTCCTTGCGCTCCGCATCGCGCGCCGCGAAGTGCTGGCGACGTCGGCGATCGAAGGCCGTGCGCGCGGCACTGAAGCGCTTCCACAGCGCCTGCTCGCGGCCGCGGTCGATGCGGGGTGCGGCCTTCCATGCCTCGAGGAGGGCGGTGAAGCGCTCGCCGGTGGCCTTCCACTGGGTCGACTCCGCAAGGGACTCCGCCTCGACGGTGATCGCCTCGCGCGCCGCTAGGGCCTCCTCGCGCTGGCGGGTGCGGGCAGCTTCGCGCTTCTCCCGGGCGGCAGCCATGAGCGACTCCACCTCGGCACAGGCACGCTCGAGCTCGGTGACGTCGCCCAGGAAGGTCGGAGTAGCCAGGGCCTCTCGGGCATGCGCGAGAGCGGTCGGCGCCGAATCCAGGCCCCGGCCATCCTTGAGGCGGTGGGCGGCGAGGTCGACCTCGACGAGGATGTCGTCGTACTTGCGCCCGAAGAACGCGAGACCTTCCTCGATGGTGCCGGCCGCCCAGTTGCCCACGACAACCTCCCCGGAGGGGGTGCGCAGCCATGCCGTGCCGTCGCTGTCAATGCGACCGAATAGGGCCGGGTCGGTGCGTCGCGCGGGGGGAGCCGACGCCGCTGTGGTGGGACGGGACGGGCGCTTGAGCGCCGTGGGTCGCGGCGCAGTTGGCGTGGGAGCAGAGGGAGTGGGGGTGGGGGCTGGTCCGGGCATCGGAATCGCCTGCACGGTCATGGTCTCGACGACCAGGGTGCCCTCGTCGCTGGTCACCATCGTCGTCGAGGTCTCGATTGCTTGGACGACGGGGGGCGGAGTGAGCGCGGGCGCTGGTTCACGAGCTTCGATCACGCCGAAGGGGGCCGCAGGTGCCTCCTCGACGATCTCGACCGCGATCTCCTCGGAGACTTCGGCTTCCCCCTCGGGCTGCCCCGGGAAGTTCTCGCTCATCGACCCTCCTAGTTTGCCGGCGACGTGGTCAGCGTCGCCTTCTCGATGACGACCCGCTGGGCCGGTGGCCCATCGGTGCCGCCGCCTTCAACCCCAGCTGCCGCAATGCCCTGCACGACGTCGAGCCCCTGGGACACGGTGCCCCAGATGGTGTAGCCGGAGGGCAGGGTCGTGTCCTCGTAGACGATGAAGAACTGACTGCCTCCCGTGCCGGGTCCGGCATTGGCCATGGCCACGGTGCCGGCGGGGTAGTTGGCCGCGCCCTCGGCGGGGAGGTTCTCATCGGGGATCGAGTAGCCCGGACCACCGGTGCCGTTGCCGGCGGGGTCCCCGCACTGGAGCACGAAGATCCCCTCGGTGGTGAGGCGATGGCAGGCAGTGAGGTCGAAGTAGCCCTCCTCCGTGAGGAAGGCCATCGACGCGACCGTGGCAGGCGCCTCGGCCGGGAGGGTGTCGATGACGATGTCGCCGCAGTTGGTGGCCAAGGTCATCGTGTACGCCGTATCGGGCTTGACCGCGTCCTCGGGTGCCTTGGGCCATGTGAGGTCATCGGGTCGAGGCTCGGGTGCGGGTGCGCAGTTGGCGTCGGGCTGGGTCGTGCTCGTGGCAGAGGGTTCAGGGGAGGTAGAAGCATCGGGGCTGGGCGAGGTGTCCGCGGATGCGGATGCGTCGGGTGCAGCGGACTCCGTGGGGATGGCGGTCTCCGCTGGCGCGGCGACGTCGGACGAATCCGACGAGCGATTGAGGAGGGCCCAGGCGAGCACGCCGCCCACGACAACGACGACAGCAACGACCGCGATGATGCGATTGCGGGTCGCTCGGTGCTGCGCGGCGTCGGCTCGACGAGCGGCCTGCCGTTCGGCCTTAGCCCGAGCCACCTCGCGCCTGCGCTTGCTCGACGTCACCGTCGCCCTCCCTTTCGCGGTCATCCAGGTCGACGCGTGAGTCTATGGCCTGGCTCTGGGGCGGGTAGGCTCGTGGGGCGTCCAGCCACCCCGGAGGTCCTTCATGCCCGCCCGCAGGCCATCGTGTTCGTAACGGGCTTCCCCGCGGGCGCCTGGGGCACGAATTGTTACGCGGTCGCAACCGCGGAGGGGGAGGACTGCCTCATCGTCGATCCCGGGCAGGCCAGCATGGGCCCGCTCACGGACCTTCTCGAGCGCCATCGCCTCCGGCCCGTCGCCGTCCTCCTCACGCATGGTCACCTCGACCACGTGTGGTCCGTGGCCCCGCTCACCGCGGGGCGTGACATCCCGGCGTACATCCACGCCGATGACCGCTATCGCCTCGCCGACATCATGGGGACGACGTTCAGCATGTCGCGTGAGCAGATGCTGTCCATGACGCAGGGCGCGCTTGAACTCACGGAGCCGGAGGACGTGCGAGTCCTTGCCGACGGCGATGCTCTCGAGATCGCCGGTGTGCCACTCACCGTCGCTCACGCTCCCGGTCACACGGAGGGATCCGTTGCCTTCATCGCCGAGCGCGATGTCGAGCGACCCCCGGTGATGCTGAGTGGTGATCTGCTCTTCGCGGGATCGATCGGTCGCACGGACCTTCCCGGCGGCGATCCGCGCGCGATGACCGAGAGCCTGCGCCGAGTGGTCTTGCCGCTCGCTGACGACACCGTGGTGCTTCCCGGCCACGGCGAGGCCACCACGATCGGCAGGGAGCGCGCGAGCAATCCCTTCCTGGCGGACCTGGGCTCGGCACCGGCCCCGAGGGGGCTCTGATGGCACGCTCGACCGGCCTATCCGGCTTTCCCGAGTGGCTGCCCGAGGGGCGACTGGTGGAACTCGAGGTTCTCGACACGGTGCGCCGGGTCTTCGAGCTCCACGGCTTCACCCCTCTGGAGACCCGCAGTGTCGAGCCAGTCGATGTGCTCCTGCGCAAAGGCGAGATCGACAAGGAGGTCTACGCCGTCCGTCGCCTCCACGCGGATGCCGCCGATGACGACACACTCGCCCTGCACTTCGACCTGACCGTGCCCTTCGCCCGATTCGTCGTCGAGAACGCCGCGCGCCTCGACTTCCCCCTTCGCCGCTACCAGGTGCAGAAGGTGTGGCGCGGCGAGCGCCCACAGGAAGGGCGGTTCCGGGAGTTCACGCAGGCCGACATCGACATCGTCGACGTTGACCTCTTGGCCTCGCATCACGATGCGGAGATGGCGCTGGTGATGGCAGAGGTCTTTGCCTCGATGCCCTTCCTCCCGCGCGCGACCATCCACGTCAACAACCGCAAGGTGCTGGAAGGCTTCTACCGCGGGCTGGGCATCGAGGACGTGGCCGCGGTCCTGCGGGCGATCGACAAGCTCGACAAGATCGGTGCTGCCAAGGTGCGCACCCTCCTGCTGGAGGGGGGTCTCGCCGAGTCCGCCGCCGACCAGGTCCTGGCCCTGGCCGCGATCCGTGGCACGGATGGCAGCGTCGCCGACGCGGTACGGGCACTCGGCGTCACGGACCCGCTGCTCGACGAGGGCCTGGCCGAGTTGGTGGCCGTTGTGGATGCGGCTCAGCGGGTGCGCCCCGGAGCGGTCGAGGCCGATCTCCACATCGCGCGCGGGCTGGACTACTACACCGGCACGGTCTACGAGACGACCCTCGAAGGCTTCGAGTCCTTCGGGTCCATCTGCTCCGGCGGTCGCTACGACGCCCTCGCCACCGACGGTCGCACGACCTATCCGGGCGTCGGAATCTCGCTCGGGGTCACGCGCCTGGTCTCCCTCGTGCTGGGACGCGACCTGGCCCGAGCCACCCGCAAGGTGCCATCCGCGGTGCTCGTGGCGGTCGTGGACGACGAATCCCGCTCCGCAAGCGATGCGGTTGCCCATGCACTGCGTGCCCGTGGAATCCCATGTGAGGTCGCTCCGCGCGCAGAGAAGTTCGGCAAGCAGATCAAGCACGCGGATCGACGCGGGATCCCCTACGTCTGGTTTCCCTCAGCGGAGGGCGACACCGTGAAGGACATTCGCACCGGCGATCAGGTGGGCGCTGAGGCCACCACGTGGACGCCCCCCGATACTGACGTCGTGCCACGGGTTGTGGCAGCGACCGACATCGACGAAGGAGCATCGTGATCCGCACGCACCGGGCCGGCACGCTCACGAGCGCGGACGAGGGCGCCGAGATCACGCTCGCCGGATGGGTGGACCGGCGTCGCGACCACGGTGGTGTCGCCTTCCTCGACCTGCGCGACGCCAGCGGGATCGTCCAGGTCGTCATCAACGACCCCGACGTCGCACACGGCTTGCGTGACGAGTACTGCCTGCGCGTTGTCGGGACCGTGCGCAGTCGCCCCGAGGGCAACGAGAACCCGGATATCCCCACCGGTGGCGTCGAGGTCGAGGCCAGTGAGGTCGACGTCCTCAGCGCTGCAGCGCCGCTTCCCTTCCCCGTGGATGACCGAGCGACGGTCGGAGAGGAAGCGCGCCTGCGCTACCGCTACCTCGACCTGCGGCGGCCATCGGTCGGCGGCAACCTGCGCATGCGATCCAAGCTCAACCAGATCGCGCGCGATGTGCTCCTCTCGCGTGAATTCATCGAGATCGAGACCCCGACCCTGACGGCATCCACCCCTGAGGGTGCACGTGACTTCCTCGTCCCGGCACGGTTGCAGCCGGGCAATTGGTACGCGCTCCCACAGTCCCCGCAGCTCTTCAAGCAGCTCCTCATGGTGGCGGGCATGGAGCGCTACTTCCAGATCGCTCGCTGCTATCGCGATGAGGATTTCCGTGGGGACCGTCAGCCGGAGTTCACCCAGCTCGACATCGAGATGTCCTTCGTCGAGCAGGAGGACGTCATCGAGGTAGGCGAGGCTGTCATCCGCGCACTGTGGCAGGGCATCCTCGGCGTCGACATTGGCGACGTGCCGCGGATGCCCTACTTCGAGGCGATGCGCCGTTTCGGCACCGACAAGCCCGATCTGCGCTTCGGTCTCGAGCTCGTGGACCTCACCGACTACTTCAGCGACACGCCGTTCCGGGTCTTCCAGGCACCCTACGTCGGTGCGGTCGTCATGCCGGGCGGGGCCGACCAGCCGCGGCGCCAGTTCGATGCCTGGCAGGAATGGGCGAAGCAGCGCGGAGCCAAGGGACTCGCTTACGTCACCTTCGGCTCTGATGGCGAACTCGGGGGCCCTGTCGCCAAGAACCTCTCCGACGCCGAGCG
>CAZLZC010000043.1:0-15518 GCA_964563825.1 uncultured Actinomyces sp.
GTGCCCTTCGCCCACTCCCAGGATCGGCAGGTCCACCGTGCGGCAGCGGTCCTCCACCACCGGGCAGCGCGGATGGAAGCGGCAGCCTGAGGGGATGCGTGCGGGATCGGGCGGCTCGCCCGTGAGCACGATCTGATCCGTGCGCCCGACATCGGGTACGACCGACAGCAGCGCCTGCGTGTAGGGATGCTCGGGCGACTGCAGTACCTGCGCGGTCCGTCCTACCTCGACGATGCGCCCGAGATACATCACCGCCACACGGTCGGCAATGTTCCACGCCAGACCGAGATCGTGTGTCACCACGAGGACCGTGAGCCCCAGCTCGGTGCGCAGCCGCTGTAGCAGCGCAAGGATCTCGCCGCGCACCGATGCATCCAGGCTCGATACTGGCTCGTCTGCGATGAGCACGCGCGGCTCGAGCGCGAGCGCTCCGGCGATCACCACACGCTGGCGCTGGCCGCCCGACAACTCGTGCGGGTAGCGCAAGAAGAATTTCTCGGGTGGGCGCAGGCCCGCCTTCGACAGCGCATCCGCGACGAGTGCCTCCTCGTCGCCGGGGACCCGGTGCACGCGCAGGCCCTCGGCCACGGCGTCGTAGACGGTGTGCCGCGGATTCAGTGCGCCCAGCGGATCCTGCAGCACCAGCTGCACCTGGCGGCGGTAGTCCTTCAGCCGCCGGTAGTCCAGCGGCCTGCCTTCGAAGATCACCTCGCCGCTCGTGGGCTTCTCCAGGCCGAGCAGGGTGCGCGCGAGCGTCGTCTTGCCGCAGCCGGACTCCCCGACGAGCGCGACGATCTCGCCGGCGGCGACGTCGAGGTCCACGCCGTCCACCGCGCGCACGCGGCCGTTGAAGACCACGCGTAGGTCACGCGCCCCCAGGATCGGCGTCGAGGCGACCGCCTCATCACCCACGTGCCGCGCATTCGGATCGCCGATGCGCGGGAACGCCGCCGCGAGCGCGCGCGTGTGATCGTGCCGGGGGCTGTCGAAGATCTCGAGTGCGGGGCCCTCCTCGACCACCTCACCGGCGTACATCACGGCAACGCGATCGCACGTGGTGCCGAGTACGCCGAGGTCGTGCGAGATGAGCACCATGCCCATGCCGAGATCGCGCACGAGCGAGGTGAGCAGGTCGAGGACTTGCGCCTGCACCATGACGTCCAGTGCAGTTGTCGGCTCGTCGGCGATGATGAGATCGGGTGCGCAGGCCAGGGCCATGGCGATCATCACGCGCTGGCGCTGACCGCCGGAGAGCTGATGCGGATACGCCGACGCGCGCGATGCCGGTAGCCCCACCTGCTCGAGAAGCGCCTTTACTCTTGCGTTGATCTCGCCGTCGGGCACGGACCGGTGCAGCCGGATCGGCTCGGCGAGTTGGGTCCCGATGCTCTGCACGGGATTGAGCGAGTGCAGTGCTCCCTGGAAGACGATCGCCGCCTCGCTCCAGCGAACCGCGCGCAGCCTCCCCCACTTCATGCCGAGCACGTCTTCGCCGTCGAGCAGCACCTGCCCGCCCACTCGTGCACTGTCTGGCAGGAGGCGTAGCACGGTTGCCGCGAGCGTCGACTTGCCGCACCCGGACTCCCCGGCGATGCCGAGGACCTCCCCGCGGTCAACCGAAAGTGTCACTCCGCGCACCGCGGGCAGTGCCTCGGCACCGACCGTGTAGTCGACAGTCACGTCACGCCATTGCAGGAGTGTCATGCCGCCACCGCATTGCTCCGCGGATCGACGATCCGCTCCATCGCGCGTCCGACGAGGGTGAAGGACAGCACGACCAGCACGACGCAGATGCCGGGTGGCAAGACGTACCACCACGCACCCTGGCTCACCGCGCCCGAGGAGAAGGCGCTGTCGAGGATGGCACCCCACGACGGCGCCAGCGGATCGCCCAGGCCCAGGAAGCTCAGGGTCGTTTCCGACAGGATCACGATGGCCACTGTAAGCGTCGTGTTGGCGAGCACGAGCGGGAAGACATTGGGCAGCACATGTCGTGTCATCTGATGCCAATTGCCCGCGCCGAGCGCCTTCGATCGCTCGATGTAGGGGCGCCCCTCGATCGAGAGCGTTTGCGCTCGGATGAGCCGAGCTGTGCCGGCCCAGGAGGTGATGCCGATGACGATGATGAGGTTGAGGGTGCTCGGTCCCAGCACGGTCGCGAGCACGATCGCCAGCGGGAGGAAGGGGATGACGAGGAACCAGTCGGTCACACCGACCAGGGCATGCGATCCGATGCCGCGGAAGTGCCCGGCCATGATCCCCACCGCCGTGCCGATCACCATCGCGACAAGCGTCGCCGCGAGGCCGACCGTGAGTGAGATGCGCGTGCCGTAGGCGAGCAACAGCAGGATCGATCGACCGTCCTCGTCGGTGCCGAGCGGGTAGGCCAGTGATGGCCCGTCGAATCTCTCACCGGTCGCCTTGGTGACATTGAGTGCATCGGCAGGGATGAGTATCGGGGCAAGTATCGCTACGACGATGAAGATGGCCAGGATGATGAGGCCCGCCATGCCCCCGCGGTCATGGCGGAAATCCCGCCAGAAGCGTCCGAGTGCGGCCTTGCGCCGCTGCGTCTGAATGCTCATCCCCGGGCCCCGATCACTCTCGGACCCGCGGATCGATAACGACGTAGAGCAGCTCCGCGATGAGGTTCGCACCAATCACCGCAATCGAGAAGAGCAGGAAGATCGCTTGGAGCAGCGGGATGTCGGGTCCGCGCAGCGCCTCGTAGGTGAGCAGGCCGAGCCCGGGCCAGGAGAACACCGTCTCCACCGTGATCGCCCCGGTGACGACGAAGCCCAGTGACAGGAAGATGAGGGTGATCGTGGGCAGGAGGGCATTGGGTACGGCGTGCCGCTTGCGCACCAACACGTCGCGCATGCCCTTGGCCCGGGCGAGCATGAGGTAGTCCTGCCGGCGCTCATCGATGAGCGAAGCCCGCATGACGAGCGCGTAGTCCGCAAGGTAGATGAGCATGAGCGTGGTGCAGGGCAGCACCATGTGCCAGAGCACATTGAGCCAGCCAGCGGGCGTACCCGTGTCGACGCCGGGGGAGACGATGCCGCCGACGGGGAAGAGCCCGGGCAGGCCGAACGCTCCGACACCGAAGACGATGAGGAGCATCATGCCGAGCCAGAACTCCGGCATGGAGTAGAGCGTGAGCGTCGTGCCGGTCGAGATCTTGTCGAAACGACTGCCGGGCTTCCACCCCGCGCGAATGCCGATCCAGATGCCGATGATCGAGGCCAGCACGATCGCCGTGCCGAGCAGCAGCACCGTCGGCCAGATCCGCTCGCCGATGAGCTCCCACACCGGCTGTGAGAAGCGCGTCGAGTCGATGCCCGGGTCGAACGGATTGCGGACGTAGGTGAGGAACTGCTCCCAGATCGGCCGGTTCAACTCCGCGCGCAGCGCGGCGATCTGCTCGGCATCCATGTTGCGGCCGCGTGTGTAGAGGCCGATGGGATCACCGGGCAGGAGCCGGAAGAGGAAGAAGTTGAAGACGACGACGAAGGCGAGTGTCACGACCGCGCGCAGCACCTTGCTGCCGACGACGCGCGCTGTCGAGCCGGTGCCGCGGCGGGGCCGAAGCGGATCCGGCTCACCGACCGCGACCTCCTGGAGGAGGCTCACTCTCGGTCGCCCGCCTGCGACTTCGAGCGCATTCGCACGAGCGCGACGACGAGTCCGACGATGACGAGGGCCGCGATCGCCAGGCCGATGATGAGGCCGGTGTTGGACCCACCGGATGTCGGCTCGGCCGTGCCTCCGCTGGCATCCGCCGACTCGCTCGCACCGGGTGACGGGCTTGCGGTCGTGTCACCGCCGCTATCAGCGCTCACAGGCGCGACGTTTGTGTAGGTGTAGACGCCGTATTGGAAGAGCAGCGAGCCGCTGCCCTCGGGCTGCCCGACGAAGCCGGTGAAGCGGTCGGAGCGGTAGGCCTCGAGATTGTCGTAGTAGTAGGTCACGACGTAGGGGACGGCGTCGTAGAGGATCTGCTGCATCTGCTTGACGATGTCTGCGCGCGCCGTCTGATCGGTCTCCTCCGACTGAGCTGCGTAGAGCTGGTCGTACTCCTCATCGCAGTAGAACGAATCAGACAGGTCGGCGTAGATCTCTCCGCCGTCCTCGTAGGAGCGCTTGGCGCAGGTGAACGTCGACAGTTGGTAGTCCGGGTCGGGCTCGACCACCCAGCCCCACTCGAACATGTCGAACTCACCGCGCCCGATGATCTCGAAGAGCGCATTCTCATCGACCGGCTTGACCTCAGCCTCGATACCGATCGCCGCCAGGTAGGACTTGAAGTATTCGCCGGACTTCACGGACGAGTCCGAGTCGGTGCGGACGAAAAGCCGGTACTTCATGGGTACGCCGTCCGGCCCCACGCGCACGCCATCGGGCCCCATGGCGTAGCCGGCATCGTCGAGGATCTGGTTGGCCAGGGCCGGGTCGTAGGTCTGCGTGCCCGGATCAATGTGCAGCGTCGTATAGAGCGGCGGGATGATCGTGGACCCTGGTGTGCCGTAGCCGTTGAGGATCTTGTCGACCATCTGCTGGCGGTCGATCGCGTGCGAGATAGCCAGTCGCACCTGCTGGTCCTGCAGGTGGGGGTTGCCGTCGCCGATGGGCTTGCCGTCGGCGGTCGCTGCGCCCATGTTGAAGGCCAACTCATTGAAGCCGGAGTAGTCACCGGCGTACGTCGTGATGCCCTCCTGTCCCTCGAGGGTGGAGAAGACATCCGCGGTGAGACCCGTGGCGAAGTCGACCTCGCCCTTGATGAGGGCCTGGCCGAGGGCGTCGGGGTTGTTGTAGATCCGGAAGACGAGCTCGTCGACCTTGGGTCGGCCGGCGTAGTAGCTGTCGTTGGCGATGAGGCGAATGAACTGCCCCGTGCGGCGCTCCGCGACGAGGAAGGGCCCGGAGCCGACGAGCGGCTCGCCTTCGGGCTCATTGGCGAAGGACTTCACGGCCTTGGCGTCGACGCCGCTCCACACGTGCTCGGGGAGGATGTAGACCGCGAGGCGCTCCATGATCGGGGAGGGCGCACGCACCGTCATGACGACGGTGCGGTCGTCGGTGGCCTCCACTGATGTGATGTTGCGGACGTAGTTGCCGTAGTTGCGCTGCTCGTAGCGGCCCTCGAGGATCCGGTTGAAGGTGTAGGCGACGTCGTTGGCCGTCAGCGGCGTGCCGTCGGACCACACGAGGTCTGGGCGCAGGGTGTAGGTCCAGGTCTTGCCGTCCGCGGACTCCTCCCATGACTCCGCGAGGCCGGGCGCAGGGGTGAAGTCGGCCGAACTCGGCTGCATGAGGGTGGCGTACTGCAGTTGGAATATCTCGTAGGACTCGGCGAGGACGCCGGTGAAGGGGTTGAGCGAGTCGACGTCGCTCAGCATGCCGACGGTGAAGACCACGGGGTCGGCCGCCTGGGCCTGCGGCACGGCGGCCACGGGCACCGCCGCGATAGCGATTGCGGCCACTCCGGCAATCAGTCTGCGGATCACATCGTCTCCCTCGTAGTCTGCTGACCGTGCCCAGCGAAGTGCAGAGCCCCGTGGCGCCGCGCGATCCCGGCGATGATCCCTACGCGTGGATGCGCGACGGGGATCGCGTGCTGCCCCACCTCGAGGCCGAGCGCGCCGCCTACGACGCGCGCATAGCGAGCCTCGCGAACCTCAAGGCAGAGGTCCTCTCCGAGCTCGTCGCCCGCACGCCGGATGCTGAGCGCTCGGCCAGCAGTGATCACGGTTCCCATGCCTACTACACGCTCACGCCCCCTGGGCGCGAGTTGCCTGAATTGCGACGTGCGCTCCGCACGAACCCAGTCGAGGGAGCCCCGGTCGGCCAATTGCTCGTGGACCTCGCCTCCTATGGATCGCCGTACGCCGCGACCGGGGTGGTGGAGCCAGGCAGCGACCTGCTCGCCTACTCGATCGACCTCGATGGCTCGGAGCGCTACACGCTCCGCTTCCGCGACATGTCGGCCGCGACCGACCTCTCCCGCGCGGACGACCTGCCGCTGGAAATCGACGAGACCTACTACACCGGGGCGTGGGCAGGTGGGGAGTTCTACTTCACCGTCATCGATGAGCTCAATCGGCCTTACCAGGTGCATCGCGTCGATCCCCGCACCGGTGAGCGGCACATCGTGCTCACCGAGCCGGATCAGCGCTTCGAGCTCACGGTCCGTCGCAGCCAGGACCGCATCGTGATTGCTGCACACTCGCGCACCACCAGCGAGTGCTGGTCCATCGTCGACGGCGAGCTGGTCTCCATCGCCGGTCGCACGCAGGGTGTGGAGTACGACGTCGAATGGGACACCGATCGCTGGTTGACCGTGTCCAATGCCGACGAGGTGGAGTTCGCTCTCACCGCGGAGGCCAGTCCCACCGCATCCGCACTCGATATCCGAGGCACACAGGCTCGGCCCGAGCGCATCCACGACATGGTCGCCTTCGACAACGCGATCGTCACTTACTCGCGTGTCGATGCGGAGCCGCGTATCCGGATCCTGGACCGCGACGGTGGCATCCGCCACGAGATTCACGCCGAACCAGGCGCCTCGCTTCGCCTCGGGCGCAACGACGACCCGCACGCCGCTTTCGTCACCGTCGTCACGGAGTCCTTCACCGATCCGACCCGGTGGTGGGACGTCGATCTCGCCACCGGCGAGCGGCGGCTGCGCCATGAGCGACTGGTGCCCGGACACGATCCGTCGGCGTACGTGAGCGAGGTCATCTCCGCCGTCGCCGCCGATGGATGGCGCATCCCCATCGTCATCACACGCCGTCGCGACACGCCTCTCGATGGCACGGCACCCTGCCTGCTCTACGGCTACGGCTCGTATGAGTCCGTCGATGACCCGTGGTTCGAGTCGTGGGTGCTGCCGCTTCTCGACCGCGGAGTCGTCTACGCCAAGGCGCATATCCGCGGGGGCGGTGAGGTGGGGCGCCAGCAGTGGATCGACGGCCACCTGCTGGCCAAGCGCAACTCGTTCACTGACTTCATCGCGGCCGCCGACCACCTCGCCGGTGACGGAGGCTCCCCCGCGCTCGTCGATGGCACCCGCATCGTCGGCCGTGGTGGATCAGCCGGGGGTCTCCTCATGGGCGCGGTCTACTTCATGGCACCTCGCCGTTGGGCCGGGATCATCGCGGAGGTGCCCTTCGTCGACTGCATCAACTCGATGCTCGATCCCGATATCCCGCTCACGATCACGGAGTGGGAGGAGTGGGGAGACCCGCGCATCCCCGAGCAGCGCGACTACATGGAGACGTACACGCCGTACCTCAATCTGCCCGACCCCGCTGATCGCCCGCCGCTACTCGTCACGGGCGCGGTCCACGACCCCCGTGTGCTCGTGCATGAGCCGGCCAAGTGGGTCGCGGCGCTGCGCCACTCCGACCCCCGGCACGGCGACCGCGACAGCATGACTGATCGCGGCAGCATTGGCTTCCGCGTCGAGACCGGCGAGGGTTCGCACGGAGGACAGGCAGGCAGATACGCCGCGCTCGCCGATGATGCGGAGATCATCGCCTGGGCCTTGGCGGTCATGGGTCGCTAGAAGACAGGTGGGTCGCTCGTCAACTCCCGCCTTCGACCCGAACGGAAGATCAGGCGCCCTCCGGGATCGCCTTCGATGTGCCAGCCGGTGTCGTGGATGAGGTGATGGTGGTGCCAGCACAGACCCACGAGGTTGGACAGCACGGTCTCGCCGCCGTGGCGGAAGTAGACGATGTGGTGGACCTCATCGATGCGTGAGCGGCACCCGGTGAATCGGCAGCGACGGTCGCGGATGAATACTGCGCGGCGCAGGGCCGGGTGGATGGTGCGCACCTTGGGCATCATCGCGATGAGCTGACCCTGTCGATCGACGAGCAGGGGACGCAGGGATGCGTCGCAGGCGAGGCGACGTGCGGCGGCGCCGGTGATCATGGTCGTCGGCACACCGAACTGCTCGAGCCAGCCGGCTGCGGCTGAGTCCTCATCGATCAGGGCCTCCACCGGGACGGTGACGTTGATCGTCGGGCGCTCACCGGTGACGAGCGGCATCGCGAGATCACCGGTGGCCGCCCCGGCGGCATCGAGGATGCGCCTGAGGGCATCGAGATTGCGTTGAGACAGCGGGCGCGGGTCGCGCCGGTTGGAAGCCTCAGACCGGGTGGAAGCACCGGACTGGGCGGGGTCGACCTCAGGTGCGGGCACATCGCGACGAGCGGACTCCAGCATGGCCACGAAGCGAGCGCCGAGTTCCGCGTCGAGCGTGCCGTCGATGCGGACCAGGCCATCGAGCAACTGGGATACATGAAGGCCTGTTGGACGATCGCGATCACGCTCGTCGACGGTATCGGGATTGACACTGTGGCACAGGTGGCGCAGCCGCTGGTAGAACTCGCGCGGCTCGCAGCGACGCGCTACTTCGGCGATGGCTTCGTCGATCGCCATGAGGTCATCGGCCAGCGCTGAGTAACGGCGGCGCAACCGAGCGAGCGCATCGACGTGCTGCGCGGAGATCTCACCGCGGCGCCATGCGCCGGCGACGTACGGGAAGTCACTCACCGCAGCCCCGCGCTCGATCACCAACCGCGCTGATTGCACGCCGTCATTGCCGCTGCCGTGCAGCCAACTCACCGGATTGCGTGCGCCGTCGGCCTCCCACTCGTACGAGGAGGCAAAGCGCTGGCTCACGGCTGAGGCGGCGGCCTCGAGCTGCCGCGTGACGGTGCGCAGGCGGACCAACTCCTCGCCCAGGCCCACGCCCATCACGGCATCCATGGGGATCTCAGCGAGCGCCGCCGTCGCCTGCTCCGCCAATGTCACCGCGTGCGAAAACGCGATGTTGGCGTCGAGGTCGAGCAGGGCGGTCATGGCGCTCCAGGGCAGCGTGCGGATGAAGGAGGCACTCCACAATTCGCGCACCGGCCCGCGAGGGGACTCGGCGCGAGGCTCGGCCAGCCGCCTCGCTATTTCCCTTGGAACCTCGACAGATCTGCCTCACGAGGAGGGTCGATGTATCGAACGTATGTTCGAAGTATGGCCCACGGCGAGCAGTGTGTCAAGAGCGCATCGCATCCGGCGTGTCTCAACCTTGGCCGTCCCGCGCTTCGCGCGCCGCCTTCGACGAGCAATTGGGCGAGGCGACGTACGCCGTGACCTGCCGCGGCGTCGCGGACACGCGTAACGACCTGGTCGTGCGCCAGGGAACCGAGACGTTCCCTGCCTATCCCTCTATTGCCGGACCCATCGCCGTCATCCCCTACGTGCCCGGTGTCTACTGGGACCTGACACCCACCCCTCGCGTTGGCCAGTGGTTGGCATTCCACGCGCCGCCGACGGCACGCTCCTGCCGATCCTCGAACGCCGCGTCAGCACGGTCTCTTCCAGCACGTTCACCGTCGATGAGGCGGTGGGCGCCGACTACCTGGGTGCCCCCGTGGTCGACAACAAGATGCGCGTCCTCGGCACCGTCAACTACGCGGGTACGGGATCAACCGAAATCGTCTCGGCAAGGGCGCGATAGCACCAGCACCCTAGGCTGCGCGCATGTCCACACCCGCGCAGTTGCCCGCCGACTTCCCGGCATCGATCGCCGTCGAGTCGCGCACGGTGGAGAACTGGGCGCGCATGATCGAGCTCACCGACGCCGCGGTGGCCATCCCGGACTCCGAGGAGCAGGCCCTGGAGATCGTGCGCTGGGCGGCGCGCTCAGGGTGGCGCGTGCGACCGATCGGCGCGTTCCACGGCTGGGCGCCGCTTCTCGCCGAGACCACCGATCGCATTGTCCTCGTCGATCAGACGGGCCTGACCGGTCTCGTTGACTTCACCGACGATCCCGTGCCCGCGGCGACCTTCCGATGTGGCACGACGCTGGCTCAAGCGACCCGCGAGCTTGAGGCCGTCGACAACCATGGTGCCGCGGAGGCTCCGGGCTGGACCTTCCCCGACTTCCCGGGGATCCCCGATGTGACCATCGGCGGGGCGCTCGCCATCGGAGCCCATGGGGCGGGTGTCCGCACGCGCGCTGATCAGCCCGATCTCTTCGGAACGATGAGTAATCTCGTCCTCGGCTTCCGCGCCATCGTGTCGGTCGATGGTGATTACGTCATCCGCGACTTCCGCCGTGACGATCCGCAGGCCGCGGCCATGCTCGTGCATTTGGGCAGTGCGTTCCTGCTGCGGGCGACGCTGCGGGTTGTGCCCAACTGCTTCCTGGGCCGGCGCGTCGAGTATCCCGACTGGGAAGACCTCTTCGCCGCACCCACGGATCCACCGGGGGAGGGCTCCCTGCAGGCGCGGGTGGAGCGTCAGGGGCGCGTGCAGCAGCTGTGGTTCCCCTTCACCAAGACGCCGGTGGTGCAGAGCTTCTCCGAGGAGGGGTACGTCGACCACGACCGCGTGACGGAGCCCCTCGAGGTGCGCCTGTCGCCGGACATCCCGGCGGCGTTCACGAGCGCCTTCACCTCGACTCTGGCGCATCTCCCGTGGCTCACGCCGCTGGTGGAGCGCGCCGTACTCGCAGAGATGCGCCACCTGTCACCACCCGATGCCGAGTGGCATGGCACCGCGGCCAACATGCTGCTCTACGTCCAGCACGACACCCTGCGGGTGGTCAGCCTTGCCTACGCCGCCCTGGTCCGCGCCGATGAGGTGCAGCAGGCGGTGTACGACGTCGCGCACGAGTTCGATCGCCTACTGCACGAGTACGCGAAGGCGGGCAAGGACCCGATCAACAGCTGCCTCGAACTGCGCGTCACCGACGTAGACGCGACCCAGGACCTGGGCGTCGCGGGTGCCGTGCCGGCACTGCTGTCGCCGGTGCGGCCGCTGCCGGGTTCGCAGGCCGAGCGGGCCATCTGGTTTGACCTCGTCACGACCCCGGGGATGCCGGGCTCCGTCGACTTCTACCGCGAATTCGAGGCGTGGTTGTGGCAGCGCTTCGCCGAGCCGGGGTCACTGCGCGCCGAATGGTCCAAGGCGTGGGCCTTCGGGCCGGAGGGGGCGTGGTCGGATGAGCAGACGCTCGACCGCATCCTGCGCTCCTACGACCCCGACGGCACGCTCGACACCGCGCGCAAGGCTCGGGAGCAATGGCGCGCGTTCGACGCGAGCGGCGTCTACGGCTCGCCGCTCATCGACAGGTTGTTCGGCGGGGACTAGACCGCCTTTAGCGCGTAGAGGTGGTAGCGCTGGATCGCCACCAGTGCGAGGGTCTCGAAGGTCGCGATCTGCGGCGGCGAGAAGACCCAGTTCTTCTGCTTGGGCACGAACTTGTTGGCCTCGACCTCGATGATCGCCATGCCGTCGTACATCCAGATGGAGAGCGCATCGGCGGACTCGCGTGAGGGTTGCGCGCCCGGGGTGGGCTCGACGTACTGCACGTCCTCGTTGATGATGAGCTGCTGCTGGCCGTACATCCCCTGACGGGTGATGACCTCGATGTTGACGGTCGCCTCACCGATCTTCTTGCCGGTGTCGTCCTTGATCTCGTGGGTGTGCGTGCCCGCGCACGAACCCGCCTTGTTGAGCAGCTGCTGCCAGGCGAACTCCGCGGTCTGCACGTCGGCGTACTGGTAGACGTACTGCGCGGCGTCGAGGAGATGACCCTCCTTGTTCTGCGCGAAGTCCATGGTCATGGAGGAGAACGACGACGACTTCTCACCCTGCACCGAGGTGCCCTTGGTCGCGCACTCCGTGGGCTTGGAGCCCTTGGTGGCGACCGTGGCCTCGTAGGCGTCGAGGGTGCCGAGCCAGCCCGGGGCCCACGACTTCTTGAGCAGGATCTGCTTCATGCCCTTTTCGTTGAGGGTGACGTACTCAAGATCGGCCGCCTGGGCCGGCACGGAGAGGGCGAGGGAGGCGAAGGCCGCGACGGAGGCGGCAGCGATGAGTCGGCGCATTCCGGGAGGCTAGCGCCTCGCGCGCCTACTCGGCGTTCTTGTCCTTCTTCTTTTTCTTGTCGCCGTCCTCGGGTGCGAAGACGGCGGAGTAGCAGGTGACGGTCTGGCCGAGCAGGTCCTGCGTCGCCTGGTCGGGTGAGCCCTGCGCGACGTCGGTGACCTGTGCGGCGAACTCGTCAGCGGCGGCCAGGCCCTCGAGGGTGAGGCCGGTGCCGGTCCACTGGGCGAGTACGGCGAGGCCGGGGCCCTCGACGAAACCGAGGATGGCGTGCATGCCGTCATCGTCGGTGCGTACGTCGACCAGCTGGCTCACGGTGAAGTCCGGCAGCATCACCGCCTCGATGGCGGCGACCTGCTCGGGTGCGGCCTCATCGCACAGGACGGCGAGGATCGTCTCCGTGCCCTTCGACTCGCTCCCTGACGGCGTGGCCGAGGGACTCGCGGCGCTTGAGCTGGGGGCGGCCGACGTGCTCGCGGCTTCCTCCGACCCGCCGGAGCAGGCGGTGAGGGCGAGGCCAGCGACGGCGACACCAGCGAGGAGACGGGCGATGTGAGGACGGGTCCCGAGAGTCATGTCCCGAGGCTACGTCGGCTCTCGCCGGGAGTCCCGCTCGCGTGACCTGACCGTCACCTCCTTCCCAGTCACTTCCCAGCCCCGCCCCTGGCGTCGCCCACGCCCCTGGACCCACACTCGAGACATGACGCGCACAGCTCGCCGACTGGTCACCCTCGCGGTGGCCCTCGTCGCGCTGTTCGCCGTCGCCGCGGTGCCCGCCCAGGCGAGCGAGTCGGCCCTGCGTGACCGCACACATGCCCGAATTGCGGCCATTCTCAGTGATTCGGTCGTCTCCGGCGTCTATTCCGTCGCCCAGGAGAACTACGTCACGAGCGCGCTTCTGCCGACCTACGTCGACCCCAAGGACCTGTCGGCCAAGGTTGAGCAGCGCACCATCGATGCCTTCTGGGACATCGTCGCCGACGGCGCCGGCACGACGGTGGGTGCCGTCCAGGCGCGCGTCGCCAACGGCGCGAGCCTGATGCGCGTCACCGGGGATGCCTCGGGAGACGTGCAAGAGCGGCTCTACCGATGGCTGTCGCGGCCTATCGTCGAGGCTCAATTCGACGGCAAGATCTCGGCCACGGAGTCCGCCACCCTGCGCGATGACATCGCGCGCTCTGTGGATCGTTTGATGCGCCAGCCCGGCGGCTCCGACGGCAAGGTGGCTGTGTCACCGCGGCTCAATTGACCCGCTAGGGTCTCCCCAGCTGCTCGTGGTGGCCGTCTGCGGTAGGGCGCAGTGATCCCGACTATCTCGAGCTCCGGCCCCCGGCGCCTCCAGAATGGAGTGAGGCATCGGGGGCCGTTTAATGTCCCGATGCGGTGACGCGCCTCGATGCCGTGAGTCTTATGGCATTCAGCGACTACCCTCATCCCCATGGCCCTCCTCGTCGTCGACGACGATCCGTCTTTGCGCCAGGTGCTTGAGCGCGTGCTGGCCTTCGAGGGCTACGACGTAGAGACGGTGCCGACGGGCTACGACGCACTCGAGCGCATGCAGGTGCCGGAGCGTGGCGCGGCGACCATTGACCTCATCGTGCTCGATCTCGGTTTGCCCGACATCGATGGCTTGGATGTGGCGCGTCGGCTGCGCGCCGACGGCCAGGTGCTGCCGATCCTCGTGCTCACCGCGCGTGGCGAGGTGGGCGATCGCGTGGCCGGCCTCGATGCGGGTGCCGATGACTACCTACCCAAGCCCTTCGACATCACCGAGCTCATCGCGCGCGTGCGCGCCCTGCTGCGCCGCGCCGGCCACACCGAGTCCACGGGCAACTACACCCTCGGCGACCTCACCCTCGATGCCGCGCGCCGCCAGGTGACCCGGGAGGGCGAGGAGATCACGCTCACCAAGACCGAGTTCGCGCTCCTGCAGGTCCTGCTTGCCGCCGACGGAGCTGTCGTGGAGCGCGGTGACCTGATGACCGAGGTGTGGGGCTTCTCCTCGCCCACCCTCGACTCCAATCTCGACACCTATGTCTCCTATGTCCGACGCAAGACCGAGGCCGGTGGCCGCACGCGCCTGGTCCACACCGTGCGCGGCGTCGGCTTCGTCGCACGCGTCGAGTAGGGCCCGATGCGTTCGCTGCGCACCACGGTCGCGCTCATCGTCGCGATCACCGTCGCGCTGTCGGTGGTCGGCCTGGCGATCGGCGTGTGGTTCCTCACGCGCAGTGCCCTTCTCGGCAGCGTCGACTCCTCCCTGCAGTCTCGTCTGGAGGCCGGCATCTTCCTCGAGCCTGCGGAGGATGCCCCGCCGATCATTCGACCGCCCATCTCCGGGCAGCCCACCGTGCTCGTCGACGCCGTGCTCTCCGACGGCGAGGTCTTCGAGGTCGATCGCGAGTCCTTCGACCTGCCCGCCGATCCCGAGGACATCCGCATCGCCGAGTCGGCGCCGGGCACCCAGGCCTACTCCACGCGCATCGCGCCCAATGGCGAGGAGGTGCGCGTGCTCACCGTCGCTGTCGTCGACGGCGCGGCAGCGCGGGCGGTGCGCTCGCTCGAGGAGACGCAGACCATCCTCGTGGGCCTAGCCTCGATCCTTGCCGTCGTCGGCCTCGCGGCCGTGGGCGTCGGGGCGGGTATCGGTGTGCTCGCCGTACGCCGGTCCACCATCCCGCTCGAAGATGTCGCTGACGCGATGCGCGCGCTGTCGCGCGGGGAGTCCGGCGATGTGCCGGAGGCCAAGCCCGGTGCGCCGCGCGAGGTAGTCGACGTGGTCCAGGCCACCGCGACGCTGCAGGAGTCGCTGCGCCGCTCGCAGGAGCAGCAGGAGCAACTGGTCCAAGACGCCGGGCACGAGTTGCGTACGCCGCTCGCGGCGCTGCGCGCCAATGTGCAGTTCGCTGCGCGCACCGCAACCGACGCCACGACGCAGGAGTCGCTCACCGCGGCGCAAGCAGAACTCGATGAGCTCGGCCGCCTGGTCGAGGAGCTGCTCGCGCTCGCCGCTCGCGACGAGCCGGTGCGCGAGGTCGTGGAGATCGACATCCGCGGAGCGGTGACGGCAGCGGCGGAGCGGCTCACGCGGCGTACCCAGCGCGAGGTCACGGTCGAACTGCCGGATAAGCCCGTGCCCATGCGCGTCGACCCGGTGGGGATCGCCGAGATCGTCGGCAACCTGCTCGACAACGCGGCGAAGTTCGCCCGACCCCCCGCTGCGATCGTCGTGGCCGTCGTCGACCACGGCGCGGAGGTCGTCATGGAAGTGCGTGACGGCGGTCCGGGCATCCCCGAAGCGGAGCGCGCAGCGGTCTTCGACCGCTTCCATCGCACGCCTGACGCACGCGCGATCCCGGGGTCAGGTCTTGGCCTGGCCATCGTCGCGTCGGCCGTCGCTGAGGAGCGAGGCACCGTCACTCTCGGTGATGCACCTGAGGGTGGCCTGCTCGTGCGCGTCAGCCTGCCGCGCTAGCAGCGACTTCTTCGAACTTGGGGACAAATGTGGCCCTGGAGGGCACTTCTGTCCCCAAGTTCGCGGGCTTCGAGTCGGTCTGCCCGACCTACCCGAGCGCTGTTCCATGCACTGCTAGGCGCGAGCGAGGACCCGCTTATCGCTC
>CAZLZC010000044.1:0-15470 GCA_964563825.1 uncultured Actinomyces sp.
TCGATGCTCGCGATCGCGATGTCACTGCCGGGGCGGATGCCGTGGCGCTGCAGGGCGCGGATGGCACCGAAGGCCATGTCATCGGACATGGCGAAGACCGCCGTGGGGGGATTGGGCTGCGACAGCAGGGAGGTCATCGCCGCCTCGCCTCCCGCGACGGTGAAGTAGCCGTGCGCCTCGAGCGACGACTCTGGCGTGAGGCCGGCGCCCTTCATCGCGGTGACATAGCCGAGCGCGCGGCTCGCCTGGGAGGTCGATGCCTGGGGGCGGCCGGAGATGATCCCGATGCGCTCATGGCCGAGGTTGATGAGGTGCTGGGTGGCCATGCGCCCCGCAGCGGCGTCGTCAATGCACACGGACGGCACGCCGGGCCACCGCACGCCGATGAAGCTCGTGGGCAGTCCGATCTCGAGCATGTCGGCGATGCGCGGGGCATCGGTCGGCAGCGTCACGACGATGACGCCGTCGACGCGACCACGCAGACGGCGTTCGGCGGGCAGGCCCGGGCTCGTCGCAGGATCGCCCACCTCGTAGACGAGCAGATCGACATCGCTTTCCTGGAGCACATCGCTGATGCCCGAGAGCACCGTGGAGAAGAACCATCGGTCGATGAAGGGCGTGATCACCGCAACCGTGCCGGTGCGCCCACTTGCCAGCCGCGAGGCACTCGGCGAGACGACGTAGTCGAGTTCGGCAGCGACCCGGCGCACACGCTCGCGGGTCTCGGGATCGACATGGGGCAGTCCCCGCAGGGCGCGCGACACCGTCGCCGTGGAGACGCCGGCTGCCTGGGCGACGTCGCGGATGGTGATGGACACGCTTCCCCTCCGCGCTACGACGCCGCGAAACGGCGCTGTCGGATACTGCAACGGCCCCGCTCGAAATCGGATACGGGCCTGGTCGGCGAGTGTACGGCGGTACGCCGCAACGCCGCAACCGCTTACACGAATGCGGCTCAGGCGGGCGGTGGGTCGGCGAGGCTCCGGGCCACCCCGTCGAGGATGTCGGTCTCGCTCGCCATAACGGCAAGGCCCGTGCGTCGCACGATGGCGCGAAGCACAAGCGCCCCGCCCCCGATCACATCGACGCGGCCCGGGTGCATGACGGCGAGGGCGGCCCTCTCGCTGCGAGGCATGGCGAGCAGGTGCGCGGCCATGGCCTCCACCTGGGCGGGGGTGGCGACGAGCCCGTGGATGGCCGCGGGGTCGTAGGCGGGAAGGTCATGGATCAGGGCAAGGACCGTGGTCACCGTGCCGGCGACGCCGATGAGGGAGCGGGCTCGATCGAGCGGCACCTCCGCAGCTGCGCGATCGAGGGCTGCCTCGACGTCGGCCTCCACCCGTGCGATCTCCTCGGGGCCGGGTGGGTCCCCATGCAGGTGACGCTCGGTCATGCGCACGCAGCCGATGTCGACGGAGATCGCGGCTTCCACATCGATGCGACCATCAGCGCCGCGATCACCGAGCACGAACTCGGTCGATCCTCCGCCGATGTCCACCACGAGGGTCGGCATCGCGATGCGCTCAGGCGGCAGCCCCTCGACAGCCCCGCGGAAGGACAGCCGTGCCTCCTCCGCACCCGAGATGATCTCGGGCTCGACGCCGAGCCGCGCGCGTACGCCGTCGACGAAGGCCGCACGATTGCTCACATCGCGGCTCGCACTCGTCGCGACGAAGCGCAGGCGCTCGACGCCGACGTCGCGCAGTGTCGCGGCGTAGACGTCACATGCCGCGAAGGTGCGCTCGAGGGCAGCCTCCGAGAAGGCGCCCGAGCGGTCGACGCCCTCCCCCAGCCGCACGACCGTCATCTCGCGCACGACTTCATCCAGGTGGGTGCCGTCCACATCGGCCACGAGCAGGCGGATGCTGTTGGTGCCGCAGTCGATCGCCCCCACCCTCATGGCGTGCCCTCCTCGGTGGCGTCCGCGCACGAGTGCCCGACCCACCACTCCCCTACGAGAGCGCGCGTCTCATCCCCGAGCGGATTGACGCCGGGCCCCGCCGCGAGGGCATGCGCCAGGAGCACGTGCAGGCACTTGACTCGCTCGGGCATTCCGCCGGCCGAGACGCCATCGATCTCCGGGACCTCGCCGAGAGCCGCGCGGGCCGCGAGGTAGGCGTTATGCGCGGCGGAGTACGCATCGCGGAGCTCGGGATCCCCTTCGAGCTGCGTCTCCATGTCGCGCATGACGCCGGCGCCCTCCAGTCGACCCACCGCAGAGGACGCGCGTGGGCAGGTGAGGTAGTAAACGGTCGGGAACGGCGTGCCGTCCGACAGGCGCGGTGAAGTGGTGACGACATCGGGCTGCCCGCAGGGACAGCGGTGCGCGACGTCGATGACGTCGCGTGGATCACGGCCGAGCTGCCTGGCAATAGCGCGCCGGTCGTCCGGCGAGATCACGACCGATCGGCCTGGAGCGTGGAGTCCCAGAGGCGGGAGTACCACGGCGCCTGATGTGCAGCGCGCTCTTCCTCCGGCACGATCGGACGATCGTCTTCACCGAGGACGACGTACCCGACCTCACCGGGGAATACGAAGTGGAGTCGACTCCGTGCCTGAGCGATCACGAAGGCCGGGTCCTCCCAGTCCTTGAGCTCCGCGCGCAGACTCTCCACTCGCTCGCGGGATTGGGCGACGTCGGCTTCAAGTGCGGCGATCTCGGCCTGCTGTGACATCCACGCGCGCAGGGGAATTGCGAGAGTCACCACCAGGGCGGCCAGGACGAGCACGAGGATGGCCGCCCGGCCGGTCAGGGTAGGACGGCGGCCGGACACCCGGTCATGGTCTCACGGGGTGAGCCCGGAGCGCGGGAACGCCGCGGCGCCCGCGTAGCGCCCCGCGTCGTCCAACTCCTCCTCGATGCGTAGGAGTTGGTTGTACTTGGCCACACGCTCGGATCGCGCCGGGGCCCCCGTCTTGATCTGCCCCGCATTGACCGCCACCGCGAGGTCGGCGATGGTCGTGTCCTCGGTCTCACCCGAGCGGTGGCTCATCATGCAGCGGTAGCCGTTGCTCTGCGCGAGCGACACCGCATCGAGGGTCTCGGTGAGGCTGCCGATCTGGTTGACCTTGACAAGCAGCGCGTTGGCGGCGCCCTCGGCGATCCCGCGTGCAAGCCGCTCCGGATTGGTCACGAAGAGGTCGTCGCCGACGAGCTGCACGCGATCGCCGATCGCATCGGTGCAGTGGATCCAGCCTGCCCAGTCGTCCTCGGCGAGGGGGTCTTCGATGGACACAAGCGGGAAGTCGGCGAGGAGGCCTTCGTAGTAGCCCGTCATCCACTCACTCGAGCGCGAAGCACCCTCGAACTGGTAGGCACCGTCGGAGTAGAACTCGGTGGACGCCACATCGAGAGCCAGTGCGATGTCGGATCCCACGGTGAGACCGGTGCGGCCGATGGCCTCGACGATGAGTTCGAGTGCGGCACGGTTGCTCGGCAGGTCGGGTGCGAATCCGCCCTCATCGCCCAGCCCGGTCGCGAGACCGCGCTCGCGCAGCACCGACTTCAGTGCGTGATAGGTCTCCGCTCCCCAGCGCAGCGCCTCGCTGAAGGTCGCGGCTCCGATGGGAGCGACCATGAACTCCTGGATGTCGACACCGGTGTCGGCGTGCGCCCCGCCGTTGAGGATGTTCATCATCGGCACGGGCAGGACATGGGCGTTCGGGCCGCCGACATAGCGGAAGAGCGGGAGCTCAGCCGACCCCGCGGCCGCGCGTGCGACCGCAAGGGAGACGCCGAGGATGGCGTTGGCACCGAGCCGCGACTTATTGGGAGTGCCGTCAAGGTCGCACATGATCTGGTCGACCAGGCGCTGCTCGGAGGCATCGATCCCGAGGATCTCCGGCGCGATCTCGTCCTCAACCGCGGCCACCGCGGCCAGGACCCCCTTGCCGAGGTAGCGCTCGGCGTCACCGTCGCGGCGTTCCGCGGCCTCGAAGGCGCCGGTGGACGCACCCGAGGGCACGGCCGCGCGCGCCGCGGTGCCGTCGTCGAGGACGATCTCGACCTCGACGGTGGGGTTGCCTCGCGAGTCGAGGATCTCGCGGGCGACGACGTCATCGATGCTGGCCATGCGAGGACCCTATCGACCACGCGGGCGGGCACGGATCACAGGCCGAGGACCGCTCTCAGGTGCCGCGGGCCCAACGAGCCGTGTTCGAGGACCAGGTCATGCAGGCGCCGGTCGCTCCAGTCCGGGTGCAGTACGCGCAGGTCATCGATGAGCTGGCGGACTCCACGCCATCCCACGAAGTACGTCGGCAACTGGGTCGCGGTGAGCAGCGCCCGGCGCCATTTGCCCGCAGCCTCAGCCTCCTCCTGGAAGCCACGCCTGCGCAGGAGCTCGATGGCACCCACCTCGTCGATGTCGCCTCCATGGACGCGCGCGTCCAGGATGGCATTGAGCGTGGCGCGGGCCTGCATCTTGAGTTGCTGCAGCCGCATCCGCAGCGGGGCCCTCGGATCATCATCGGGGGCGTAGCCGCGCTCGACGAGGAGCTCCTCGGCGTAGACCGCCCAACCCTCGATGAAGACACCCGACGGTGCAAGACGACGGACTAGGGAGGCCTCAGCAGCCCGCGCCCGCGCGAGCTGGACCACGTGCCCGGGCATGGCCTCGTGGATCGCGAGGTCGTGCAGGAGGTCGGCGTTGTATTCGCGCAGGAAGGACTGCACGCGCTCCGGCGACCAGTCATCCGGTGGCGGTGCCACCGCGACGACCGTGCGCAGGGGTGCCGTCTCCAGTGGACCCGGGGCATCGCAGTAGGCGACGGCAACACCCCGGTGGATGCGCGGCATGTCGACGACGTCGACGGGCTGGTCCGGCAGGGTGACCAGGTCATGTTCCTGCACGAATCGGGTGGAACGGTCCAGCGCATGCCTGATGGTGGGCACCACCGTGTCGCGGTCGACCACCGCCCGCTCCGCCGCATCAGCCAGGGCGCGGCGCACGATGTCGGACGAGTGCACCGACTCCCCCAGGTACTCCGCAGCCGTCTCGCGCATGCGCGCCGTCACGTCGTCGAGATGAGCTTCGGCCATCTCGAGCACCTGTACCGGAGCGAGTTCCTCGTCGAGGTGGTGCCACAGGGCTGCGCTGTAGATCCTGACCCCGAGGCGGGGATCGCGGCGCGACTGCGGCAACTGCTCCGCGAGCCATGTCCCGTGCTCCTCCACCGCGTCTCGCGCGCCGTCGACGGCAGCCGCATCGAGGCTGCCGAGCGCAGCGAGCTCGTCGAGGACCGAGTCGAATCCCTCCAAGCGCAGGAGAGCCGTCTCGACATGGATGGCCGACATGTCCTTCAAGGTTGTGCGCGCACTATGCAGGAATTCGGGAACAGCGCACAGTCGCCCGTGGGCACTGTGTAGGCGCTCTTCCGGGGGCGCGAAGTCGCGGATGGCGAGCGCGTGCAGACCGCTGGCCGGATCCCACGCCAGCGGATCCCAGCGATAGCGCGCGATCTCGGATAGATCGAAGGCGTCTGCAGCGAGGCGCGCGCGCAGCACCTCGAGATCCACCTGCTCGTCGACCGCGAGGGAGAGATCGTCAACTCCGTCGATGCGTTCGACTAGGGAATTGAGTTCGCGCACGTGAGCATCCACGGAGGTGCCCGTGAGATCGGGTAGCCGGTCATCGTGCTCGTGGTCACCCGCCTGGGTGCCCCACACCGGATCGAAGGCGAGCACGGCATCGCGCGCCTGCACGGCGAGTGCCGCGAGGTCCGCTGAAGCGCTCACGCGCCCTCTGCGTCACGGATGCGCCGGGCCTGCCGGCGTACGGCCTCACGCAGCGCGGCCTCGGCGTCCCATCCGCGCGCACGACCCGCGGCGACGAGGACTAGCAGGAGATCCCCTAGTGCTTCCTCGTCATCGATGTCCGCCGCGAGGTCCACCGCCTCCGGAAGAGGAATGTCCAGGTGCTCACTCCGCGCGAGAACCTTGCTCGCGCGCAAGAGCGCGGGGAGAGCCTCGGGGATCCCCTCCGTGACGGAGGCGCGACCCTTCTCCTGCGCCTTGAGTGCATGCCAGCGCGACTCCACATCGTCCGCGGTCGTGACGGCATCGCCGTCGTCGCTGAAGACATGGGGATGGCGGCGTACCAGCTTGGCGACGATGCCGCGGGCGACATCGTCGATGTCCCACGGATCATCCGCATCTTCCTGCGCGATGCGCGCATGGAAGACCACCTGCAGCAGGAGGTCGCCGAGTTCTTCGCGCAGATCGTCGCGGTCACCGGACTCAATGGCCTCGACCGTCTCGTAGGCCTCCTCGAGGAGGTACTCGGCAAGACTGCGATGCGTCTGTCGCGCATCCCACGGGCAGCCGCCCGGGGATCGCAGGCGATCCATGACGGCGACGAGCTCGCTGAGGCCGTCACTCGACTCCGCCATGGCGTGAGCCTAGGGAGCCGGGAGGATCCCTGCGAGCGGATCCTCCACCTGCACCGTCGTCGACAGGTCGCTCGGAAGCGGGCCCACGGTCAAGGCGCCGGGATCCCACGTGCCGAATCTCGGGCTCACCGTGATGCCCTCCTGCAGGCCGAAGCCGGTGACGTACTGGACGACCGCCTGCTGCTGCCCCGTGGCGTCGGCGGCCTCGGGGGCCAGCACGACTCCGAGCTTCTGCACCTGCAGCGACAGCAGGACCTGCCCCTCGATGCCCGATGCAGGGACATTGCTCTCCAGGAAAGCCGCCCTAACTCCCTCGGGGCCACCCAACTGTGCTTCGTACTCCGCGAGGGCCGCGTCGATCTCACCCTGGGTGACCGTGACCCCCGCGGCCGTGGATGCCTGGCCCACGAGCTCGGTGATGACGAGGCGCTGCAGGACACCGAGGGTGAGGGCAGAGTCCGGTGCCCCCGGCGTGCCGCCGCGTTCCTGCTGGATCGCCTCGGTGTCGGAGGCGAGGGTCTGTGTCGAGATCTGCGCGTCACCGACGGTAGCGGCGGATCCCGCATCCCCGAGGCCTCCGCAGCCGGCCAACGTCACACTGGCACCGAGCGCCAGGCTGACCGCCAGCGCCACGATTCCTCGCCGCCTCATCGTGGTCACGATGCTCCCGTTCCCTCGTGCGTGCTCACGCACCGACTGATGTCTCATGCCGCGCCCTCGGGCGGGTCGAGGAGGTCGAGCACCCCTCGCACCCACTCCACCAACTCGGCATCGGATGTCGAACCAGCGGGTGGACGCGGCACCAGGATCGTACGGACCGCGGGCTTCAGGAGCGTCCCCGGGTGGAGCCGCGTGAGGCGCAGCTCCCGGGATTCCGGCAGTTCGACGGGGTGGAAGCGCACGCGGGGACCGGCCATCACGATCTCACCCACACCCGCGGCGCGGGCGCGCACGCGCAGGCGCGCCACGGCGAGCAGCGTCTCGACGGCGGGCGGGGGCGAGCCGTAGCGGTCCACCAGTTCCTCCGAGACGGCGTCCACATCCGCGTCGTTCACCGCCGTCGCGATCCCGCGGTAGGCCTCCAGTCGCAGCCGCTCCTCGGGCACGTAGTCGTGCGGGATGTGCGCATCGAAGGGCAACTCGATCTTGACTTCGAGCGGCGCGGCGTCGACATCGCCGCGCGCGTGCGCCAGGGCCTCGCCCACGAGTCGCACGTAAAGGTCGAAGCCCACCTCCGCGATATGACCGCTCTGCTCGCCGCCCAGCAGGTTGCCCGCGCCGCGGATCTCAAGGTCCTTCATGGCGATCCGCATGCCCGACCCCAGGTCGGAGTGCTGCGCGATCGTGGCCAGGCGCTCGTGCGCGGTCTCGGTCAAGGGACGCTCCGGCGGATAGAGCAGGTAGGCGTAGCCGCGCTCGCGCCCCCGACCGACGCGGCCGCGCAGCTGATGCAGTTGGGCCAGGCCGAGCGCGTCGGCACGGTCGATGATGAGCGTGTTGGCATTGGGAATATCGATACCGTTCTCGACGATCGTCGTCGCCACGAGTACGTCGATACGCCGTTCCCAGAAGTCGAGGACGATGCGCTCGAGTTCGTGCTCGTTCATCTGCCCGTGTGCCACCGCGACGCGGGCCTCGGGCACCAGGTCGCGCAGGCGCCCGGCGACGCGATCGATTGACTCGACCCGATTGTGGATGAAGAAGACCTGACCGTCTCGGATGAGTTCGCGGTGGATTGCGGCGGCTACCTGGCGGTCGTCGTACGGGCCGACGTAGGTGAGGACCGGATGCCGCTCCTCCGGAGGCGTCTGAATGGTGGACATCTCGCGGATACCGGTGAGCGACATCTCGAGGGTGCGCGGGATGGGAGTTGCGGACATGGTGAGCACGTCGACGGATGTGCGCAGGGCCTTGATGTGCTCCTTGTGCTCCACGCCGAAACGCTGCTCCTCATCGACAATGAGGAGGCCCAGATCCTTGAAGCGGACCTGGGGGGTGAGCATGCGGTGCGTCCCGATGACGACGTCGACCGTGCCGTCCGCGAGTCCCTCGAGGGTGCGCTTGGCCTCGGCGTCGGTCTGGAATCGGGAGAGAGCGGCCACCTTCACGGGAAACGGCGCATAGCGCTCGGTGAAGGTGCGGAAGTGCTGCTGCACCAGCAGGGTCGTGGGCACAAGCACCGCCACCTGCTTGCCATCCTGCACGGCCTTGAAGGCAGCACGGACCGCAATCTCGGTCTTGCCGTAGCCCACGTCACCGCAGATGACCCGGTCCATGGGCATGGAGCGCTCCATGTCCGCCTTGACCTCATCGATGCTGGCGAGTTGATCCGGCGTCTCGACGAAGGGGAAAGCATCCTCGAGTTCGCGCTGCCACGGACTGTCGGGGGCGAAGCTGTATCCCGGCGTCGCCTGCCGCTTGGCATAGAGGCGCACGAGTTCATCCGCGATCTCTCGCACCGCGCGGCGAGCGCGAGCCTTGGTGCGCTGCCAGTCGGATCCGCCGAGTTTGCTGAGTGCCGGTGCCTCGCCGCCGACATAGCGCGTCACCTGGTCGAGCTGATCCGTGGGGACGTAGAGACGGTCGGGTGGCTGACCCCTGCGGGATGCGGCGTACTCGATGACGAGGTACTCGCGGGTCGCGTCAGAGACGGTTCGCTGCGCCATCTCGACGTAGCGGCCGACCCCATGCTGCTCGTGTACGACGAGGTCGCCGGCCACCAGCTGCAACGGGTCGATGGTGCGACGCCGTCGCGAGGGCATCCGCGCGGCATCGCGCACCGGCGAGCGCTGCCCGAAGAGGTCGGCCTCGGTCACCAGGACGATGCGGCCGTCAGGTGAGGCGAACCCTCCCTGCCAGCGCGCCGCGGCGACGAGGACACCCTGCTCCTCCGCTGCGCCGTCGGGCACGTCCTCGCGCCAGGTCGCCGCGATTCCCTCGTCGCGCAGTGAGGTGGCAATGCGCTCTGCGGATCCAGGGCCCTCGGCAAGGAGGATGACTCGGTCGCCGTCCGCGCGCCATGAACGAATGTCATCGAGCACCTCGGGCAGGCTGCCGCGTCGATCCGGCAAAGGCCGCGCGTCGACGACGAGATCGTCACCCTCCTGCGCGAAGGCATCCGTCGTCCACACCGGCCCGCGTGCACGAGCAGCCGACTCAACCTCCGCGACCGAGCGATAGGCCGCAGCAGCGAGATCGAGGTCCTCGACCGAGAGGGGCGTCGCGGCTCCTGCAGCCGCGCTATGCCAGGACGCTTCCAGGAATTCCTGCGACGTGCGCACCAGGTCCTCGGCCCGCGAGCGGATCCGCTCGGGGTCGCACAGCAGCATGAGCGACCGGGGAGGAAGCACATCCACAAGGAGTTCCATGCGGTCGACGAGCACCGGTGCGAAGGCTTCCATCCCATCGACGACGAGCCCCTCGGCCACGCGGTCAAGGACTTCGGCGGCCTGCGGATGCGCCGATGCCAACGCCCGGGCGCGCGCACGGACTTCGGTGGTGAGCAGGAGTTCGCGCGCCGGATGCAATGCGACGCGGCCCACATGCTGGCGCGACCTCTGATCGGCTACGGAGAAGTCGCGGATCTCCTCGACCGTGTCGCCCCAGAGCTCGATACGGACCGGATGCTCGGCGGTCGTGGGGAAGACATCGAGGATGCCGCCGCGCACGGCGAACTGGCCGCGTCGCTCGACGAGATCGACGCGGGAGTATCCGCGCAGGACGAGCTCGGCCACCACCTCATCGACGTCGATCTCCTCGCCCTCCTCGAGGACCAGCGGCTCGAGGTCGGCGAGGCCGCCGACAAGCGGCTGGAGCACCGATCGCACGGGCGCGCAGACCACCCGCAGGGGATCGCCGGGCTCCGGATGGGCAAGCCTGCGCAGGATGGAGACACGACTGCCCGTGGTGTCGGCAGCCGGGCTCAGTCGCTCGTGCGGCAGGGTCTCCCACGATGCGAAGACGACCGCGCTGCCGGGACCGAGCTGGTCCTCCACGGCATCGGCGATGTCCTCGGCCTCGCGAGCAGTCGCCGTCACGACGAGCACGCGACTCTCGTCGGGCATCTGCCAGGCGACAGATCCGATGAGTGCGGGTCGCACCTCAGGGATGGCCGTGACGTGGACGCCATCCACGCCGCGGACAGCACGCTCGACGGCCTCGGCGACGCCGGGGATGCCGCTGAGCGCCCGCGTGAGGCCCGGGAGCGTCACTCTCCGGATGCGCGCAGCATCCCCGCGCGCAGCTGCTCGGCGAAGTCGGGCAGCCCCACGAGGAAGTCGGTGACGTAGGGGCGTTCGAGGTTGAAGCTCACCGGGCTGCCGTCGACATGCGACGCCGTGAGGCCGTGGGCATGTGCGACGGCCAGCGGGGCGGCCACATCCCACTCATAGAAGCCCGTGTCATGCACGTAGGCCTCGGCTCGGCCGGAAAGGATCTCATTGACCTTGGCGCCAACGGATCCCACATCGATGACCTCCACCCCGTGCGCGTGACCCTGCTCGCGCAGGCTGGCGTCGAGGGCGGCCACCACATCGGCGAGCACCGCGGGTGGGCGCGTGCGCGAGGCCACGATGCGCACGGGGCGATCCTGGGGCAGTCCCCTGACCGGCACGGGCACGTCATCGGAGCGGCGCGCGAGGCCCTGCGCGGGCAGGTCGACCGTGCTGGCGCTGAGTCGGCCACCGCCCGGAGCCGACGGATCCGCCTGCCACAGCACGATGTGCACCGCGAAGTCGACTCGGCCCTGGCCGTATTCCCACGTGCCATCCAGCGGATCGACGATCCACACCCGCTCCGCGTTCAGCCGCGCCAGGTCATCCGCGCCCTCCTCGCTGAGGACGCAGTCACTCGGCCGCGCTTCCGCCAGCCTGGCGGCGATGAGTTCGTGGGAGGTGGCATCCGCCTTCTTGCGCAGGGCGTCGGCGGCTTCTCGGTCATCGACGGGCCCGAAGTCCTCGCGCAACTCCAGGAGCAGGCGCCCTGCTTCGGCGGCCACACTCGCGGAGACCTCCATATCGGTCGCTTGGGCGAGGGGTGTGAGAGTCATGATGTGCCCTCCGGAGGAGACGGATGTGCGGGTCGAATCGGGGCGTGCATGTGAATCCATTCGCGTCAAGCTGGTCCGAGCGGAACCTTTTCGGCTGAACCTATTCGGAGTTGAACCTATTCTGCGCCATGGCAACGCCGTCTTGGATGACGCACTCGATCGCGTCGTCAGCCCGATCGAGGAGTAGATCGAGCTCGTCACGCTGAGTGCCGCTGAAGGCCTTGAGGACATAGTCCGCTGGATCCTGCCGCCCCGGAGGACGGCCGATGCCCATGCGGATACGGACGGTCTCCCCCGTGCCGAGGACCTTGCGAATGCTCCGCAGGCCATTGTGGCCACCATCCCCACCCCCCTGCTTCACGCGCAGCGCACCAAAGGGGATGTCGAGTTCGTCGTGGACGAC
Source organism: uncultured Actinomyces sp. (assembly GCA_964563825.1). Classification (GTDB taxonomy): domain Bacteria; phylum Actinomycetota; class Actinomycetes; order S36-B12; family S36-B12; genus Mxb001. Next base: position 11,841 of record CAZLZC010000044.1, read on the forward strand.
GACCGTGCGGTCTACGGGGACATGGAAGTGGTCCGCCAATGACTTCACAGGTCCGCCGGACTCATTCATGTAGGACCTGCCACGCGCCAGGACGACGCGGTGTCCCTGCCAGCGCGCGTCGAAGACGTCGCATCGTGTGTATCGGTCGGACTTGAGGCGGCCACCCCATCGTTCGGCCAGGGCCTCGACGGCCATGGCGCCGATGTTGTGCCGCGTCCGCGCATACTCGGGTCCGGGGTTGCCCAGTCCTATGACGAGCCAGGCCTGCATGGCTTCGCCTCCATCATCCGCACGCGCGCGGCGGAAGAGCCTCAGGATTCGTCGCCGGACGAGTCAGCCGACGCGGCCGACTCGGCAGCCGCGGCCTCGATGACCGACTCTTCCGACGGACCCTTAGGCGCAGGAGCGGAAGCAGCCGCTTCGGCAGCAGCTGCCGCCTCGGCCACCAGCACCTTCGCTTCCGCCTCACGCTCGCGTGCCTCGGAGGCGGTGACGATGATGAGATCGACGTGCTCAATGGAGCGGCGCACCGGGTCGCGCTGTACGTCGCGGGGCTTGGTCAGCGTGGTCGCCGAGCCCTGCACGATTTCGAGAGTCACCTTCGGCTTGCGGAGTGCCTGCTCGAGTTCGTGGCCGGGGAGCGAGAGATGCACCAGGTCGGTACCGCTGCCGTAGAGGACGACGGGGATGCGGCCGGAACGGCGAAGCCGCCGCGCCGCACCCTTACCGAAGTCGGAGCGAGGCTCTGCCTCCAGGCGGATGTTCACGATGCGACCTCCTCGTCCACCGCTGGAGACGGCCTCCGAGCGGAGCAGCCACGGCGTGGTGCGGCCAGCGGCCACGTCGATCACGGTGCACGTAAGTCACACCCTCGCCGAGGAGCGGCCCGACTCTAGCCGAGACCTCCCACAGGGTCGGGACCGGGGTATCCCGTCAGTGCGACATCGGGACGCGCTCGGGCGTCTCGAACATGCGCGTCACGGAGCCATCCGTGAAGACCTCGTAGATCGCCTGGGCGAGCAGGGGTGCGATGGACAGGATCGTGAGCTTCTCGAACTGACGATCCGGCGGGATGGGAAGCGTGTTGGTGACGACGACCTCGCTGATGCGCGACTCCTGCAGGCGCTGGGCAGCGGGCTCGCTGAGGATGCCGTGCGTGGCAGCCACGATGACCTCGGCTGCGCCGTTCTCGAAGAGGGTGTCAGCAGCCTTCACGATCGTGCCGCCCGTGTCGATCATGTCGTCGACGACGATGCACACCCGGTCGCGGACATCACCCACGACCTCGAAGACCCTCACCTCATTGGGAGTGTCGGGATCACGCCGCTTATGGATGATGGCAAGCGGGGCTCCGAGGATGTCGGTCCACTTCTCCGCCACTCGGACGCGCCCCGCATCAGGGGAGACGACGGTGATGCGATCCAGGTCGACGCGCTGGGCGATGTGATCCGCGAGCAGGGGAAGCGCGAAGAGATGATCGACCGGCCCGTCGAAGAAGCCCTGGATCTGCGAGGTGTGGAGGTCGACGGTGATGAGGCGGTCAGCACCCGCGGCCTTGAAGAGATCGGCCATCAGCCGGGCGGAGATGGGCTCTCGACCGCGGTGCTTCTTGTCCTGGCGGGCATAGCCGTAGAACGGGGCGATGACGGTGATGCGCTTGGCCGAGGCTCGCTTGAGCGCGTCGACCATGATCATCTGCTCCATGATCCAGGTGTTGATGGGTGTCGTGTGGCTCTGCATGACGAAGGCGTCGCAGCCGCGCACCGACTCCTTGAAGCGCACGAAGATCTCGCCGTTGGCGAATTCGTAGGCGTCCACGGGACACAGGTCCGTGCCGAGGTGCGCAGCGACTTCCTCACCGAGATCGGGATGCGCTCGCCCGGTCATGAGCACGAGTCGCTTACTCGGGGGGACGGTCAACTCGCTCACGATGACTCCTCGCTGGTCGGGGGCTGCACGTGGTCTGCGTCGGCGGCACGCGCCGATTCGGTACCGGGGCGCTTGCGCTGCACCCACCCCGGGATATTGCGCTGCTGCGCGCGACCGACGGCCATCGCCCCCGCGGGGACGTCCTCGGTGATCACCGAGCCCGCGGCTGTGTAGGCGCCATCGCCCACTGTCACGGGCGCCACCAGCATGGTGTCGCTGCCGATGCGCGCATGACGGCCAATCGTGGTGCGGTGCTTCGTCTGCCCGTCGTAGTTGACGAAAATCGTGGCTGCGCCGATGTTGGTGCCCTCACCCACCTCTGCGTCGCCCACATAGGACAGGTGGGGGACCTTGGCGCCCTCTCCGAGGGTGGCGTTCTTCATCTCTACGAAGGCTCCCGCGCGGGCCTGCGGACCCAGTCGGGCACCGGGACGCAGGTAGGTGAAGGGACCCACGCTCGCGCCCGCTTCGATCACGGCGAGTTCGGCCCACGTGTGCATGAGCGTCGCGCCCTCGCCGACTTCGCAGGAGGTCAGGGTCGTGCCGGGTCCGATGCGCGCACCCGTGGAGACGGATGTGGGCCCGAGCAGCGACGTCTGCGGAAGGATCGTCACGTCGGGAGCGAGATCCACGTCGACATCGATCCAGGTCGACCGGGGATCGAGCATCGACACCCCCGCGCGCATCCAGCGATCGTTGATGCGGTCACGCATCAGGGCGGCCGCCTCGGCCAGCTGCACGCGGTCATTGACCCCCAGGATCTCGTGGGGGTCGTCGACGACGAAGCCGGAGACGGGATGGCCGTCCCCGCGGAGGATGCCCACGGCGTCGGTGAGGTACTCCTCGCCCTGGTCATTGGCGGTGGTGAGCCGCTCGAGCACCGGGGCAAGATGCGCGGGGTCGAAGGCGTACATCCCGGCATTGATCTCACTGATCGCGAGCACCTCGTCGGAGGCGTCACGGTGCTCGACGATCACCTGGACGGAGGCGTCGGGACCGCGCACGACGCGCCCGTAGCCCGTGGGATCGGGGACCACCGCCGTCAGCAGTGTGGCGGCAGCTCCCGTGCGCATCTGCTCGTCGACGAGAGCACGCACGGTCTCACCGGTGAGCAGCGGGGTGTCGCCACTCAGGACGACGACGGGTGCCGACGAGAGTGCGTGAGCAGATGCGAGGGCAGTGAGTGCGATGCGCACTGCGTGGCCCGTGCCGCGCTGCTCTTCCTGGACGACCGTGTCCACCCAGGGTGCGACTTCCTCCAAGTGCGCAAGAACTGCGTCACGTCCGTGGCCGATGACCACGACGACGTGGGAGGGATCGACTGCAGACGCCGCTTCGAGCACATGCCCGATGAGGGATCGCCCCGCGATGGGATGCAAGACCTTGGGGGTGGCGGAGCGCATGCGGGTCCCCTCGCCCGCGGCGAGGACGATGACGATCGGGCCCTGCGACGTCACCGCTCACGGACCTCCACGAGAAGGGTTGCCCCGAAGGGCAGCAGACGTGGGCACCCTATCCCGTGGTGCGGGAGCTCCCGGCGAGGGAGTCGAACCCCCATTCAGAGATCCAAAGTCTCTTGTCCTGCCATTAGACGAGCCGGGACCGGGATCCCCAGGGGATCCGCCCCGAAGTCTCGCAGGACCCGGATACGCCGGTGGCCCTGGACAGGTTACGCAACCGTAGGTTACGGTGGCGTAGGTT
>CAZLZC010000045.1:0-2266 GCA_964563825.1 uncultured Actinomyces sp.
AGGTACGAGGTGGTGCCGACGGCGCGGCCCGCCTGGCGCACGACCCATGGCCATCGGCCGGACTGCGGTGCCTGGGCAAGTGTCGCGGCGTACCCCTCGGCAGTGCTCGGGCGACCGGCCACGTGATCCCAGCAGGCATCGTGATCGAGCGCGGCGACGAGGTCGGGAGCGTCGTCCGAGACGAACTGCGTCAGGGTGACCGAGTCGCCCACGAGCTCGTGCGGGGGTGGCCACTCGGCCTGGGGCCAGACGACATCGTCAGGACGTGGGTCAGCGGGGACTGTCACGGCATCAGTGTGGCAGTTCTCCTCGGGCAGCGCGCCTACGATGGCGGTGTGGACACCAGTGGACTGACCGAGGTCGGCTTCACCGAGATCGTCCAGTGGTCGATCCTCATCGGTGTCGCAGCAGTCATCGCTTACTGGGTCTACCGGTCGATGGATCATCCGCTGCTGGCCCTCACTCAGACGCCCGCGGGGCCGCGGCCGACTCGGCGAGCGCTGGTCACCTACATCCTCGTCACGCCACTCCTGGTCACCGCATGGTGGACCTTCTTCAGCCTTGTTCTCATCGTCAACGAGAACGCCCTCAACCCTGCCCAGATCGTGATCTTCCCCATCGCGCTGATCATTGCGATCCGCACACTTGCCTTCATCGCACCTCGCGCTGCCCACGAGCTCGCGAAGGTGATCCCCATCGCACTCGTGGCCTTCGTCATCCTGGACGGCAATATCCGCAATACCGAGGAGATGGGGGAGACCCTCGATCAGATCGCGGAAATTGAGATCACGCTCCCCGCGCTACTGCTGCTCTTCGCCTACGACTACCTGCTCACCGGGATCTGGTACTGGGGCTGGATCCGCTGGGGTCAGCCGCGCTGGCGGGCGCGTCGCTCAGGCAAGCATGTCGCGGACGGCGATGGTGGCATCGCGGTCCTGGCCGACGCCGATGGCGCTGATGGGCGCCCCTGAGAGTTCCTCGAGGTAGCGCACATAGGCCTGCGCATTGGGCGGCAGGTCCTCGATCGAGCGCGCACCCGAGATGTCCTCGGTCCACCCGGGAAGCTCCTCGTAGACCGGGCGGGCGTGATGGAAGTCGGTCTGCGTCATCGGCAGCTCGGTGACGCGCTGGCCCTCGATGTCGTAGGCCACGCACACGGGGATGCGCTCGATGCCGGTGAGCACGTCGAGCTTCGTGAGGAAGATGTCGGTGAGGCCATTGACTCGCGTGGCGTAGCGCGCGATGGGAGCATCAAACCATCCGCAGCGGCGCGGTCGACCGGTCGTGACGCCGACCTCTCCACCCACGCTGCGCAGGCGCTCGCCCCACTCGTCGAGCAACTCGGTCGGGAAGGGACCGGAGCCCACGCGCGTGGTGTAGGCCTTGAGGATGCCGATGACACGCGTCACGCGCGTCGGACCGATCCCGCTGCCGGTGCAGGCACCGCCCGCCGTGGGATTGGACGAGGTGACGAAGGGGTAGGTGCCGTGGTCGACGTCGAGGAGCGTGCCCTGGCCGCCCTCGAGCAGGACGATCTTGCCCGCGTCGAGGGCGTCATTGAGTACGAGGGCGGTGTCGGCGACGTGCGGGCGCAGCGGCTCGGCGTACTGAAGAAGCTCCTCGGTGATGGCATCGACCTCGAGCTCACGGCGGTTGAAGACCTTGATGAGGACCTGGTTCTTGTTGGCCAGGGCGCCCTCGACCTTCTGCCGCAGGATCGAGGGGTCGAAGAGATCCTGGACGCGGATGCCGAGCCGACCGACCTTGTCCATGTACGTCGGCCCGATACCCCGGCCCGTCGTACCGATCTTGGACTTGCCGAGGAAGCGCTCCGACACCTTGTCGAGCGTGACGTGGTACGGCGTGATGAGGTGCGCACTCGCACTGATGAGCAAGCGTGACGTGTCGACGCCGCGGGCCTCGAGACCCGCCATCTCGTGCAGCAGCACTGCAGGGTCGACCACGACGCCATTGCCGATCACGGGGACGACACCGGGCGAGAGGATTCCGCTGGGCAGCAGATGCAGGGCGTACTTCTCGTCGCCGATGACCACGGTGTGGCCCGCGTTGTTGCCGCCCTGGTAGCGCACGACGTAGTCGACGCGGCCGCCGAGCAGATCGGTGGCCTTGCCCTTGCCCTCATCGCCCCATTGGGCGCCCAGAAGCACGATGGCGGGCATGGAAATCACCTCGAGACGCGCGGGGGAAGACCCCCTGGGCCCACGATGGGCCCGCAAAAGGCTAGCGGTTCTGGCCCGGCGGCGCG
>CAZLZC010000045.1:2366-8762 GCA_964563825.1 uncultured Actinomyces sp.
CTGGCCCGGCGGCGCGTCCCCATGCTCCGTCTCACGTCGGCGGAGGTCAGCCACGTAGGCATCCCAGGCCTCAGCATCGGGGTCGGGTGGTGCTTCGACAGTCTCGGCTGCCTCGGCTTCGGCGCGGTAGGCCTCCACGCGGGAGCGGTAGCGATCGGTGAACCAGCGTGTGAGGTTGCCGTGCTTGCGGTAGCGATTCCAAATGACGATGGCGAAGAGCCCGATGATCGGCCACTGGATGGCGTAGGCCCAGGATCGCTGGATGCCCTCCTGCGCGCGACCCAACTGATTGATCGTGGCGTACGTGCACAGTGCGAGGACGAGGACGAGCGGCAGGTGCAGGGTGAGGATGTCCTTCCAGCGACGGCTCATGCCACCGGCACCTCCTCGCGTACCGATTCGATAGCCGGTGCGACGCGAGCGCGGCGACGTACGAGGTAGAGCAGTGCCAAGCAGGCGAGGCCGGCCGCTCCTGCGAGCGCCACCTGAGCACCCGTCTCGACCGGATCCGAACGTGAAGCGAGCCACAACGCGGTGGGCCACAGCACCGCTGCGAGGACGAGTGCGGGCACACCGCGCGGTCCCAGTGCCGCCAGGCAAAAGACCCAGCCGACGGCCACGAGCGCGACCGACGCGAGCACGGCGGCGACACCGATCCCCAGCAGCCCCGAGGGCACGACTGCCGCGACGACGTAGGTGACCACGGCCAAGGCCACGGCGAAAGGTTCGGGATATCCGGCCGTGAGGCGGTTCAACCACCCCTGTCGGGCTGCCCCAGCCCAGGCGATCACGAGCGGCAGGGCGAGGGCGAGCGTGGCGAGGGCACCCGCGGTGATGCGATCCCCCGCGATTGCTCCCGCAGGCGGGGCCGTGCGTGAGAGGGCAACGGAGATGCCCAGTGCGATGCCCATGAGCAGCACCTCGTACGACGCGAAGCGAATCAGGGAGACACCGTCGCCCGTCGGCACCACATGCCGACGCTGGCGCCAGCCGAAGACGATGAGTGCGGCAAGAAGTGTGGCCTTGGCGAGGATGAGCGTGCCGTACGCCGTGGTGATGAGCGAGGCAACTCCGTCCACGCGCAGTGACGCGTTGAGCAGACCGCTCTCCGCCAGGACGATGACGCACACCAGCGCGAGCGTGCTGAATCGGCGGATGGCGACAGCAGCATCTTGGGGATGGCGAGCCACATGTGAGCACACCGCGATAAGGCCGCCCACCCACACGCCGACCGCGAGTAGATGAATGGCCAGGGATATCGACGCGGAGGTGTGGCCGGAGTGCAGGCCCGAGTGCCCCATCAGGCCGGTCAGCCCGGCTGCCGTCGCCGCCAGGGCGAGGACGATCGCGGCGCTCACCCGGCCGAGGATCACCCACCCGAGCAGGGCCACGAATGCCACGAGCACGATCTGCGCCACGAGGAGCTGGCCCAGTTGAGTCTGGGTGAGCAGCGATACGACGATCTGCGGCTCGAGGGAGTCCGAGAGCGGGCGGCCGAGCAATTCCGAGACGGTGAGCGGCACCTGCGCGAGAAGGGCGACGAGCCACGCCAGCGCAGCAAGCGACGCAATCCGCACCAGGCGCTGGTCCACCCGCGGCAGCAGCAGGCCGCCGACGACCACGAAGCCAAGCACTATCGAGGCGGCGATGTCGCGCACCCACCGATCGAGTGGGAGCGACCACAGCGTCTGCCAGGGGACGACAGGCAGCCCCTCGACGGTCGTCTGCGACAGCGCACCGAGCGTCGCGAGGATGAGCAGGAGGACCGGGACGCCGGCTAGCAGGCCCACGCTCACGCGGGCGCCGGTGTGCAGCCGTGCCTGGGTCACGGGGACGAGGCGCTGGGCGAAGCTGAACCCGACGGTGACGCCGAGGGGGTCGGTGCATCCGGGTTGTAAAGGGTGAACTGGCCGAAGTTGGCGGGAGTGGTGTTGGGGCTGGCCTTGAGGAAGGTCGTGCAGATCACAGCCAGCAGGATGCTGGCGCACACCCACACCATCCAGTAGCCGACGAGCTTGGCCTGGAAGGGATTCTCCGTCGACACCAGGCCCTCACGCGTGCGGTTGGTGATGGCCAGGAGCAGGAAGGCGACGAGGACGAGGTGCACCAACGTGGCCGCGGTCAGGAGGAAGACCGCCGAGGCGTAAGCACCATTGCTCGGGCCGAAGGGGAAGGTGGTGATCTGCCACCACTGCAGCACGATGGCGGCGATGACGACGAGCAGCGAGATGACGCTGGCTGCGATAAGGCCGCCGCGATGCCCGGAGCGAAGGCTGCGAATGCCGAGCCACAGGATCACCGTCGCGACCACAGCCAGACCGAGAATCGACCAGAAGGGCCAGTCCGCCGCCCACGGCAGAGGCGAACGGCTCTTGAGCAGGTCGTTGTTGCCGAAGGTCTGCTGATTCGGGGCCCAGCCATTGTTGACGTTGAGCGACCACAGGTAGCAGTAGCTGATGATCAGCGCCATCGTCCCCGTGAAGTCGGCGACGACGAGGAAGATGAGGCCGATCCGATTGCGCCGGGCGACGACGGCGACCGGCTCCCCGGTGGTGGGAGACAGCAGGGGCGCACTCATGAGGGGGCACCCACCTTCTCGTCGTACTGCTTTTCCAACGTCTTCGGGTCAAGGGGATCGGGTACGCCGTAGTCGTAGGGCAGCTTCGTCACCACGGGCAGGACGGGGAAGTTGTCCAGGGGCACCGGAGTCTGGGTCTGCCAGTCGAGTGTCTGCGCATGCCACGGGTTGGACGGGGCGACCTGGCCGCTACGCCACGACGAGATGATCGCCGCGAGGAAGATGAGCATGCCGATGCCGATGACGTAGGCACCGATCGTCGAGATCCAGTTGGAGATGTTGAACATGTTGTCGAACTGCAGCACGCGGCGCGGCTGACCCTGGAGTCCGGCGACGAACATCGACATGAAGGTGATCTGGAATCCGGCAAACGCGGTCCAGAAACCGATCGACCCCGTGCGCTCGTCGAGGTAGCGGCCCGTCATCTTCGGGAAGTAGTAGGCGATCCCACCCATGGCTCCGAAGAGGCCGGCACCCATAAGCATGTAGTGGAAGTGCGCGGTGACGAACATGTTGCCGTGGAAGTACTGGTCGGCGGGTACGTCGGAGAGGTAGACGCCGGTGACTCCGCCGATCATCTTGTTGAAGATGACCGCGAAGACCGCCATCATCGGCAGCCTGCTCCAGAAGGTGCCGCGCCACATCGTGCCGATGACGACGAGCACGAGGAATCCGACCGGGATGGAGATCATCTCCGTGGAGAGCATGAAGGGGTAGTTGGCCTGCGGAGCCCATCCCGTCATGTACATGTGGTGCGCCCACACGAGGCCGCTGAGCCCCACGACGCCGACGATTCCGGCGATGGCCATGTAGTAGCTGAAGAGCGGCTTGCGCATGAAGACGGGGATGATTTCCATCATCACAGCGATGCTCGGGATGAGGATGACGTAGACCTCGGGGTGGCCGAGCAGCCAGAAGAGGTTCTGGTAGAGCCAGACGCTGCCACCCTCGATGGGGTTGAAGAACGACGTATTGATGAGTCGATCGGTCATCGAGAGGATCTGCGAGTACATGTAGAACGGGAAGGCGTAGAGACCCATCGCCGCCGCAGCGAACGAGCCATAGATGAGGATCGGCGTACGCGACCAGGTCATGCCCTTGGCGCGCATGGTGAGGATCGTCGTCATGATGTTGACGCTGGCGAGCGCCGTGGAGACGGCGAAGACGATGATCGTGGTCTGGTAGCCGATCATCCCGGGCCCGGCCTGAGCATTCAGCGGCTGGTAGACGCTCCAGCCGTCGCGGATGCCGCCGACGAGCAGGGAGAGGATCAGGGGCGGCACCGCGCACACGAGCAACCAGATGCTCAGTGCATTGAGCCGCGGGAAGGCCATGTCTCGAGCCCCGCACATGAGGGGCACGATGAAGTTGCCGACCGGTCCGGAGACCACGACGATCATGGCGATCACCATGGCGATGCCGTGCGTGCCCACGAGGGAGTTGTAGAAGTCGGGGTTGAAGACTTCCATCCACGTGATGCCGAGCTCGGTGCGGATAAGCATCGCGAGGAGGCCGCCGAAGCCCAGGATGATCATGGCGACGATGAGGTACTGGATGCCCACGACCTTGTGATCGGTCGTGAAGCGCCAGTAGCGGAACTTGCCCTGGTCCTTGCCCGCCATGAACTCCGCGTCAGCGTGGGTGAGATCGCGACCGAAGAGCCAGCGGATAGGCCCGGTGAAGGCGCCCATGCCACCCATGAAGCCGATGACCCAGCCGACCATCATCGCCCAGAAGGTCGGGCCTGAGGCTGCGTTAGCGAAGTTAGCGGTGATGGCACCCGCGGGAAACTGGATGTTCATCAGGAAACCGAAGATCAGCGCCAGGACCACACCGCAGATGAGACCGGTGAAGAAGTTGAGGTGGCGCATGATGCCGCCCGGCTTGCCGTGCTGCTTGGGCTGCGCGACCTCGACCTGGTAGATCGTTGCGGTGCTCATCGCGTCCTCCCCGCGCCGCTCTCGCGCATGAATGACTCGAAGGTCTCCGCTGGCATCACGTCAATCTTGGTCTCCATGTAGGCGTGGTGAAGGCCGCAGAGCTCGGCGCAACGGACGTTGAAGATGCCCTCCTTGTTGGGAGTGACGCCCGTCTGAGTGATGGCGCCCGGATTGGCATCGATCTTGATGCCGAGCTCGACTGCCCAGAAGTTGTGGATGACGTCAACGGAGGTCACGTTGAAGAGGACGGCGCGATCCTTGGGGAGGTAGAGGATGTCGCTCGTCGCCTTGTCGTACTGCGGATACTCGAAGGTCCATACCCACTGCTGGCCCGTCACGTTGACGACGAGCGCGTCCTCCGTCTTGGGCTGACCCGTCGCCGAGGTGGAGCCGTAGGAGTCCGCGGTGATGTCGGCGAGCTCAATGAGCCCCCACACGACCAGGAAGGCGGCCAGGATGCTGGACGCGGCCGTCCACGTGATGACAGCAACGGCGTTCGTCCGGATCGCCGGGTTGTCATTGTTGGGGGGAGCATCTCCCGACTTCCCCTTCCAGCCGAAGAGGCTGTAGAGGAGAACGGCAAAGACGAAAGCGGTGATGGGGATGGACACCAGGGTGAAGACGACGATCGTCTGCTGGATGTCGGCCATGATCGACGACGCCGGACCGCCGGACTGGTTCATCGCGGCAACCATGAGCCAGCACAGCGGCAGAAGCGAGAAGCCCACGACTACCGTGATGATGAGGATGTGGCGCACGTAGCGGCGGCTCAGCCATTCGCGCAAGCGATGCATCGCCGGCGGTCGATTGGTGGGCGCCTCGGGCTCCTCCGCGGGCACGAGAGTGTCAGCCATCAGACGACCTCGAGGGTGCCGGACATCCAGCCGCGCTGCTGCATCGGGCCACCGAACTCCTGGTAGAGGTCACCGCACGGGAACTCGCAGTTCCAGACATAGGTCCCCGGCGCCCCCGTGCGGAAGGTGAAGGTCACTTCCTTGGGGTTATCAGCGTAGGGACTGGCATTGTCGACGTCATTGCCGCCAAGGTCCGGCAGGGGAACGGAGACGAAGAGGTAGGGCTGGCCGCTCTCCGGGTACTGGTGGACGGTGAAGGTGTGCCCAACCTTCGTCGGGTCGACCTCCGTCACCGTCTTGCCGTTGACCGTCATCGTGCCGTCGACGGTGCCGTGGACCTTCGCCCAGAAGGGGTTGAAGACGCGGCCGCCCGAGTCGTACTGCTTGATCGTCACGGTGACGAGGGAGTTGGCCGGCACCTGCAGCGTCGTCGAAGGCCAGAAGAAGGGCCAGCCCTGGCTCGCGTAGAGGGCGTTGACTCCCTCCATAGGCCCGGGCACCTCATCGGAGTTATTCGGATAGACCGCGAGGTCGAGGCTGGCAGAGTTGACCGGACCGTCCGGGGTGTCGACCGTGCCGGTGGGCGTGGCGACGAGGAGCGGCGGCTCACCGCTCGTCACATGCGCGAAGACCGCGACTCCGGCGACTACGCCGGCGCCAATGAGCACCGACACGAGCGCCACGAGAAAACGCTTCACAGGTTCCTTTCCGGCATAACAAGTCGACTGGTGGGCTCAGGGTAGGGGCATAGAGGCCCTGCGTCACGCACTCCCGATCAAGTCGACCCATATTCGGCACCGGTTCGCCGAGAGTTCGCGGTCTATCGTGAGGGGGTGGAGGCGTGGAATCCCGGTGACGACCTGTGGACGGTCGATCTCTTCGTGACGGCCAACCTCATTCTCGTCACAGTTCTCTACCTCGTGGGCGTGCGCGTCCTTGCCACCAGAGGACTCGCCTGGTCTGCATTGCGCACCCTCAGTTTCCTGCTTGGGATAGCCCTGCTCGCCCTTGCCTATCTCGGACC
>CAZLZC010000045.1:8862-15120 GCA_964563825.1 uncultured Actinomyces sp.
CTGCTGTTCTACTACCCGCTCATCGGCAACGACATGTGCGCACGCCGACCGCGTCCCGCGATCCGACTGCTCTCGCTCGGGCTGATGATGATTCCCGAGACCGCACTCGGCGCCGTCATCTTCCTTGCACCCGTCACGCTCTACCCGTCCTACGTCGCGGCCGCGGCAGCTGTGGGTGCAGATCCCCTTGTCGATCAGCAGTTGGCGGGCGCGCTCATGTGGGCCATCACCATGGTCATCGACTCCGTGTGGATGATGGTGGCCGCAGTGGAGTGGTGGCGAGCAGAGGAACGCCAGACGGCGCTCCAGGAGCGTCGCGAACCGGAGGAGGTGGCTCCATGAAGGCCGCGCTGGGCGTGGTGGGCGCCGTACTGCTCCTCACCGGTTGCTCGCAGATGTACGCCGCAACACCCGTCGTTACGATCTCTGCCACCACTGCCGCAAGCGCGGAGTCGATCGGGCTCACCGTCATCCCGCCGGAGGAGCGGCAGCAGACGATCGTCATCGCCGGAGCGACCGCGGACGGCACCGCGCTGTCGACCGCCGAGATGGGTGGCGACATCGTCGTCGTCAACGCGTGGGCATCGTGGTGCGCACCCTGCATCGAGGAACTCCCCCTGCTCGCGTCAGCAGCCGAGGCCTACGCCGACCAGGGCGTGACCTTCCTCGGACTCAACTCCATGGACGACCCCATCGCGGCCGCCAGCCTGCTCGGATCAAGCCCCTACCGCAGCATCGACGATCGCGACGGCGCGATCATCGCGACGATCCCGGGAGTCCCACCGCGGTCGCTGCCGAGCACCGTGATCCTGGATCGACAGGGCCGCATCGCCGTACGCGTCATCGGGCCTGTGAAGCCGGGCCAACTCGAGGGCGTGCTCGAGACACTTATCGCCGAGCCTGCCTAGTTCGCCAGCGCGCCCGCCATCTCCCTACCCAGTGCGTCGCCGGAGACCCAGGCGGACTGGGTGCGGGGCTGACCGGCCCAGCTGTCTCCTGCTCGCCCCACGACACCGTCGAAGGAGAAGGCTTCCGGCCGTGCATGGGCGGGGCGCGCATAGGTCCAGCGCTTGACCGTGATCCACCCCGGCACTGCGCCGCTGAGGTTCCTCATCACCGCCAGCATCGCTGGAGCGGCCGTGACAGGTTCCGCGAGGTGACCGGCAGCGAAAACGGGTGTGGAGTGTGCGACGAGCACGGGCGCATCGTCACCGCGTCGCGATCCGTCGTCGGCGACGAACGACAGCACGGGATCGTCGTTGACGAAGGCGCCGTCGAAGTCCCAGGTGCGCTCGGGGTAGACAGCGACAAGCGCCATCACCGGCTCCCACATCGGCGCGCTGCTCGCAGCCACGAGTGCGTCCATCTGGGGATCCGGACCGCACAGGGCCACCGCGCGGTAGTCGCGACCGGCGACACTCACACCGCCGTCACCGACGTCCACGCTTGTCACATCGATGGGATGGCGGATTTCCACGAGGTCCGAGGGAAGCACTGCGGCGAGATCTTCGACGACACTGCGTAATCCGCGTGGTGCGGCGAAGCGGACCGGTCCCGACTTCGTGCCGAGCAGGGTGCTGCCGTCGGCGATGTGGAACGTGTCGGTCCACGGGCGCACGAGTCCGCGATCGATCCAGTCACCGACAACCCGGCCGAAGCCCGCGTCGTCGACCGTGAAGTAGGACGCACCGACATCGACGACGCGCCCGTCGTACTCCGTGCCTGTCTCGCGCAGGGTCTGGGTCGCCAGGCGCCCACCGAGGCGATGGCCGCGATCGAGGACGTCCACGGTGAGGCCTGCATCCGCCAGAGCGGTGGCACAGGCGATGCCACTGATGCCGCCACCGATCACCGCGACATCAGCCATCGTCGTGGTCCCTAGCCCCGAATACTCGGGTCGCAGTCGTCGATGAACGCCGCGCAGCGCACGGCTTCGTCGTCCTCGCCTATGGCCGCGGCAGCGCGTTGAAGTGCGACGAGGCAGCGGAGGAACCCGCGGTTGGGCTCATGCGACCACGGCACGGGCCCGTGTCCCTTCCAGCCGCTGCGTCGCAGTGCATCGAGGCCGCGGTGATAGCCCACGCGCGCAAACGCATAGGACTCGACAACGCGCCCTTCGTTCCACGCCGCATCCGACAACACCGCCCACGCAAGGCTGGACTGCGGGTGACGGCGCGCAACGTCGTAGGCATCGGCACCGCCCTCGAGCTCGGTGCGCGCGTCGACGTCGTCGGGAAGGAATGTCGGGGGCGGACCCCCGAGGAGGTTCTCGTGCAGGCTCACACCCGAATACTGCCCTACCCCGATCAGGTGATCGAAGCGGTGTAGATCTCGTCGATCGTCGCCTGCAGTGTGGCGGTGAAGTCCGCGTCGCTCTGCTGAGCACTGAGCCCCTCGGAGAGAGCGCGCGAGAAGCTCGCAATCATGCCGTGATTGGCCGCGAGCATGTCGCAGGCGTCATCGCGCGAGTAGCCGCCCGAGAGCGCAACCACACGCAGGACCTTCGGATGCCCGATGAACATCGAGTAGAAGTTGTTCTCGCTCGGCAGCGACAACTTGAACATCACCTGCTGGCCCTCGGGAATCCGATCGAGGCCGGCGAGGAGTGCCTCGCGCAGGAGCGCCTCACTCTGCGCCTTGTCATCGCTCTTGATATTGACCTCGGGCTCGATGATCGGCACGAGGCCGTGGCCGAGGATCTGCAGGGCGACGTCGAACTGCTGGTCGACGACAGCCTGGACACCCGCGGGGTTGGCGGAGTTGATGACCGAGCGCATCTTGGTGCCGAAGACACCCTTGCTAGCCGCGCGCGCGCAGAGGTCGTCGAGGTGCGGCATCGGCTTCATCACCTGCGCGCCATCGACCTCATCGGCGAGGCCGAGGTCGACCTTGACGATCGGGACGACGCGCTTGACATCCCACAGGTACGACGGCGTCGGCTGCCCCTCGATGTCGCGGTCCATCGTCATCTCGAAGAGGATCGCTGCGATCACCCTGTCGCCGTTGAAGGCGGAGTTCGTGATGATGCGCGAGCGCATGGCGTGCACGAGATCGAACATCTCGGCTTCGCCTGAGTAGGCGCTCTCATCGACCCCGTAGAGCTGGAGGGCCTTGGGGGTGCTGCCGCCGCTCTGGTCGAGTGCGGCGATGAAGCCCTTGCCGGAGCCCATCTGGGTGCGCATGTCGGTATTCATGGGGCGATCTCCCGTGCCGAAGTGGAGCCCTCACCCTATCGGCAAGCGTTTGCAGCCGGAAGGGGGCCGTCAGTCAGGGGTCGCGTAGCTGTCCGTCGCCCGCAGGCGCCAGACCGAGGGCACGAGGAGGGACCCGAGGGTCGCGGCGGCAGCGACAAGCGCCGCGACCACAAAGGCCTCCGAGATGGGGATGAACATGAGGAGTGGCCCGGCCAGGGCGAGGCCGATGGGGCCGAACATCAGCGATCCGAATGCGTCGTACGACGACACGCGCGAGAGCGACTCCGGCGGCACATTGCGCTGGAGCGCGGTGAACCACAGGACGACCATGATCTCCATCGACAAGCCCCACGCAAAGGCGGTGAGCATGACGACCGGCAGCGGTGCAGCGAGGGCGAGCGTGAGGAGCCACGCGGGCAGGGTGAAGCAGACCGCCATACCGAAGGCAATGGGCCGTCGCACCCGCAGACGCGATGCCACGACCGCGCCGACGAGCAAGCCCGCCGCCATGGCACCGAGCACAGCCGACCAGCCGGTGGGGCCGCCGTAGATGTCGTTGGCCAGCACCGGGCCGAGCACTTCCTCAGCACCGCGCATCACCATGACGATGAGGCTGAAGGCGAGCACCACCGCCACGATCCAGCGATGGCGGATGAAGGCCTGCCAGCCATCGATCAGGTCGCGCATGGGCGACTCACCGGAGTCGTGCGGCCGGGAGAAGCGGCGAAGGCCGAAGACGAGGATGCCGGCGACGAGGAAGCTCACCGCATCGAGGACGATCGCCCAGCCCGAGCCGATCGTCGCGACGAGCAGGCCGCCTAGGGCGATGCCGACAGTGAAGCCGCCGTTGCGAGCGACCGCGTTGTAGGCGTTCGCGGATTGCAGGAGTGCATCCGGCACGACGTCGGTCGCCAGTCCGGGGTAGGCGGGGTACCACAAGCCCACAAGGATGCCCGCGAGCACATTGAGCGCCGCCAGTAGCGGCACCGTGGCCACACCGAGAATGAAGGTCAGACCGATAGCCCCGATGACGACGGCCATGAGCATGTCGCAGATGCTGATCATGCGGGGTCGCCCGACGCGGTCGGCGATGACGCCACCGATGGGAAGCACCAGCACCACAGGGATCGCCTGTGCTGCCAGCACAATGCTGAGCCCGGTGGGCGATCCGTCGGGCAGTGCAAGCACGCCGAAGGCAATCGCGATGGGCGCAACGCCGTTGCCGATGTTGGAGATGAGCCGGGATCCGAAGAGGCGGCGATACTCAGGCATTCCGGCCAGGGTGCGCACGCTCACCGGCGTGATCCTAGGTCAGTGCCGCCGCTCGCTAGCATCGCGGCGTGATCAACGTCGAGGCACTGCGCGCGGCCACTCCCGGATGCACCCAGGTCACCCACCTCAACAATGCCGGCTGCGCGCTGCCACCGGCCATCGTCACGGACACGATGGTCAGCCACCTCCGGCTTGAGGAGGCGATCGGCGGATACGAGGCCTACTCCCAGGCCCGCGACCGGGTTGCCGGTGTCTACGCATCGGTCGGGGCGCTGGTCAACGTACCCATCGAGCGGGTGGCGCTCGTGGAGTCAGCCACCGTCGCCTGGGATCGCGGCCTGCAGGCCATCGCCTTCAGTGATCCGCTGGAGCCCGGCGACCGCATGCTCGTCTCGGGAAGCGAGTACGCCTCCAACGTGCTGCCGCTACTCCAACTCGCCCGCCGGACCGGCGCAACGGTTGAGGTCATCCCGGATGGTGCAGACGGCAGTGTCGACGTCGAGGCACTGGGGGACATGCTCGACGAGCGCGTGCGCATCGTGTCGGTCAATCACGCACCCAGCCAGAACGGTCTCGTCAATGACGTCGTGGCCATCGGCGACATGCTGCGCATGCACGGTTCTCCCGCGTGGTACCTCGTCGACGCCTGCCAGTCCGTGGGGCAGTTGCCCGTCGACATGGGACGCATCGGCTGCGACGTGCTGTCGGCGACAGGGCGGAAGTTCCTGCGTGGTCCGCGGGCGACAGGATTCCTTGTCGTCTCACAGCGCATGCTCGACGATCTCGAGCCCTTCCCTCTCGACCTGCACGCCGCGACATGGACAACGCTCGACGACTACGAACTCGCCGAGGGTGCCGCACGCTTCGAGTCCTGGGAGAAGGCGTACGCCGCGCTGCTCGGCATGGGCGCGGCGATCGACTACGCCCTCGCCTGTGGCATCGAGCCCCTCGCCGATCGCATCGGCCTGCTCGCTCAGCGGGCACGGGCGGGCCTGGCCGAGATCCCCGGAGTCACGGTCCGAGACCGCGGAAGCGTGCAGTCCGGCATCGTGACGATTCGCGTCGATGATCCGGCCGGGGTCGTGGCCGGACTGCGGGGACGCGGTATCAACACGAGCCTGTCCACCCCCGACTACTCGCGCATCGACTTTGGTCGCGACCAGGCGCCGGGGCTGGTGCGCATCAGCCCGCACGCCTACAACACCGAGGCCGAGGTGGATCGCGCCATCGCCACGGTTGCGGAGCTGGTGCGCTAACCGGAGGAAGGCGTCGGCAGCTGGCCGAAGACGTGTCGACGTACCCACGCGTGCATGGCCACAGCCGCCGCCGCACCGGCGTTGATGCTGCGCGTGGAGCCGAACTGCGTGATGGCGAGCAGGTCGACGCATGCCTCCTGCGCCTGATCGGAGAGGCCGGGCCCCTCCTGGCCGAAGACGAGCACGCAGGCCGAGGGGATGTCGTAGGTCTCGATGGGCACGGATCCCTCGACATTGTCGATACCAATAAGTGGCAGTCCCTGCTCGACCGACCATTGGACAAGTACCTCGATAGATTCATGGTGTCGCACGTGCTGATAGCGCTCGGTCACCATGGCGCCGCGACGATTCCACCGGCGATGCCCCACGATGTGCACCTCGGCGGCAAGGAAGGCGTTGGCCGAACGCACCACCGAGCCGATGTTCATGTCGTGCTCGAAGTTCTCGATGGCGACGTGGAAGGGATGCCGCCGCGCATCTAGGTCGGCGACGATGGCCTCGACACTCCAGTTGCGATAGCGGTCGACGACATTGCG
>CAZLZC010000046.1:0-3045 GCA_964563825.1 uncultured Actinomyces sp.
ATCGCGTGGTCGCGATCGATCACGGTGAGGCCGCTGTAGGACCAGCCCGCCTCCTCGGCGGTGATGGACATGGGCCCGTGGGCGTGTGTGAGCGAACCGTGCGGCCGATACCAACTCGATGTCATGAGCCACCTCCGTGGACGATCCTTGCTGCCGTGGCGACGACGCCTTCGACATCCCCATCGTGCGGATAGAGCAGGGCGCGCCCGGGGATGAGCCCGCGCACGTTGGGTTCGCGCATGGCTTGCTCCCACCCTGCGATGACCTCACCGGCGCGCTCACCCGGGTCGCCGCCGAGAAGCAGGATCGGCATGGTGGTGGCCGCGGCCACCTCCGCGATTCGCGGAGTCGCGGGGATCTTGAGCCAGGTGTAAGCACTGCTCGATCCGAGGCCTGAGGCGATAGACACCACCCGGATGAGTTCCTCGTCCCGAGTGTCGAGATAGGAGCGCCCCGCCTCGTCCTTCAGATACGGCAGCGGCTCGACCATGCAGGCAAGGCCCTGGTCCGACAGCTTCGTGACGACCTCGCCGCACATCTCGATCGTGCGGGCGACTCCCGGGTCCGTGAATTCGATCCGCAGGAGCAGTTTGCCTCCATCGAGGCCCGCGGAGGCGATGTGCTCAGGGTCGTACGCCGTAATTCGATCGTCCAACTCCCACAGCGCACCCTTGATGCCACCTCGGTTGATGGTGCCGATGGCCACGCGACCTTCGAGTGCGCCAAGCCACGCGAGTTCCTCGAGGATGTCGGCGCTCGCCATGACCCCATCGACACCAGGCACGGAGAGGCCGCGGATGAGGTTGTCGAGGAGGGTGTAGCGGTCGGCGACCGCGAGCGGGTCGCTGCCCACGGCGATCATCCCGCGGGCGGTGTGATCGGCCGCGAGGATGAGCAGATTGCCGTCATCACCGGCGAGGGTGCGCCGAGTGCGATAGCGCAGTGCGCGCTGAAGCGCTCCAGGCTCGAAGATCCGCGTCTCGCACAGGGCACGGTAGTGATCGCGATCCAGCATCAGGAGTCCTCTCTGGCCATCATGTCCTCGACCTGCTCGATCGTCGGCATCGCGTCGGCGCAGGTGAGCTTGGTGGCGACGAAAGCGCCAGCGGCGTTGGCGAACATGCCGATCTCCGGCACGGTCCAGCCCGAGAGCAACCCGTGCACCAGCGCACCGCCGAAGGCATCGCCCGCCCCCAGACCGCAGAGCACATCGATGGGGAGGGGTGGGATCGTCCAGCGGCCGTCCGCGGTCGCGAGCAGCACGCCGTCGCCGCCGCGCTTGACGATCGCGAGGCGCACGCCCTCGGCGAGAAGTGCGTCGGCGGCACGGTCGGGGTCTGTCTCACCGATCGCGACCTCGCATTCGACGCGATTGCCGACCACGACGGTGGAGCGGCGTACGGCGGCGAGGGCGATGTCGTGAGCGGCATCGCGATCAGGCCACATGCTCGGTCGGTAGTCCAGGTCGAGAACTACCTCGGCGCGGCGATCGCGTAGGTCCAGCCAGTCCTGGCACGCATCGGCCGTCGTGCCCTGGGCTAGTGCGCCGAAAGAGATCCAGAGCACCGGGCACTCGCGGATGACCTCGACGGGGACGTCGGCTGTTGTCACCTGGGTGTCGGGTGCTGACGCGCCACGGTAGAAGACGATCTGGGGATCCTCCGGCGGATCGAGTGCTGCGAGGACGACCGGGGTCTGGCCCTCGCCGGTGCCGACGTACGCCGTATCGACACCCCATGTGGCGAGCTGGGTGCGCACGTAGTCGCCGAGTGCGCCGCCGCCGACCTTGGTGACGATGGCGGCGCGGTGACCCAGTCGGGCGGCAGCCACCGCGACATTGGTGGGGGAGCCGCCGACGGACTTCGCGAAGGTCTGTGGCTCGAGGAAACTCGCGCCTTCCTGCTGCGCGTAGAGGTCGACGCTGACGCGACCGACGGTGACGACCTCGGGGATCGACATCTACTTGCTCACGCGCGGGGCGACGACATCGCGCAGATAGTCCATTGAGGTGATGACCTGCTCGATCGGGCCTTCGCCCTCACCGGGCAATCCGTCGGTGATGGCGGTGTCCTGCTCGATGACGTACCAGCCGTCGTAGCCGCGGGACTCCAGCGCTTCGACGACTCCGGAGATATCGACATCACCCTGGCCGAGCGGAGTGAAGAGGCCCTCCTGGGTCGCCGCCATGAGCGACTTCTCCCGCGCGAGGACGGGCGGGACCAGCGAGAGGTTGACGTCCTTGAGATGCACGTGGCCCACTCGATCGAAGGCCTGCTTCGCGAACTCCACCGGGTCCTGTCCACCGATGGCCATGTGGCCGGTGTCGAGGCAGAAGCCGACATCGCAGCCCTCGAGGACCATGTCGATGTCGTCCTTGGTCTCCACGACCGTCTGCACATGGGAGTGCAGGACCTGATTGAGTCCGTGCTCGGCGCAGATCTCGTCGATCACACCGAACATCTCCATCATGTGCCTGCGCTCGTCGGCGTTGAGCGGGCGCGGGACCGACCAGTCCGGATCGAAGACAATGGCGGAGATGAACTCGGTGGCCCCCGCACGCTGGAAGAGGTCCGCGACGCGACGGGCTTCGGTGATCGTCCACTCGCGCATCGCCGGATCGTGAAGCACGACGGGAGTGAAGCCGCCGATGAGCGTCATGTCGTACTTCGCGAGCTCGGCCTTGACGTCCTCGGGCGATGTCGGCAGGAAGCCGGGTGCGCCGAGTTCGGTGGCCGGCAGACCCAGGCCTGACATCTCGGTCAACACGCGAGGAGTGGGGAGCATCGCTCCCCAGCCGGGGACCTCGCAGATGCCCCAGGAGATCGGAGCGGACGCGACTCGGTCGAGGAAGGTGCTCATGGGACTCCGGAGGGTCGGCCCGCGGTGCGGCGGATACGGCGTGCGGCGGATACGGCGTGCGGCGGATATGTGGTGCGGCGGATGTGTCGTGCCGGAGACGGGGCAGCGGCCTACCCTCCGCAAGGATTGGAACGTTCCAATTCTCGGGCAAATCGTGGCACACTCGCCTGCGAGGGGCAAGAGGCC
>CAZLZC010000046.1:3145-11343 GCA_964563825.1 uncultured Actinomyces sp.
TGATGCGAATCGTCGTCGTGGGTGCCGGGCGCATGGGCGTCATCCGGGCTGAGGATCTCGCGGCGGACGGCCGCGTCGATGAGATCGTCGTGACCAATCGCAACGCCGCCCGGGCCGAGGAGTTGGCGGCTCGAGTGGGCGGCACGGTCAGCCCCTGGGGCGACTGGCCTGAGGCAGATGCCTACGCCGTGACGACGGCTACCGATACCCATGCCGAGCTCATCGCCGACCTGGCCCAGCGTGGCAAGCCGCTGCTGGTGGAGAAGCCGCTTGCGATGACGCTGCAGGAGACGGATGCGCTGATCGCGATGTCGACCAATGCGCCCATGCAGATCGGCTTCCAACGACGATTCGACGTCGGCATACGCCGTATCCGCGAGGCGATCGAGTCAGGTCGGCTCGGCGTGCTCTACACGATGACGCTTACCGCGCATGACATGACGCCGGGGAGTGCGGACTACATCGCCGGCAGCGGGGGGACATTCCGCGACATGCTCGTGCACGACCTCGACCTGGCGAGGTGGCTGGGTGACGCCGAGATCGCGAGCGTCTACGCCACCGGCACGGTGCGTCACCATCCCGATTACGCCGCCGCTGACGACCACGATGTCGTCGCTGTGCATCTCACGCTGGAGAGTGGTGTGCCCGTGCTCATCAGCGGGACCCGGCATGATCCGGTGGGCCATGACATCCGGATGGAGGCCTTCGGGTCCCTTGACTCGGTCTCGGCCGGCCTTGACCACCGCGTGCCGATCCGTGCGGCGGAGGCGGGTGTCGAGCCGGAGATCCTGCCGGCCTATCTCGGGGGTATCGACCCCGACACCGTCACGCCGTACTTCGGCTTCATGGACCGCTTCCGTGCGGCCTTCACCGCAGAGACGAGCGCGTTCGTCGACTTCGTGCGCGGCGAGCGCGCGAACCCCTGCCCGCCAGAGGCGTCACGCGCTGCGCTGGCGGCAGCCATCGCCTGCGAGGTGTCGGCTCGAGAGGGTCGTGTCGTGCACATCTTTGAGGTCGGGTGACGTGACGGCATCCGTCAGTCGTCGACCCACACTGCACGACGTCGCGGCACGAGCCGGTGTCTCCAAGTCCCTCGTGTCTTTGGCGCTGCAGGGTTCGCCCAAGGTGGCGCCTGCGAGTCGCGAGGCCATCCTCGCGGCGGCCGATGAGCTCGGATATCGCCCGAATCGCACGGCGAGCAGTCTGGTGCGTCAGCGCACGCACACGATCGGCGTACACATCCTCGACCTGCACAATCCCGTCTTCGCCGAGATCCTCGACGGGGTGCAGGAGGCGGCGCGCGGACACGACTACTCCACCCTCCTGGTCACCGGCAACGCCGATCCGGCCACGGAGCGCACGGAAATCACGCGCCTGCTGGAGTCGCGCGTGGAGGGTCTTGTCCTCATCGCGCACCGTCTCTCGGATGTCGACCTGACAGCGATCGCAGCCGAGGTGCCGACCGTCGTCGTGACGTGGCGCACCGATGGCATCCCGGGGCTCGACTCCGTGGCCGGCGATGACGTCGCGGGGGCTCAACTCGCCGTCGATCACCTCGTCTCCCTCGGGCACACATCGATCGCCCACATCTCAGGCGGCGACAATCGGATCGCGCGAGAGCGACGTTCCGGTTACGAGCAGGCGATGGTGGCGCACGGGCTCAGTCCCCGCGTCGTCGACGGAGCATTCACCGAGCAGGGCGGATACGCCGGCGCCGAGCGGGCAATCGACACCGGCTCGACCGCGCTCGTCGTGGCCAATGACCTGGCAGCGATCGGTGCGCTCGCATCATTGCGGGCCCGTGGGTTGAGCGTGCCCGAGGACGTGTCGGTCGTGGGCTATGACGGCATGCGACTGCTGGACTCCCTCGATCTCACGACGGTGGCGCAACCGCTCGCGGACATGGGCCGGGCCGCGGCAGACCTGCTCATGGATCGCATCGCACAGCCGGCTAAGGACTCGGTGCATCGCCAGGTCGAGACCCGGCTCGTGGCGCGCGGCAGCTCCGGGCCCGCTCCACGTCGTTGAGTGGCGCGTGTGCGGGGCCGTCAGGCCAGGTTGCGTGCGTGAGCCGCCACGTGGCCACTCCGGAACACCTGTCTAGGAGTGCTGGCCCATGGGCGGCCCATGTGCTGGGATCGGTCCATGTCCTCGGCCACTGCCGGGCCCGCTGCTGGCGCCTCGGTCCTGCGCGTGCTCTATGTGGAGGATGATCCGGCACTGCGCGGGATCCTCTCGGCCATCCTTGGCAGCCGACGGGATCTTGAGATCGTCGTGACCGCTGGCTCTCCCGATGAGGCGCTCGCTGCGGTGGAGGAGACGGCGTTCGATGTCGCGCTCCTCGACCTATCCCTGGGCGATGACTCGATGTCCGGCATCGAACTCGGCATCGCTCTGAGGGAGAGGTGGCCCGGAGTCGGCATCGTCATCCTGTCGCAGTACCAGGTGCCGACGTTCCTCACGCGATTCGATGACGACAAGCGGCAGGGGTGGTCCTACATCCTCAAGAGGGCTGACCTGCACCCCAACTACCTGAGCGACGTACTTCACTCCACATCGCGTGGGCTCAATGTCGTCGATCCGCTGATGGTGAGTCGTCAGATGAGCGATCAGCAGCCGGCTGTCGCACGCCTCACATCTCGGCAGCGCGACATCATGACCCTTGTGGCTGAAGGACTCGATGCTCCTACTGTCGCCAAGCGCCTTGATCTGACACATGGCGTTGTGCGCCAAGAGCTTTCCCGCGCGTACCAGGTCCTCGTGCCAGAGCCACCCGAGGGAGCCGACCTTCGCACACTTGCCGTCCTGCGGTTCGTGCGTGAGACAAGGGAGTACGGTCAGCGCTAGTCATGGGAAGCGGATGGGCACGGTTCGGGCGCGGTGCGGTGCGCGCCGTCCTGGGGCCGTGGCCGTTCTTTCCGTGGGTCGTCTTCGGCGCTGTATTCCTGCTGATCCTGCTGCAAAACGTGCAGGTCTCCCTGTTGGGCACGCTCAGTCGCTGTCGCTACTCCTGCGTCCGGCTGCCTGAGCAGTTCACGCCGTCCATCATCGGTGAGTACGGCGAGAGTGCGGTCAACCCCATCGACATCGTGGCCGTCGTGGGCAACGCCATCGCGGCCGCTGGCGCCTCAGCGATCGTTCTCGTCGTGGCCAGCCATTACCTCCGCAAGGACGAGTTTGGCAGTCCGGCCCGGGCGCCCTATCTAGTGGCGATGCTCCTTGCTGCCGTAGCTGGTGGGCTGGCGCGCGTCTACATTCTGTCGCCGCTCTTCTTGTCGACGCCGTCCCTCTCGGCCGTGGGCATCGTCCCGACGACCATCCGTGCCTTCATTGCGATCACCTTCGCGCAATCCCTGGCTGGAGCGTTGACGCTGCGGTATGCGCGGCAGGCTGCAGTGGCGACCGCTGCACTGCAGCAGGTTCAGATCCAGCAGCAGATGGTCGTTGAAGCTGATGAGCGTGCGCGTCGGGGGGTCGCAGAGTTCCTGCACGACCGGGTGCAGGCCGATCTCCTTGTGGTGGCTTTCGAGTTGCGTGCATGTCTTGACGGTGCAGATCCGTCGACGCAGAAGCGGCTGGAGAAGGCGATCGCTGAGATCGAGCGCATCCGTTCGTCGGAAGTCCGATCTGCGAGTCGGCGACTGAGTCCTGCCTTTGGGTCCGTCGGTCTCGACACGGCCTTACAGGAGTTGGCTGACTCGTGGGGCTCGGTGCTCCGCGTGGGGCTGACCTTCGACCACGGATCTCGCACGCTCCTCATGGGCGGTGGTGTCTCAAGGGATCTCCTCACCGCGATCTACCGAGTGGTCGAGCAGGCGCTGCTGAACGCCGCGTCGCACGGTCACGCGTCCCGGGTCGACGTGGAGTTGTCGATGGCGGCGGATGGTTCCCTCACCATCGTTGTTGAGGACGATGGCCGGGGCCTGCCTCGAGGGGAGATCGTGCGCGGTTCTGGGACGGCGGTCATGGACGCCTGGTGCGCCGTGGCTGGCGGATCGTGGAGGTGGGTGCCGGCTTCTCGAGGGGTGCGCCTGGAGGCGGCCTTCTCTGCTTAGGCCGAAAGACAACTGTCTCGGCGGGAATCACACCTGTATCGCCCCTCGCCACAGGTGTCCTCGAAGTCTGACGTCGAGATCCGCCTTCCGTAGCGTCGCGGGCAAGCCCATGACAGGGCAAGCGTCACCCATCCCGGAGGTCTCATGAAGTCATCCCGATCCACCCTGGTCGGCCTCGCGGCGTGCTCGTCCGCCGTGCTGCTGACCCTCGCCGTCGCGGCTCCGTCCGCGAGCGCGCGCCCCGCGCCACTGGAGCCGCGCACGGAGTGCCCGACTATCCCGTGGAAGCCGCTCGAGGTTGCCCACGAGGTGATCGACATCGGCCCCGTCCAGGAGGACCCGAAGAACGCTGTCAACACCTACAAGTCCGGTGGGGACAACGAGATCTCCGACGATGCGTGGCCCGACTACGAGCCCCCGGACCCCTGGGTCAAGAATTCGACGCGCAACCTCCAGTTCCAGATGTCGCAGTTCATTGCCTCGCCCGGCGCGGAGATCTGCGAGACCGTCTACGAGACGACCTCCGATGGCTACACCTGGGGATCGATGTCCTCGGCTATCAACGCCATGTGGCCCTACGACAACCGCAAGGCATACCCGGCCCCGGCGAATCTCGGCCCGTACTTCGGCGGCAACTACGCCCTCACCCCGCTGGGGACCGACGTCAAACTGACGGCGAACTACAAGGCTCAGAACATGGAGTTCTGGGTGACCGACGATAACGAGCCTGATGGCACCAAGATCCTCCGCTTCTACGTGATCGACCAGTTCGGCAACAAGTACATCGCGCATGCCACGAGTGCGGACTCGCCCGAGGCTCTCGAGAAGGCCTTCGACGCGGTCACGCTGCCTGAGGGCTGGAAGAAGGAGAAGAGCTACCTCAAGGAGAACTTCACCATCCGTCCTGCCGAGGGCTCGGACGGCTCCTTCTACTACCTCGTCCTGCGTGACAGCGCCGATATCGGCTACCACCAGATCACCTGGAGCAAGAAGGGCCAGATCGCAGCCCTCGTGCCCGACTTCCCGATCTGGGGCGGTCAGAAGGCCGATGTGCTCTACGGCTACTCCGGCAAGGCGAAGTCCGAGCGCAACATCATCCATGGGGGCGCCGGCAACGACCGACTCATCCCGGGTGCGCTGACCTACGACCTGTGGGGCGATGCGGGCAGGGACACGGCTGA
The DNA here is from genome assembly GCA_964563825.1 of uncultured Actinomyces sp. Taxonomy (GTDB): domain Bacteria; phylum Actinomycetota; class Actinomycetes; order S36-B12; family S36-B12; genus Mxb001. Next base: position 8,382 of record CAZLZC010000046.1, read on the forward strand.
GCTGCCGAAGAATGCCAAGGGCATGAAGGTTATCGACTCCTCCGGTGATGGCACGCTGGTCGAGTTGTCCGTCAAGGTCGGCAAGAAGACCGTGATGTACACGCTCAACTACGTTGAGACGCTCAAGATCGGCAACAAGACCTACAAGACCAAGGATCTGTAGGCCTGCGAAACCCCGGCGAAGGGCCCCCGACCACCTGTGGTCGGGGGCCCTTCCCTATCGCCCGATGCTCGGCATCTTCACGTCTGGCAGGGCAGGCAGATCGGGGAGTTTGCGCACAAGCCGACCGGCGATTGACGCGATCTGCATTCCGATGGTGATGGCGATGATCGACGCGCCAAAGATCAGCAGGACCGAGCCCTCGCTGCTGGCACTGATGTCGCTGAAGGTGGGCATTCCTGCCCCGTCGGTGGGTGCCGCTCCGACCACGTCGCCCTCGGCCTTAGGCAACGAGTCGTCCGGAGCGCCGGTCAGCGCTTCGGTGAGAGCGACTAGCCCGAGGGATCCGGGCACGAGGAGCCAGAACACGGGCGAAAAGAGCACGAAGGCGGGCATCTCCCGCTTCCCGCGATCTTGGATGACGATGGCGAGGAAGAGCGCGACAGTGGCAGCCAATCCGGCGGCGATAACGGCATCCAGGGTGATGGACACCACCTGCTGGATGCTGAAGGCGACGAGCAGCAGCAGGACCACCGGCACCAGTGCGCCACGTGGCTCGTTGAACGCGAGGGCCTGGCCGACGGCGTACACGGCGGCGCCGATCCACGCAGCCCACAGGGGGAGCTGCGTCTCCGTCAGGTCAGTGAGGTCGTAGGGCGAGACGCGTGCCAACAGGCTCCCGACGAGGATGCCGAACGTGAGGATGAGGATCTGCACGATCGATGCGATGAGCCGGGATGCTCCTGAGACGACGTGCCCGCTCGCCAGCTCTTGGGTCGCTCGCGTGAGCGCAGCGCCGGGGATGAGCGTGATGAGAGGCGCGACGACGACGCGAAGCGGCTGCACCTCCTGATCGATGAGGGATGCGAAGCCGAAGACGGCAAAGGAGCACAGCGTCGCGGCCACGGGCTGCACGAGCGGAGCAAGATTGGGGCGGGTGCGGGTGTAGGCCTGGAGCAGCCCGACGAAGAGGCCGAGGACGGCGGCCATGGCGACGCCCCACAGACTCAGTCGGAAGACCAACGCGAAACCAGCTGAGGCCAGGCCGTAGCCGAGGATCGACAGCCACGGTGGGAATCGCGGGGGCTTGGCCGGCAACTCTTCGAGCTCGCGCGTCCCTTGGGTGAGATCGAGGGTCCCTCGACGTGCCTGCGCGGCGATGTCATGGACCTCTGCCGCCTGGTCGAGTCGGAGGGGGTCGCTCCCTTCGGGGATCACGCGCGCGCGACCGACGACAGGATCGTCGACCATGACGGCGTTGGGCAGCACGAAGATGCCGAAGTCGGTGCGGTCGTAGGCGCGGGCCACCGCGTTGAGCGTCGTCGTCACGTCGTCGACGGGATAGCCGGCAGCGAGCTGTGCTCGGCCAAGGGCCAGGATGAAGTCTTCGAGCGCGACTGCCTGGGCACGCTCGTCTTCGCTGGGAGCTGCCGCCCCGGCATCACCGATGCCCGAGGGATCCGGATGCTGACCGGGCGCGTCGCTGGGATCGGTCACGGGTCCAGCCTGCCAGCCGATACCGTCTTGCGTGTGGCTACCGCACCGTTTAGACGGGATCCGACGTATCGACCCATCATCGGCGTGGCTAAGGGCGTCTTCGCTGGCCTAGGCGTCCGCTTCGATGTGGTGGGCGAGGAGAACATCCCGCTCGAGGGCGGTGCGCTGCTTGCGATGAACCACACGAGTTTCCTTGACTTCGCACTGGGCGGAGAGCCCGCGTATCGTCGCGGAAAGCGCCTCGTGCGCTATATGGCCAAGGATGCAGTCTTCAAGCACTGGCTCGGCGGGCCGCTGATGCGCGGCATGCGGCACATCCCGGTCGACCGTGAGCAGGGCAGCCAGTCCTTCCGAGACGCCGTCACCTACCTCAAGGCTGGCGAGTTGGTGGGCATCTTCCCCGAGGCGACGATGAGCCGCGCTATGGACATCAAGGAGATCAAGACGGGCGCGGTGCGCATCGCAATGGCGGCCGACGTACCCCTGATCCCCATGTGCATCCTCGGCGGTGCCCGGATCCTGTCCTACGGGCACAAGGACTTCTCGCGCGGTACGGCGATTGCGATGACAGTAGGCGAGGCGATGCACCCCAAGCGTGGCCAGGACGCCGAGGCTCTCACCGTCGAGTTGCAGACCCGCATGCGCGATCTCCTCGACCAGACAGTGGCGCGCTATCCCTACGAAGGCTCGCCGTGGTGGATCCCGGCTCGCCTCGGCGGGTCTGCTCCCACGCTGGAGCAGGCGGAGGTGCTGGACCAGCAGGCACGCGAGCGGAAGGCGGCCAAGAAGGCGGCCAAGGGCGTGCAGAAGTGACGATTCGGGTGGGGCCGCGATGACGAAGCCCATCGTCGACTACCGCTTCATCCTCGCCAACGAGCGCACCTTCCTCGCGTGGCTTCGCACGGGGCTTGCGCTCGTGGCGGGTGGCGTAGCGCTCGATCAGTTCGTGGCGGTGGCGTCCGGGTCGGAGTTCGTCCAGTGGCTGGCCATCGCGACCATCGGACTCGGCGCTGTCGTCGGAGTGGTCGGCATCGTGCGCTGGCGCCAGGCCGACGCCGTCATGCATGAGGGTGGCGTGATGCGTCGAAGCAGCGCCGCCCTATGGCTGGGTGTCGCCTTCGTTGTCATCGCGGTCTCCATCGGGCTCGCACTCGTCTTCGTGGAGTGACGGCGATGTCGGGCGGGACTGGGGAGCACGACAAGGTCCACGAGGACGATCTGCCTTTTGATGATCCCGTCGCTCGAACCCGCATGGCGTGGCTGCGAACCTCGCTCATCGTCGCGCTCATCGGCCTGCTCATGTGG
>CAZLZC010000046.1:11443-15097 GCA_964563825.1 uncultured Actinomyces sp.
GAGCACCTGGTGCGCATCCCCTCATGTGCCTTCGTCGGGTTCCCGCGTGAGCCCGTGCGCGAAGCAGCTGAGGAGACACGGCGGCTCTTCGCCGAGGCGGGCATGCAGGCGGAGTTGCTTCCCATCGACGGCGGTGAGCCGGCAGTCGTCGGACGTGTGGGAGAGGGGTCCGCGCGGGTGCTGCTCTATGCGCACTACGACGTACAGCCAGCGGGGGATCTCGCCGCGTGGTCGACACCTCCCTTCGAGCCGACGATCCGCGATGGTCGTCTCTATGGCCGGGGGGCTGCTGATGACAAGAGCGGTATCGCGATGCATCTGGGTGCGATTCGCGCCCTCCAGCGCGTGCTCGGCTACGTGCCCGTGCAGGTGACCGCCCTCATCGAGGGCGAGGAGGAGTGCGGAGGTCCCCTGCCGGACTACGTGCTTCAGCATCCGGAGATCGCCCAGGCCGATGTCATCGTTATCGCAGACGTCGGCAATCGCGCGATCGGCGAGCCAACCTTCGTCACGGCGCTGCGCGGACTGGTGGACGCGACTGTCGAGGTGCGCACGCTGCCGCGCCCCGCGCATTCCGGGATGTACGGCGGCCCTGCGCCTGATGCGCTCCTTGCTCTCATCCGCATCCTCGACACCCTGCGGGACGAGAACGGCGACACCACCCTCGTCCCCGGCTTCGAGTGGCAGGGCGCCCAGGCCGATGAGGCAGAGTTCCGTGCGGAGCTCGGGATGCGCCCGGACCAGCCGCTGCTCGGCACGGGGCCGCTCACGGATCGCCTCGTCACTCGCCCCGCTGTCTCCGTGATCGGTATCGATGCGCCTCCAGTCGAGGGCGCGATCAATGCCGTCATCCCCTATGCGCGGGCAAAGGTGTCGCTGCGGCTGCCGCCCGGCACCGAGACGCAGATGGCGATGGATGCCCTGTGCGATCACCTGCGTGCGGCGGCGCCCTGGGGCGTCGATGTCACGGTCACGCCGGGTGAGCAAGGGCGTGGGTGTGCGATCGCAACTGACGGTCCCGCGTACGAAGCTGCCCGGTGGGCGATGGAGACGGCGTTTGGCAAGCCCTCAGCGGAGACGGGCGAGGGTGGCAGCATTCCGCTGCTCGCAGCGCTTGTCGACGTAGCTCCCCGTGCGGAGATCATGCTCATGGGAGCAGAGGACCCCGGTGCGCATATTCACGCTCCCAATGAATCGGTGGATCTCGTGGAGTTGGAGCACATGGTGCTGGCGGAGGCGCTGATGCTTGCGCGTCTTGGCGGTCTGCTCACCACGTGACAAGACCCCCGTGGGTGCGTCGGTAGGTAACGGCAGGCTGTGAGGGAAGGGCCCTCACGAGGTCGAGTGCCGAGGGTCTACTAAAGAGTGCCGCTGTCTACTAGAGAGTGCCGCTGTCTACTAAAGAGTGCCGCGGTCTCGCTTATTGCGCTCGGTCCACTCGCGCATACGCGGGGGATAACCCACTTTCTGAGTGTCGTACAAGGGGATGCCCCATTTCGTGGCCAGTTGGCCCGCCTCCTCAGGCGATTCGACCCGGCGGCGCGTCCACTCGCCGTCGTGCGCGACGAGAACCAGGGTGGTCTCGGTCGCCATCGTCACGGGCTCGAGGTAGGCCTCCACGCCTGTGCGCGTGCGCGTGAACTCTTCAAGGTGCTTGATGTCCTCGCGCGTGCTGCCTCGATCCCAGGCGGCATGCCGCTTGCGGCGGTTGAACAGGCCCATATCGACAGTGTGCCAAAGGTGCTCCCCCGTGGCGAGCGGCGCTTGCCGTCGAGCGCGACCGGGACACCCCGCGAGTGGCGTAGGCCGTCGGGGACCCCGCGGGGGGTGTCGCATTGTCTACGTGGGAGCCGAGGGCCGCTCGTGCAGCGGATCGACGTAGGACGGATAGGAATGTCCTGATGTCGTCGAGACCCACCGGGCGCGGCCGTCGTCGCCCTCGTCGATGAGGAAGTGGCCGGCGGTCACGGCGAGGTGATCTGGCCCGCAGACAAGGTGGACATTGGCTGGGGTGGTGTTGCGACCATCGAAGTCGACGGCATGGTCAAGCTGGGTCTCACTCGCCGGCCGGGTGCAGGTGTCAGCTGTGCAAGTGACATCACGACCGGCGATCAGATCGCGCAGAGCCTCGCTCGGGCGGTAGCGCACAGATCCGGCGTCGATGATCTCGCGCGTGGAGTCGTCGAGCAGCCACCGCCGCCATGACTCGGCGTCCGCGAGGATCTCGCGCGCAATGGGCGCGGGTACCCAGCCGTAACCCGGCACGAATCCTGGCTCATCGGCGAGGTGCATGGCCGTAGCGACATCGATGATGACGGAGGCCTGCTTGCGTGGTCGGCTGCCAGGAGTCCCAGCGAGGGACAGGCACCACTCATCCGCCGCTGCGGCAAGGTTGCCTGAGGGAACGCCGAACTCGCTGTGGACAGTCGCGGCAAGGTTGCCTGAGGGAACGCCGAACTCGTTGTGGACAGTCGCGGCAAGGTTGCCTGAGGGAATTCCTGCGTCACTGTGGACAGTCGAAGACTCCTGTGGCGCGCCCCCTCCGCTCACCAACTGGGTGTGCACTTGGCGAACGGCGAAACCGGCTGAGTCGAATCGGGCGGCGTCGAGGGAATAGGCCGAGTCTGGTTCGGCAGCACGCACAGCTGCCCGGCGCGCATGGCCGATAGTGGTGAGTTGGCGCATCGTGTCCGTCACGGACTCGTAGGGGCCCGTGATGGCAAGTCGCGCCTGCCCATCCTTCATCATCCACATCGTCACGCCGCGCTCTTGCGCACGCTCGCGAGTGCGACCGGCCATGCCTGCGGCATCACGCCGAGCGAGTGACTTGCGCAGGCGATCGGTGAGTCGGCGCGGATGATCGGTCGCCGCGTGTGGCAGCACGTCGTCAAGTACCTGCTCACGAAGAGGAGCCGGGACGTCGATCAACTCCTTCTCCGCCACTCTGAGGTGCCCGTATCCCCAGTGCCCGGACCATGCCTCACCCAGTGCCCTCGGGAGGGTCTCGACCAGCAAACGCGCCGAATCCACACGGCGACTTGCCGTGCGCGGCGACACCCGCGTGGCCATGCTCACCTCGAGGGCGATGGCGCGCTCGCGCACCTGCCACTCCTCATCGCGCACGCGCGCGGCGAGAACCTGACGATCCGCCTCGGGCAAGGTATCGCCGCCGACTTCGCCGACGTCCTGGTGCACGCGCTGCTCGATTTCATGCTCTGGCCAGCCCGTCGTCGGCCCCGCTACCGCAGCGGTCGCGATGGTCTGGAAGGCCTCGAACCACGCGGCACAGGCAGTCACCTGTCGGAGGTACGTGATCCGATCATGCGCACACAGGTGCGCAAGGTCGATGCGCTCGAGGATGGAGAGAGCATGACCGCTGATGCCGGCCTCAAGCGCGAGATCGAGAAGGCGCTTGTCTCGCATGCTCGACGAGAGTGGTGGCGGTGCGAGCGCAGCGTGGATAGCAGTGTGTGCAGGGTGAGCAAGCGCGGCGGGAGTGGTGTCCATGACGTGACATTACGTCGACGGTCTGACAGTGAGAGTGCGTCGTACGCCGTCATCAACATCGGCGCGCATGACGTGTTTGTGTCATACGCCGTCATCCACAACGACGCACGAAATCCCTCGGGCAACCTTGCCGCGACTATCCACAGC
>CAZLZC010000047.1:0-7415 GCA_964563825.1 uncultured Actinomyces sp.
ACATCCCTTACTACGTCTGGGACCTCTCCGAAACCTTCGCCCGCGACGTGATCGACGACTTCGTGGAGGCCTATCGCGACGGGCTCACGCCCAATCCGTGCCTGCGCTGCAATGAGACGATCAAGTTCGCCGCCGTCCTCGACCGAGCGCTCGCCCTCGACTTCGATGCGGTGTGCACCGGGCACTACGCGCGCATCATCGATGGACCGGCGGGTCCGGAGCTCCACCGCGCGCTCGACATGACCAAGGACCAGTCGTATGTGCTCTCGGTGCTCACGCCCGACCAGATCGCTGCCACGCTCCTGCCGCTCGGCGAGAGCCTGAAGTCCGAGGTGCGCGCTGAGGCCGCGGAGCGCGGCCTGCGGGTCGCCGACAAGCCCGACAGCCACGACATCTGCTTCATCCCCGATGGCGACACGAGCGAGTGGCTTCGGGGGCACCTCGGCGATGCTCCCGGTGAGATCGTCGATGCCACGACCGGTGCTGTCCTCGGAGAGCACACGGGCGCCTACGCCTTCACCATCGGTCAGCGCCGCGGTCTCGACCTGCGTGAGCCTGCACCCTCCGGCAGTCGGCGCTACGTCGTCGATATCGATCCCGTCGAGAGGCGCGTCTTCGTGGGCGAGGAGCAACTGCTCGCCACGACCACGATCGAGGCGCGCGAGCCCCTGTGGTGCGGCCCATCGCCGCGAGAGGGTGCGCGCGTGAGCGTGCAGATCCGCGCGCACGGTGAGGCGATCGATGCCACGGTCGAGTCCGACGGCGACCGAGTGATCGCACGCCTCGACGAGCCCGCGCGCGGCGTCGCACCCGGCCAGGCGATGGCGATGTACGACGGCACGCGCGTCATCGGCTCGGCCACCATCGTGCGTCGATGAGCGACATCGACATCGCTCCCGCGGCGGCCACGGGAATCGGCAGTCTGCCCGGCACCGACTCGCACGAGTGGTCCCTCACGATCGCGGGTGAGCTCCCGGACCTCCCGCACGTGCCGGAGTTGCCTGCGCGCGGACCCGGCGCCGACCTCATCGGGCGCACGATGGCGCTCCTGGCCGAGGTGGCCCCCGACATGGCGGTGGAGACGACTCCCGTGGGCTGGCGCTTCTCCGACGCCCCCGGCCGGGTGATGGCGCGGGCACGATCCTGGCTCTCCGAGGATCTCGACGGCATCGAGCAAGCACTGGCGGGCCGCCGTGGGCCGCTGAAGGCGCAACTGGCAGGCCCGTGGACCCTCGCCTCTGGAGTGGAGATGCGCGGGGGAGAGCGCGCGGTGCGCGATCACGGAGCCTGTCGCGATATCGCGGAGGCGCTGGCCGAGGCGGCTGCGGGCCATGTCGCGGAGATCCGCCGCCGCTTGCCCGGCGTACAGGTGGTGCTCCAACTCGATGAGCCGTCCCTGCCCTCGGTCCTTGCCGGTGGAGTCACCACGGCGAGTGGCCTCGCGACGTACCGCTCGGTTGATGTGGCGCGTGCGCAGGCCCATCTCGGCTGGGTCATCGACGCTGTCGCCGCGCAGGGCGCACTGCCCGGGGTGCACTGCTGCCATCCGCGTGTCCCTATCGACCTGCTGCGGCGTGCCGGTGCGCGCATGCTCTCCGTCGATCCTGCCGTCCTGGAGACCGAGTTCGAGGAACCACTCGGCGAGGCACTCGAGGCGGGACTGCATCTGCTCCTGGGCTACGCCCCTTCACTCCCGCAGTCGGTGCCGGGTCCCCAGGCTCTAGCCGAGCGCCTCGCCGGTCGGGCGCTGGAGCAGTACTCCCGCTGGGGCATCCCCGCCGATGCCGCCAATGCCCGCGTGGCCCTCACGCCCAGTTGCGGCCTCGCTGGGGCTGATCCGTCGTGGGCCCGTCTCGTGTACGCCGCGCTCGGCATCGCCGGCCGGCTCGTGCGAGATGATGCGCCGGTGGAGCAGGACCCGTCATGAGCGTCCCCGCCAAGGCGCGCAATCGCTGGAGCGAGATCGTCGACGCCATCAACGACGCACGCGATCGCTACTACCAGCACGATGCGCCCACGATCTCCGATGAGGAGTACGACGCGCTCTACCGTGAGCTCGTCGCGCTCGAAGCCCAGCACCCCGAACTCGTCTCGGGGGAGTCGCCGACGCAGACGGTGGGCGGATCGCGCGCGGAGATGTTCGAGCCTGTCGAGCATCTCGCGCGGATGTACAGCCTCGACAATGCCTTCTCACTGGAGGAGGTACAGGCGTGGGCCGCACGAGTGGACAAGGGTGTGGGCCAACTCCCCGCGCTGCTGTGCGAACTCAAGGTCGATGGCCTCGCCGTGGATCTGGTCTACATCGAGGGGCGCCTGCGCACGGTGGCCACGCGCGGTGATGGCCGCGTGGGTGAAGACGTCACCTACAACGCGTCCTTCATCCCCGGCATCCCCAGGACCCTCGCGGGTGCGCAGCCGCCCGCGCTGCTCGAGGTCCGTGGGGAGATCTACTTCCCGCTCGATGAGTTCGAGCGCATCAACGCTGAGCAGCTTGCCCTCGGGGGCTCGCCCTTTGCCAATCCCCGCAACGCTGCGGCGGGCAGCCTGCGTCAGCGCATCGACCGCCGCCAGGACGAGCTCGCCGACGTGGAGTCCCGCTCCCGCGGGACCGATCGCGAGGCCGCGCGCGTGGCACGCCTACGCGATGAACTCGCACTCGCCACGGGTCGTCTCGAGGCTCTCCGGCTCGTCGTGCACGGCATCGGTGCGCACGAGGGTGTGGCGTTCGCGACGCTGAGTGAGGCGTACGACGTCCTCGCACATCTGGGCCTGCCCACCAGTGATCGCATCCGCCTGGTGCCTGACCTCGCCGGCGTCGAGGACTACATCACCTACTACGGCGATCATCGCCACGACGTCGAGCACGAGATCGACGGGGTCGTCATCAAGGTCGATGACCTCGCCATCCAGGACAGGCTCGGGGCGACCTCGCGCGCACCGCGCTGGGCTATCGCCTACAAGTACCCGCCCGAGGTGGTCCGCACGCGGCTGCTCGACATCCAGGTCAACGTCGGCCGCACGGGCCGCGTGACGCCCTTCGCGGTGATGGAGCCCGCGCGCGTGGCTGGCTCGACCGTGTCCATGGCGACACTGCACAACGCCCAGGAGGTCGCACGCAAGGGCGTGCTCATTGGCGACATGGTCTTCCTCCGCAAGGCCGGCGACGTGATCCCAGAGGTCCTCGGCCCGGTCGTCGAGGTGCGCGACGGCAGCGAGCGCGCGTTCGTCATGCCCTCGGCATGCCCGGAGTGCGGCAGCGCGCTCGCTCCCGAGAAGGAGGGCGACATCGACATCCGCTGCCCCAACACTCGGTCGTGCCCCGCGCAGATGCGCGAGCGGCTCTTCCATGTGGCTTCACGCGGAGCGATGGATATCGAGGGCTTGGGCTACAAGGCCGCGATCGCACTGCTCGACTGCGGTCTCGTGCATGACGAGGGCGACCTCTTTGCTCTCACGGCGGATGACCTGCTGCGCTGCCCCTTCTTCACGCGAGAGCCGAGCAAAGGCGAAGACGGCCCGCAGCTCACGGAGAACGCCAAGGGCATGCTCGCCCAGATCGATGCGGCCAAAGAAAGGCCGCTGTGGCGCGCGCTCGTGGCGCTGTCCATCCGCCATGTCGGTCCCACCGCTGCGCAGGCTCTCGCACGCGATCTCGGAAGCATCGACGCGATCGCCGAGGCTGATCCCGAGCGTCTCGCCGAGGTCGAAGGCGTGGGCGGTGTCATCGCCGAGGCCCTCACCGAGTGGTTTGCCGAACCCTGGCATCGCGAGGTCGTCGACAAGTGGCGTGCGGCAGGGGTGCGTCTGGCCGACGAGCGGGTGGAATCCGGGCCCGGGATCCTCGAAGGCGTCACCGTCGTCATCACCGGGTCGCTCGAGGGCTTCACGCGCGATGAGGCCACCGCCGCGGTGCAGGAGCGCGGCGGCAAGGTCTCGGGCTCGGTGTCGAAGAAGACCGACTTCCTTGTCGCCGCGGGTGCATCGACCTCGTCGAAGTACGAGAAGGCGGTCGCCCTCGGGGTGCCCGTCCTCGGCGTCGCCGGCTTCCACGCGCTGCTCGACGACGGGGCCGACGCCGCCCGTGCGATGGCCTCGTCGGGGGAGTGAACCCGGTCCCTAGACTGGCCCCATGTCCGCGATCACCCGCGCGGAGGTCGCGCACCTCGCGCGCCTCGCCCGCCTCGACTTGGCTGAAGACGAGCTCGATCACTACGCCGAGCAGCTCGACGTCATTCTCACCTCGGTCGCGCGCGTCTCGGAGGTCGCCGCCGACGACATCCCGCCGACGTCGCACCCCGTGCCCCTGGTCAACGTCACGCGCCCTGATCGGGTGGCGCCGAGCCTCACGCGCGAGGAGGCACTCGCGGCTGCCCCCTCGGTGGAGGACGATCGCTTCCGCGTCCCGCGCATCCTCGAGGAGCAGGAGTGAGCACCCCGCTGGAGCGCGATCTCATCCGCCAGAGCGCGGCCACTCTTGCCGAGGCCATTGCCGAGGGTGAAGTGAGCGCACGCGAGGTCACCCAGGCGCACCTCGACCGCATCGCCGAGGTCGACGATCGGGTTCACGCCTTCCTCCATGTCGATGCTGAGGGCGCGCTGGCGACCGCGGATGATGTCGATGCGCGTCGCGCCGCGGGGGATCCAATCGGTCCGCTCGCCGGCGTGCCCCTCGCCCTGAAGGACATCGTCGCGATGAAGGGCGTGCCCACCACCTGCGGCTCGCGCATCCTCGAGGGGTGGCGACCGCCCTACGACGCGACCGTGGTCGAGCGCCTGCGCGCGGCTGGGATCCCGATCCTGGGCAAGACCAATATGGACGAGTTCGCGATGGGTTCCTCGACCGAGCACTCGGCGTACGGGCCCACGCACAATCCCTGGGATCTCGAACGCATTCCCGGCGGGTCCGGTGGTGGCTCCGCCGCTGCAGTCGCGGCTTTCGAGGCACCCCTCGCGATCGGCACCGACACCGGCGGATCGATCCGCCAGCCCGCGGCCGTCACCGGCACGGTCGGCGTCAAGCCGACGTACGGCGGAGTCTCGCGCTACGGCCTCGTGGCGTTGGCTTCGAGCCTCGACCAGGCTGGCCCCTGCGCCCGCACCGTCATGGACACCGCGCTGCTGCATGCTGCCATCGGCGGGCACGACCCGCGTGACTCCACGTCGATCCCCGACCCCATGCCCGATGTCGTCGCCGCCGCTGAGCGCGCCGATGTGCGCGGCATGCGCATCGGGCTCGTGCGCGAGCTCACGGGCGAGGGCTACCAGGCGGGAGTGGAGCAGCGCTTCCGCGAGGCGGTGGAGATCCTCGAGCATCTCGGTGCCGAGGTCGTCGAGGTGTCGTGCCCGCACTTCGAATACGCACTGGGCGCCTACTACCTCATCCTGCCGAGCGAGTGCTCCTCCAATCTCGCTCGATTCGACGGCATGCGCTACGGCCTGCGCGTCGGTGACGACGGCAACGCTTCCGTCGAAGACGTCATGTCGCTCACGCGCGAGGCGGGTTTCGGCCCCGAGGTGAAGCGACGCATCATGCTGGGCACCTACGCACTCTCCAGCGGCTACTACGACGCCTACTACGGTCAGGCACAGAAGGTCCGCACACTCATCCAGCGCGATTTCGACGCCGCGTTCGCGCAGTGCGACGTACTCGTGTCGCCCACCGCGCCCACCACGGCGTTCCGTATCGGTGAGAAGGTCGACGACCCGCTCGCGATGTACCTCAATGACGTCGCGACGATTCCCGTCAATATGGCGGGCAACTGTGCAATGTCCCTGCCTGTCGGCCTCGCGCCCGAGGACTCCCTCCCCGTGGGTCTGCAGGTCATGGCGCCGCCCATGGCCGATGACCGGCTCTACCTCGTCGGTGGAGCGCTCGAGGGAGCGCTGCGCGACCGATGGGGCCACCTGCTCATCGAGGAGGTGCCGTCGCTGTGACCGCCACCATTCCCTTCGCCGAAGCCGTCGCGGAGTTCGAGCCCGTCATCGGCATGGAGGTCCACGTCGAACTCGGCACGGAGTCGAAGATCTTCTGCGGGTGCCCCACCGCTTTTGGTGCGCCACCCAACACGCAGGTGTGCCCCGTCTGCCTCGGCCTGCCCGGGTCGATGCCGGTGATGAACGCCATGGCGATCGAGTCCACGATCAGGATCGGCCTCGCGCTCAACTGCTCCATCGCCGAGTGGTGCCGCATGGCGCGCAAGAACTACTTCTACCCCGACATGCCCAAGGACTACCAGGTCAGCCAGTACGACGAGCCCCTGTGCGTCGACGGCTACCTCGACGTCACGGTGCCCACGGATGAGGGTCCGATGGTCGTGCGTGTGGGTATCGAGCGGGTGCACCTGGAAGAGGACACCGGCAAGCTCACGCACGCCGGCGGTGCGACGGGCCGCATCCACGGGGCCGACTACTCCCTGGTCGACTACAACCGTGCGGGTATCCCGCTCGTGGAGATCGTCACGAAGCCGGTGACCGGCACGGGCGCTCTCGCGCCCGAGGTCGCTCGCGCCTATGTCACCGAGTTGCGCGACATCATGCGGGGTCTCGGCGTATCCGACGTCAAGATGGAGGAAGGCTCGCTGCGCTGCGATGCCAATCTCTCCCTCAACCTTCCCGGCGAGCCCTGGGGCACACGCTCGGAGACCAAGAACGTCAACTCCCTGCGCTCGGTGGAGCGTGCCGTGCGATCCGAGATCGAGCGCCAGGCGGCCGTCCTCTCCTCCGGTGGGCGCGTCGTGCAGGAGACGCGTCACTTCCACGAGGACACGGGCGTGACCACGCCCGGTCGATCCAAGGAGCATGCCGAGGATTACCGCTACTTCCCCGAGCCCGATCTCGTCCCCATCGCCCCGTCGCGCGAGTGGGTGGAAGAGCTCCGCGGCTCCCTGCCCGAGCAGCCGTCCGTGCGTCGCGCTCGGTTGGCGCAGGAGTGGGGGATCGGCGACTTCGAGATGGCCACCCTCGTCAATGCCGGCGTACTCGCACTCGTCGAGGAGGCGGTCGCGGCAGGAGTCGCGCCCGACGCCGCGCGCAAGTGGTGGGCGGGGGAGTTCACCCGCATTGCCAACGAGTCTGGCGTCGAGCCGGCCTCGCTTGCGGTGACGCCCGCCGACATCGCCCGAGTCGAGCAGCTCATCGCGACCGGTGCGCTCAACGACAAGCTCGCCCGTCAGGTCTTCGAGGGAGTCATCGCGGGCGAGGGCTCACCCGATGAGGTCGTGGCCGCGCGCGGGCTCGCCGTCGTCTCCGATGACGCTGCACTGCTGGCGGCTATCGACGAGGCCCTCGCCGCGCAGCCCGATGTCGCGGAGAAGATCCGCGGCGGCAAGGTGCAGGCAGCCGGTGCCATCGTCGGCGCGGTCATGAAGGCGACGCGTGGACAGGCCGATGCGGGCAAGGTGCGCGAGCTGCTGCTC
>CAZLZC010000047.1:7515-14440 GCA_964563825.1 uncultured Actinomyces sp.
GACGACGATCCGATCATCGCGGTCGCGCGGGTCGCCCCGGCCGTCCGTGTTGGACGTCATGAGCCACAGCGATCCGTCGGGCAGGGTCTCCACGGTGCGCAGGCGACCGAGGTCGCCCAGATCGAGGGCCACGGGTGTTGCGGCGCGATCCCCCACGAGCGGCACCTGCCAGAGCACTTCGCCGCGCAGGGAGGCGACGTATGCCACGTCGTCCACGATCGCCAGACCGCTGGGCGAGGCGAGGGATGTGGGAGTCCACTGTGCCTGGGGGTTGGTGTACGCCGGATCCGCGCCCGTGCCCTCGACGAGGGGCCACCCGTAGTTGGCACCCGGCGCGATGAGATTCAGCTCGTCGGCATCCTTCGAACCGAATTCCGTGGCCCACAGCCGCCCGGCAGAGTCGAAGGCAAGCCCTTGCACATTGCGATGCCCCAGGCTCCACACCGCGGAACCGGGGAAGGGGTTGTCGTCGGGCACCGTGCCCTCGGGGTCGACGCGCAGGATCTTGCCGGCCAGGGACTCAGGGTCCTGTGCCAGATCGGGCTGCGCCGCATCGCCCGTCGCGACGTAGAGCATGCCGTCGGGTCCGAAGGCAATGCGCCCGCCATTGTGGATCCCGTCCTTGGGAATGCCGGTGAGGATGGCCTCGGGGCTGGCGGCGGGATCATCGATCGGTATCCGGATGACGCGGTTGTCCGATGCGGTGGTGACGTAGGCGTAGAGCCAGGTGCTGGTGGAGTCGATCGCAATCCCGAGCAGGCCACCCTCGCCGTCCGGTGCCGCCTCGTCGATGCGCGTGACCTCCGTGGTGGTCCCGTCGGGTGACACGCGCACGATCCGCCCGGTATCGCGCTCGCTGACCAGCGCGGAACCATCGGGGAGGTGAGCGAGGCCCCACGGCGACACCAGCCCAGAGGTGAGGTCCGCGACCACGCTCACGCGGGGAGCCTCCGCTGAGGGAGTTGCAGGCACGGGCCCGCCCGCGGGAGCGCTCGAGGCGCAGGCTGCCAGGGCGACGGAAGCGAGGAGGAGCGGACTGATGAAGGTCAAGGAGCGCACCCATCCACTATGCGGTGGCGTCGCGAGCGGCGCGACCTGAGCGGGAGCCACCTTGCTCACTGTGGTGAGGTATCCCGGTGATCGTCCTGCCCCGTGAGATCGCCGAGCATGTCGGCCGAGACGACGTCGTCGTCTGGGATGGGGATCCGGCTCAGCCACCGGCCGGCACCCGCTTCTATGTGCCGTCCTACATGGCGGGGGAATGGGCATTCGAGGCCATGTCGCTCATGCCCGAGCTTGCCGTCTGCCAGTTACCCACCGCGGGCTTCGAGCATGCGCTCGCGCACCTACCCGCGGGCGTGACGCTATGCAACGCCGCAGGCGTGCACGACGCCAGCACCGCCGAGCTCGCGGTCGGCCTCATCCTTGCCCGGCTCCGGCGTATCGATGACATGGCCCGTGCCATGCCCGCCGGGGACTTCATCCATGAGCGCTACGACGCCCTGGCCGACAAGCGTGTGGTCATCGTCGGCGTAGGCGGGATCGGGCAGGCTCTCGCCAGGAGGCTCGCCGGCTTCGAGTGCGAGGTCACCCTCGTGGGGCGCACGGCTCGCCCGGGCGTCCTTGGACGTGGGGATCTCGACTCCCTGATCCCCGATGCCGATGTGATCGTGCTCGCCGTCCCACTCGATCACTCGACTCGAGGGATGGTGGACGCGGCGTTTCTCTCCCGGATGCGCGATGGCGCGTTGCTCGTCAACGTCGCACGCGGGGCCATCGTCCACACGGACGCGATGCTGGCGGAAGCGGGCCGGCTCTCCTTCGCTCTCGATGTCACCGATCCCGAGCCGCTGCCACCGGAGCATCCGCTGTGGCGTGCGCCCGCAGTCTTGATCTCCCCGCATGTGGGTGGCAACACCACGGCCTTCCTTCCGCGCATCGGGCAACTGGTCCGCCAGCAGGTCGAACGCTGGGAGTCGGGGTCCCCGCTCGCCCACGTCATCGTGTCCTAGGGTGGACGGCATGGTCGATATCAAGCCGCGTAGCCGAGACGTCACGGATGGCCTGGAGCGGGCTCCTGCCCGCGGGATGCTCCGGGCGGTGGGCATGGGCGACGAGGATTTCGCCAAGCCCCAGATCGGCATCGCCTCGTCATGGAACGAGATCACCCCGTGCAATCTCTCGCTCGCCCGCCTTGCGCTTGCGGCGAAGGAGGGGGTGTTCTCTGCCGGCGGCTTCCCGATGCAGTTCGGCACGATCTCCGTGTCCGACGGCATCTCCATGGGCCACGAGGGGATGCACTTCTCGCTTGTGAGTCGCGAGATCATCGCCGACTCGGTCGAGGCCGTGATGCAGGCCGAGCGCCTCGACGGCATGGTCACCTTCGCGGGCTGCGACAAGAGCCTTCCGGGCATGCTCATGGCGGCCGCTCGACTCGACCTGTCGTGTGTCTTCGTCTACGCCGGATCGATCCTCCCCGGCTTCGCCAAGATGTCGGATGGCTCCGAGCGTGAGGTCACCATCATCGACGCCTTCGAGGCCGTCGGTGCGTGCGCGCGCGGACTCATGTCGCGTGAGGACGTCGACGCGATTGAGCGTGCCATCTGCCCCGGCGAGGGTGCCTGCGGCGGCATGTACACCGCCAACACCATGGCTAGCGCTGCCGAGGCGATGGGCATGTCACTGCCTGGCTCCGCCGCGCCGCCCGCCGTCGATCGTCGTCGTGATGGCTACTCCCGCAAGTCGGGCGAGGCCGTCGTCGAGCTCATCCGGCAGGGCATCACCGCGCGCGACATCATCACGCGCCAGTCGCTGGAGAATGCCATCGCCGTCCTCATGGCCTTTGGTGGATCCACCAACGCGGTCCTGCACCTCCTGGCCATCGCCCACGAGGCAAATGTCGAACTGGAGATGGAGGACTTCCATCGCATCGGCTCGAAGGTGCCGCTCCTCGGCAACCTCAAGCCCTTCGGTCGCTACGTCATGAGCGACGTGGATCGCGTCGGCGGAGTCCCCGTCGTCATGCGTGCCCTCCTCGACGCGGGTCTCATCCACGGCGACTGCCTCACCGTCACTGGCAAGACGGTCGCGGAGAACCTCGCCGACATCGCACCGCCCGACCCCGACGGTGAGATCCTGCGCGCCACGCGCGATCCGCTCGCACCGACCGGCGGCATCACGATCCTGCGCGGCTCACTGGCACCCGAGGGTGCCGTGGTCAAGAACGCCGGCGTACCCGTGGATTCATTCGAAGGCACCGCGCGCGTATTCGAGCGCGAGCAGGCAGCCATGGCCGCTCTTGAGGATGGCACGATTCAAGCGGGCGACGTCATCATCATTCGCTACGAAGGACCCAAGGGTGGTCCCGGCATGCGCGAGATGCTCATGATCACCGGCGCTATCAAGGGTGCGGGCTTGGGCAAGGATGTGCTGCTCATCACCGATGGTCGTTTTTCCGGCGGCACGACGGGCCTGTGCGTGGGTCACGTCTCACCCGAGGCGGTCGACGGAGGCCCCATCGGGCTCGTGCACACCGGTGATCGCATCCGCATCGACATTCCGTCCCGCACACTCGACCTGCTGGTCGATGATGACGAGCTGGAGAAGCGCCGGAAGGACTTCGAGTCGCTGCCGCCGCGCTACACCCGGGGAGTCCTGGCGAAGTACGCCAAGTTGGTCGGCTCCGCGAGTCGCGGCGCCGTCTGCGACTAGAGGAGTCTCCCGTGAAGCTCATCCGTGTGGGCGCCCCTGGCGCCGAAGTGCCCGCTGTGCTGGGTGCCGAAGGCCAGCGGTACGACGTCTCGTCGGTCACAGACGACTTCGATGCCGCGTTCTTCGCGGGGGGTGGCATCGCCGATCTGCAGCGTCGCTGGGTGGCGGGGGAGATCGCGTTGCTGCCGACCCTGCCGCCCGAGGCTCGCCTGGGAGCTCCCATCGCTCGCCCAGGACACCTCGTGTGCGCAGGCCTCAACTACGCCGATCACGCCGCGGAGTCGGGCATGGCGATCCCTGAGGAGCCGCTGCTCTTCACCAAGGCGCCCAACACGGTCATCGGTCCCACCGACGACGTGCACGTCCCGCGCGGCGCGACCAAGGTCGACTACGAGGTTGAGCTTGGCATCGTCATCGGATCTACCTGCCGCTACCTCGACTCACCCGCCGATGCCTGGTCGCACATCGCGGGGTTCGTTGTTTCCAATGACGTGTCTGAGCGTGCCTTCCAGCTTGATCACGGTGGCCAGTGGATGAAGGGCAAGTCGGCAGAGACCTTCAACCCGCTGGGTCCTTGGCTGGTGACGACCGACGAGGTCGATATGGCCGCAGGCCTCGACCTCTGGCTCGACGTCGATGGACAGCGCCGCCAGACGGGTAGGACGACATCTCTGATCTTCGGGGTCGACGTGCTCCTGCACTACATCAGCCAATTCCTCGTCCTTGATCCCGGTGACCTCGTGAACACCGGCACACCGCCCGGCGTGGCCATGGGCATGGCGGAGCCCGCGTGGGTGCAGACCGGTCAGGTCGTCACGGCTGGCATCAGCGGTCTAGGAGAGCAGCGCTCGCATTTTGTGACCGCGCCGTAGCCGGTCTATGACCTTGGCCGCGACTAAGGTCAAGGACATGACTGAAGAGAATCCGATCCCGGCTGCTCCCGCCGGCTGGTACCCCGACCCCCAGGCACCCGGCCAGCAGCGCTACTGGGACGGCACCGTCTGGACGGCGAACGCCCCCTCCGCAACTGCCACGCCTGGGGCGCCGCAGGCCGGGGGACCGATCACCTCGACCAACGCCATCATCGGACTCGTCCTCGCCATCGTGTCGTGGGTCGTGTGCCCCATCATCGCCGCGATCGTCGCCCTGGTTTTGGCCCACTCGTCCAGCAAGGAGATCGCAGCCTCAGACGGCCGCGTAGGCGGTGCGGGACTCAACACTGCGACGCGCATCATCGCCTGGATCAACATCGGTGTGTCCATCATCGCGGGCATCGTGATCGCCGGGCTGGCCATCTTCGGTGTGATCTTTACCGCGACTGTAGCTTCCAGTCTCGACCCGGCAATCAACGCGAAGACGGGTCTGGCAGACGGCCAGTACGCGATGAGTCCCTCGCGAGTCGTCAACATCAACGACGAATGCAGTTATGGCGGCACCGTCTCCATGCCGGGCAATGCCAATGTCGGCGACGTGACCGTCTACGGCCGCGGGCCGAGCGAGTGCCCGAATCTCGTCGAGGTGCAGATCGTCTTCATCGACGTGAGTGGCGGAGTCGCGCGCATCATCAGCGTGGAGTAGGCCTCTCACATGTCGCGGAAGGAATCCCAGTCCGCGCCGATGGTGAGCCCGCCGTCGAGCACGATCGTCTGACCGGTGACCCACGACGAGGCGTCGCTGGCGAGATAGACGACCGAGCCGATGAGATCCTCCGGTACGCCGAGTCGGCCCATCGGTGTCACGTGGTCGAACCACCTCTGTCGATGCTCCTCGCCCCACAGTGGCTTGGTGAACTCCGTCTTGATGACGAAGGGCTCGATCGCGTTGATGCGGATGCCATCTGCGGCCCACTCGCGTGCGCAGCTGCGCGTGAGAGACGTGACGCCTGCCTTCGTTGCGGCGTACACAGAGATCGTGTTGAAGCTGAACCGGGCGCTGAGTGAGCTGAGGTTGACGATGCAGCCCTTGCCCTGGGGACGCATGATCGCGTGAGCGGCCTGGCTGGCGAAGAAGATGGCGCGGAGGTTGACCGAGACGATGGCGTCAAAGTCCTCCGGGGTCACCTCTTCGATCGGCTTGCGCCGGTTGATGCCGACACCGTTGAGGAGGACGTCGAGGCCACCCAGGGCGTCGGCTCCCTGCCGCACAACCTCGCTCGACCCCTCGGCGGTGGAGACGTCACCAACGACCTCGACCGCCGTGCCGCCCGCCGAGCGGATGCCCTCGACGATGGGAGCGACCCGCTCGGGTGACAGGTCGTGCACACCCACGTGTGCTCCGCGCTCAGCGAAGGCGCGCGCCATGACCGAGCCGAGCGCGCCCCCGGCGCCCGTGATGAGCACCCGGCGCCCGGTCAAATCGAATAGTGGATCGGTCACGATGCCCTCCCAGGCAGGTCGACGAGCAACACATCATGGGGCTGGAGCACGACGCGAGCATCCGCAGCGCCGATGAGCAGCGACTCGCGCGGAGTATCCGTGAGGTTGACGACGATGGCGCATCGTCCGCCGGGGCCATCGAGGACGACCCCATCGACGGCCTCTGGATCACTCGAGGTGGTGGGCAGGAGGTGGGTGGCTCCGGCGACCGCGCGCACGACCTCCGCCACGGGAAACACCTCGCCAGGACGGCAGTCGAACGCCGGATCCTCGGAGCCCGGCGGGCCGGCGAAGCCGCCCCTGTCGGGCTGTCCCGCGTCATGTGCACGCAGTCCCTTCCAGCCCAGGTCCTCGAAGAGCGTGACGGCGCGGATAGTCGCGGCCGAGCTCAAGCTGCGCAGGGCGAGCGCTGCCCAAGCTGCCGCGAACCACGTGGGCTGTCGACCATCGACATCAGCGGGGAGGTCCGTACTGCTCACATCCGCAGCGGGGTCGGTGGCGTTGGGGTTGAAGCGCGGGCGCAGGGAGATCGGTCCCACGTGGATCCCGGTGTCTCCGGTCAGGCGCGGGGCTTCGGCGGCGATCACCGCGAGGGTGGCGGTGTTCTGCAGCACCGTGCGGTCATCGAAGGAGTGCACCTGCGGATTGACAGAGAAGGTCGTCCACTCCAGTCCCGTGGTGTCAGGAGGCTGCCGGTTGAGCTCGGTGAAGTACAGATCGGTGCCGCAGCCCCACGGCAGGTCGGGCCCTAAGCGCGAGCGCCAGGCATCGAGGGTTGCGCGCGAGGTCACCTTCTCTCCCGGATGGATGACCCACACGCCAGCCAGGGTGTCGTCGGC
>CAZLZC010000048.1:0-14334 GCA_964563825.1 uncultured Actinomyces sp.
GATCGTGGTGATCCCCAATTGGGTCGACGTCGAGCAGTTCGATCGGCCCAAGCTCACCGGAGCCGAATTCACACTCGGCATGATCGGCATATCGCCCCACCGCAAGCGGCCGGATCTGGGCGTCGACATCCTGGCGCGCCTGCGCCGCCGGGATCGCCGCTATCGCCTTGCGGTGAAGTCCAAGATGCCGTGGGACTACTGGTGGATCTGGCGCAAGCCGGAGGAACGCGCCGAGGCCGAGCGGCTCTTCCACCGACTCCACGACGATCCCGTCGTGGCGGGTGCGGTGACCTTCGACGGATTCGGCAGCGATGTCGCCGCGTGGCTGCGCCGCGTCGGCTGGGTCCTGTCGACGTCCGATGACGAGAGCTTCCATCTCGCGCCTGCCGAGGGCATGGCGTCAGGCGCGGTACCCGCACTCCTACCGTGGCCCGGGGCGGACACCATCTACGACACCCGCTGGATTCACGCCGACCCCGCATCCCTTGCTGACGCGATCCACGACATCACCGTGTCGGGTCGCTGGGAGGAGCAGCGTCATCTCGCAAGGGATCAGGTGCGCGCGTCGTTCCCGCTGGATGCCGTCTGCGACACCTGGGCGCGGATCCTCGTCGAGGATCTGTCACCCGACACGGCCCAGGGCACCCTCGCCCGCGACGCCTAAGACTCCGGCGGGAAGACCGCGGAGTACGCCGACGCGCCACCGCGGCACTCCGCCAGAGCGAGAAGGTCCGGACCATGGAGGAAGGCGACCGTCTCCCCCTCCGGTGCGACCGCCGGCCAGGGAATGCGGACCCCGTGGACCACCGAGCGCACACTGCCCTCGTCGATCTCCACCCACGGAAGCGAACGGCGCGCCGCCTCACCCGCAGGTATCGGCGCGACGTTCCCCAGGTCCTCCGGCGCGATTGCGTCATCGAGAGTGAAGGCGCCCGAGCGCGTCCGGCGAAGCGCCACGACGTGTCCGCCTACTCCCAGGCTCGCACCCACGTCGCGTGCGAGTGCACGCACGTACGTGCCCGCTGAGCAAGCAACGCGCACGTCGATCACCGTGGCGGGAACACCCGCGACCTCGGCATGGCGGAGGTCCAGCAGATCGAAGCCCTCGATCGTGACGTCGCGCTCGGGGATATCGACCTGCTCGCCATCGCGCACGCGCTCATGCGCGCGGCGACCGTCGATATGCACCGCACTCACGGCGCTCGGGCGCTGGCGCACGCGACCGCGCCAGGGTCCCATCGCGGCTTCCACTTCCTCAGCGCTCACCGTGGCACCGGCTGCACTGAGCACCTCACCCTGCGCGTCATCGCTCACGGTGGCGACACCGAGGACGATCGTCGCGACGTACTCCTTGCCCTGCCCCGACAGGTGCCCCAGCAGGCGTGTCGCCGAGCCGAGCCCCAGGACAAGCACTCCCGTCGCGAGCGGATCGAGCGTGCCGGCGTGGCCCACTCGGCGCGTGTCGAATGCCTTGCGCGCCCGCCCGACGATCGCGTGCGACGTCGGACCCTCGGGCTTGTCCACCACGACGATGCCGTGCGAGCCCGACAAGGGCGGCTTGGCCGTCCCGCCGGGCCCAACCTGAAGGGTCATCCCTCCGGGTCCTCCTCCGCGGGCTGGCGGTAGGGATCGGGGTCGCCCGCGTAGTGGGCACCCGTCGCCTGGGCGTGCACCTGGGCATCGGATTCAGCCGCCGCACGGAGCAGGTCATCGATGTGCTTGGCGTTCTCTGGCAGGGCGTCGAGGATGAAGGCCAGCGAAGGGGTGTGCTTGATGCCGGTCTGGCGACCCACCTCGGTGCGAAGGATCCCCTTGGCCGATTCGAGAGCAGCCGCCGTGGCCGCGCGCTCCTCATCGTCGCCGTAGACGGTGTAGAACACGGTGGCTTCCCGTAGATCCGGGGTGACCCTGGCGTCGGTGACGGTGACGAAGCCAAGCCGCGGATCCTTGACCTTCATCTCCAGCGTCTCCGCCACGATCTCGCGAACCCGGTCCGCGAGCTTGCGGGCGCGTGCTTCGCTCGCCATCAGCCCACCCCTTCGTCATCGCCGCCGAACATCCGCCGACGGACTCCCACCAACGTGATCTCCCTGCCCGTGGCGACGTCCATCTCGCACGTCGCCACGAACACGTGAGCAGGCCTAGGCGCGGGCCTTCTCGCGCATCTCGTAGGTCTCGATGACGTCATCGACCTTGACGTCGCCGTAGGTGCCCAGGTTGATACCGCACTCGAAGCCCTCGCGGACCTCGGTGACGTCGTCCTTGAAGCGCCGCAGTGTCGCGATGGAGAGGTCGTTGGCCACGACCGCGCCATCCCGCACCAACCGAGCCTTGGTGTTGCGCCGGATCTCGCCACTGCGCACCAGGCAACCCGCGATCGTGCCGAACTTCGAGGACTTGAAGACCTCGCGCACCTCTGCGGTGCCGAGCTGGACCTCCTCGAACTCCGGCTTGAGCATGCCGCGCAGCGCTGACTCGATCTCGTCGATGGCCTGGTAGATGACGGAGTAGAAGCGGACATCCACACCCTCCTGGGCAGCGAACTCCGCGACCTTGCCCTCGGGTCGGACGTTGAAGCCAACCACCACCGCATCGGAAGCACTCGCGAGAGTGACGTCGCTCTTGGTGATGGCACCGACGCCGCGGTGGATCACGCGGAGGGAGACGCCATCGCCCACCTCGATCTTGAGCAGGGCGTCTTCGAGGGCTTCAACCGAGCCGGAGACGTCGCCCTTGAGGATGAGGTTGAGCTCGCGAAGCTCGCCCTCCTCCAGGCTCTTGAGGAAGTCCTCGAGGGTGCGCCGTGCGCGAGACTTGGCGAGCTGCGCATTGCGCTCGCGTGCCTGGCGCGTCTGAGCGATCTGCCGTGCGGTGCGGTCTTCCTCGACTACGAGGAAGGTGTCGCCGGCGCCCGGCACGGAGGTCAGTCCGAGGACCTGCACCGGTCGCGAAGGCAGCGCCTCCTCGACAGCGTTGCCGTCCTCATCCAGCATGGCGCGCACGCGCCCGTAGGCGTCGCCCGCGACGATGGAGTCGCCGGGGCGCAGCGTGCCGCGCTGCACGAGCACGGTGGCCACGGGGCCGCGCCCGCGGTCCAGGTGCGCCTCGATAGCCACGCCCTGGGCATCCTGGCTCGGATTGGCGCGCAGATCGAGCGCCGCATCAGCGGTGAGGAGAATCGCCTCGAGCAGTTCGTCGATGCCGCTGCCCTTGACGGCAGACACATCGACGAACATCGTCTCGCCGCCGTACTCCTCCGCCACGAGACCGAACTCGGTGAGTTGGCCGCGGACCTTCGAAGGGTCGGCGCCCTCCTTGTCGACCTTGTTGACGGCCACGACGATGGGCACCTCAGCGGCCTGGGCGTGGTTGAGCGCCTCGATCGTCTGCGGCTTGACGCCATCATCGGCGGCAACGACGAGCACGGCGATATCCGTCACCTGCGCGCCACGGGCGCGCATGGCGGTAAAGGCCTCGTGGCCCGGCGTATCGATGAAGGTGATGGGACGCTCTGCCTCGCCGGGGTGGGCGATGATCTGGTAAGCGCCGATGTGCTGCGTGATCCCACCGGCCTCGCCCGCGACGACATTCGTCTTGCGAATCGCGTCGAGCAGCGTGGTCTTGCCGTGGTCGACGTGGCCCATGACGGTCACGACCGGCGGACGCGCCATGAGATCGCTCTCGTCACCCTCGTCCTCGCCGAAGTCGAGCGAGAAGGACTCGAGCAGCTCGCGATCCTCGTCCTCGGGCGACACCACCTGGACGTCGAAGTCGAGTTCGCCACCGAGGAGCTTCAGCGTGTCGTCATCGACAGACTGGGTCGCGGTGACCATCTCGCCGAGCTTGAAGAGCACGGTGACGAGATCTGCCGGGCTCGCATCGATCTTCTCCGCGAAGTCGGTAAGGCTCGCACCACGGGGAAGTCGCACGACCTGGCCATTGCCACGGGGCAGACGCACGCCACCGATCGTCGGAGCCTGCATGTTGTCGAATTCCTGGCGCTTGGCGCGCTTGGACTTGCGGCCGCGCGACGGGCGTCCGCCGGGCTTGCCGAAGGCACCCGCCGTGCCGCCGCGACCACCGGGGCCACCGCGACCACCGGGACGACCGGCGAAGCCACCGCCGGGAGCGCCACCGGGCGCACCACCGGGGCCGCCACCGAAGCCACCACCGGGTGCACCGCCGGGACGACCGGGGCCGCGACCACCGGGTGCACCACCGGGACGACCCGCGCCGCCACCGGGGCGACCGGGTGCACCGCCGGGACGACCGGGTGCGCCGCCAGGCGCACCACCCGGGCGAGCGCCGGGCCGGGGAACTCCCGGCACGCGAGGCATCATCCCCGGGGTGGGGCGCGGAATCCCCGGCACAGCGGGAGTGGCGCGACCCATGCCGGTGTTGCCCGTGAAGGGGTTGTTGCCCGGCCGCGGGGCCGCGGGTCGCGGAGCCTCGCGCGCAGCGACATTGCCTGTGAAGGGGTTGTTGCCCGGGCGCGGACCCGCAGGTCGCGCCGGACGCGCGGCCTCGTCGTCGTCAGCCGAGACCTCGGTCGGGGCAGCTGACGCAGCTGCGGGCGCAGGGGCTGGGGGCGCAGGGGCTGGGGGCGCGGGCTCTGGGGATGCCGGCACCGCGGGTGCCTCGACAACCGCCTCGACGGCGACCACAGCGGCGTCTTCAGCCGCCGGCGGAGCCTCCTTGGGCGCGGCCGCCTTCTTGGTGGCGCGCTTGGGCTTGGCATCGGCCGCCGGCGCAGCCGGCATCGCGTCCTTCAGCTTGCGGACGACGGGGGCTTCCACCGTGGATGAGGCGGAGCGCACGAACTCGCCGAGCTCCGCCAGTTTGGCGAGCACGACTTTGCTCTCGACTCCGAGCTCTTTGGCGAGCTCATATACCCGGACCTTCGACACAACTCTCCTGTCTTTGGTCCGGATGGCGCGCTACGGGCGCGCGTCCGGACCGTCAGTGCTGGACGACCCTGCTCATGGCTGGGTGCTCATCGGTGGCTCATCCTGGGATGCCCATCTTTCGCGACTACGGTGCTTCGGACGTGTGCATGCGCTCGACGAACTCCCTCAGCACCGTGAGATCCGGTGCGGCGGTGGCTCGCAGTGCGCGGGTGAACGCCTTGCGGCGTTCGGCGACCTCCAGGCAGCCGGGGTGCAACCACGCTCCCCGGCCTGGTCGGGTGGCCTGCGGGTCGGGGACAACTGCCCCGGCGTCGAGGACCACCCTGAGGAGGCCTTCCGGTGAGCCCCGCTCCCGGCAGCCGATGCACATGCGCACGCTCAAGGTGCGGGCTGCGCTCACATCGGTCCCGGGTCGGATCCACTCGGACGCCCGAGTGTAACGGTGCGGAGCCTGTGCTCGGGCACCGGTGCCGTCAGGTGTCCTCGGGCGCGGGAGCAGGGGTCGCCTGCTCGGTATCCGAGCGGATGTCGATCCGCCAGCCCGTGAGGCGGGCGGCCAGCCGGGCGTTTTGCCCCTCTCGACCGATGGCTAGGGAGAGCTGGTAGTCGGGCACGGTCACCCGGGCCGCACGGGCCTCTCGGTCGACAACCTCGACTTTGCTCACCCGGGCGGGTGAGAGGGCGTGGGCGATGAGCTCGGCCGGATCCTCGCTGAAGTCGACGATGTCGATCTTCTCCCCGCCCAGCTCGCTCATCACCTGGCGGACCCGCTGACCCATGGGCCCGATGCAGGCCCCCTTGGCATTGAGCCCCGGGACCGTGGACTTGACGGCGATCTTGGTGCGATGCCCGGCTTCGCGCGCGAGGCCCGCGATCTCCACGCTGCCATCGGCGATCTCCGGCACCTCGAGCGCGAAGAGACCGCGCACGAGCGCGGGATGGGATCGCGAGACGGTCACCTGCGGGCCACGCGGTCCCTTGCGCACACCGGTCACCACGCACTTGATGCGCGTGCCATGCGGGTAGGACTCGCCGGGCACCTGCTCCGAGGGAGGCAGGACCGCCTCGACCTTTCCGAGATCGACGCGCACGACCCGGGGGTCGCCGCCCTGCTGGATGACTCCGGAGACGAGGTCGCCCTCGGTGCCGGAGAACTCACCGAAGGTGCGGTCGCTCTCAGCGTCGCGCAGGCGCTGCAGGAGCACCTGACGGGCGGTGGCCGCTGCTACGCGACCGAAGTCGGTGGGGGTGTCGTCGTACTCACGCGGCTCAGGGAGGACCTCGCCGGCGACCTGCTCCCCCACGGGCGCGGCGTCGCGGGCCCACACGGTCACGTGGCCTGTCTTGCGGTCGAGCTCCACGCGGGCATCCGCAGCCGCACCCTCGGTGCGCTGGTAGGCCATGAGCAGGGCCTGCTCAATCGAGTCGGCCACGAGGTCCCAGGAGAGTTCCTTCTCGCGCACGAGCGCCTTGAGCGCATTGACGTCGATGTCCATCACGCCTCCTCGTCATCGGTCTCGGTCGGGGCCGACTCCGGCCTGCGGAATTCCACCTGAACCTCGCCGCGCACCAGGTCGGGCCACGGAGTACGCCGCTCCGCGGACTCGGGCTTTCCCTTGATATCGGTGGCAAACACGACACCGTCGTCGTCGACAGTCGTCACGCGGCCCTCCACCGTCGAGCCATCCGACAGGTGGGCGCGGACGCGCCGACCGATGTTGCGACGCCAGTGCCGGGGCAGCGTCAGGGGACGGTCGATGCCGGGCGAGGTGACCTCGAGCGTGTAGGGATCGTCGCCCATCGCATCGGAGGAGTCGAGAGCGTCGGAGACAGCCTTGCTCGCCTCAGCGATGCCATCGAGATCGACGCCGCCGTCGCGGTCCACGACAACGCTCACGCGACGACGGCGTCCCGACGTCTGCACGTCAAGGTCTTCGAGGTCGAGACCGAGGGAGGCGACGACGGGCTCGAGGAGAGCGCTGACTGCGGCATCGTCATATGCACGCGAAGGACGTCCCATGGCGCCTCCCTCGCTATTCACGTGTGCACGTGCGGCATCTGTCGTGTCGCCCGCGGCACGCCGCAGCCGACAGCCCGAGGGTACCTCCTCCCGTGGCATGCTGACCGGCGTGCATGGTCATGAGACCTCCGAGGAGGCACTCCGGGGTCGGGTGACGCGGCGGGCCCTCATCGGCGGGTCGGCACTGATCGGGGCATCCCTCGTGGCGGCCGCATGCTCCCCGAGCCCATCCCCCGAGCCCACCGATACCCCCGCGCCTGAGCCCGACGTCGACGCCCAGGTGCGCTCCGACGTCGCCGCTCAGGAGGCGGCAATCATCGCCCTCTACGACGCGGTCATGGCGGCCCATCCCGAGCTTGCGACCGATCTTGGGGCTCTGCGCGACGAGCACGCCGAGCACGCCGAGGCCCTGGGATCCCCCGCTCCAGCCTCCAGCGCACCCGCGGTCGGCTCACGCGCCGAAGCGCTGGCCGCCGTCACGGAGGCCGAGAAGCAGGCCATCGCCCAGCGCACCGCTGCATGCGAGGCCGCGTCCGGTGCCGACCTGGCGCGCCTCACCGCACTGATCGCCGCATCAGAGGCAGGCCATGTCGAGTACCTGCGAGGCATCGCATGAAGCCCGCCGCCGACAGCGCTCTCCTCGCCGCGATTCTCGGCGAGGAGGCGGCCCTCTACGCCTACGGTGTCGCGGCTCCCCATCTCGACGACGCGGATCGTGATCGTGCACTCGGTGGCCTCGCCGCACATCGCGCGCGCGTGCTCGTGCTACGCGGCCGGGCCAACGACGCCGAGGAGTCCGGAGCTCCCGGCGGATTCATCACCGGGCCGGTTGATTCGCCCGAGTCCGCGCGCGCGCTCCTCGCGGACGTGGAGGCACGCCTCGCAGCCGCGTACGCCGACCTCGCCGCCGAGGTCACCAGCGGCGATCGGCGCAATGCCGTGCTCTCGGCGTGCGAGTGCTCGGTGCGCTCCGTCGCCTGGGGTGGGCCCACCGCGGCCTTCCCGGGGCGCTAGCGGTGTCCCCGGCCTAGATCGACACCATCGTCTGCCACGCCAGGACGGCGATCAGCACGCCGGTCACGGCCAGGAGCACGACGCGCACGAAGCCGCTCCCGCGGGCGATCGCCGTACGCGCACCAATGATCGCCCCGGCCACATTGCAGGCGGCCATGAGCAGGCCGAGGACCCACAGCACCGAGCCGCTGAGGCCAAAGACGATGAGGGACGCGGCGTTGGTGCCGACGTTGACGATCTTGGCCGTCGCCGACGCCTGCAGGAACGTGTAGCCGACCGCGGCGACCAGCAGCACGATGAGGAACGAGCCGGTGCCCGGGCCGACAGCCCCGTCGTAGAAGCCGATGGCCACGCCGCCCACGATCGCCGTCACCAGATGCCTGCGGCGCGAGACCTCGCGCGAGGTCAGTCCGAAGTCGCGGCGGAAGGCGATGAAGAGCCAGACCAGGATGAGCGCGATGAGGATGATCGGGCGATAGATCGTCGGCGGCAGGTGGATGGCCATGAGCGATCCGGCGGCCGCACCCGCGAAGGCCGCTCCGGCCATCGGCAGCGCGGTCCGCAGTCGCGGCATCTCGATGCGTCCGTAGGTGATGGCAGCGGCGGAGGTGCCGAAGATCGACGACAGTTTGTTGGTGCCCAGCGCGAGAGCGGGCTTATCGGCCGGCAGGGCGATGAGGAGGGCGGGGAGCTGGAGCAGACCGCCGCCGCCGCTGACAGCGTCAACCCACCCCGCCGCCGCGGCGACGGCACAGAGCAGCACGATGACGTACCACTCCGGGGTCACGCCTGAATCCTCCAGGCGAGCACGACCTCCAACACATCGCCCAGGCGCTCCACCACGGCATCCGGCGTCACGTCGATGTCGACCGCCTGATCACCCAGCCGGGAGTGCGGGATGAGGATCGCGCGCATGCCCACCTGCTGCGCACCGTGTACGTCGTCCCACGGGCGGTCGCCGACGAAGACCGTGCGCTCGGGCGTCGAGCCGACAGCGACGATCGCCGCGCGGAAGGCATCGGCGTGCGGCTTGGCGAAGGGGATCTCGCTGGAGTACACCGCCGCGTCGATGAAAGGGCTCAGTCCGTCGCGCGAGAAGACCGCCTCGTGGTGCCAGCGCGGCCAGAGCGTGTTGGAGAGCACGCCGATGCGCAGTCCCGCTTGCCGCAAGGCACTCAGGAGGTCGCGCGCGTCCGGATCGGCCAGCGTGTGCGGATCCCACGCCGCGAGGTAGGCCGCCAGCGCCGGCCCATGGCGGTCATCGTCCGTGTCGACGCCGCACGAGGAGAAGACGTGATCTAGGGTGCCGGTGCCGTTGGCCCCGCGCGAGGCTTGCTGCTCGCGCCACAGCGCCACCTCGGCCGCCGCTAGTCGTGCCGCGAGAGTCCCATCCGCCGGGTCGTAGACGACGGCGTACGCCGACCACTGCTCGACCAGGTCGATGTCATGCCACGGGGTGAGCGTGCCGCCCCAGTCGAAGACGACCGCGTCGACGGTCATGCACGGACGAGGTCGACGAGGCGATCGGCAATGGCTCCGACCGGCACGTCGACCGAGTCGCCCGATGCCCGGTCGCGCAACTCCACAACGCCGTCGGCGAGGCGCTTGCCCACCACCACGATGGTCGGAACGCCGATGAGCTCGGCATCGTTGAACTTCACACCGGGCGAGACACCGCGTCGGTCATCGAGGAGCACGCGCACACCTGACTCATCGAGTGACGCCGCGAGTCGCTCGGCTTCCTCGAACGGCGCATCGTCCTTGCCCGTCGCCACGATGTGCACATCAGCGGGAGCCACGGCCCGCGGCCACACCAGGCCCTTGCCGTCGTGGTGCTGCTCGGCAATGGCGGCAACAGCCCGGGAGACGCCCAGGCCGTAGGACCCCATCGTCACCGTGACCTGCTTGCCGTTCTCATCGAGGACGGTGAGTCCGATGGCCTCGGCGTACTTGCGGCCGAGCTGGAAGATGTGTCCGACCTCGATGCCGCGCGCGATCTCGATGTCGGCACCGCAGCGGGGGCAGGGGTCGCCCTCGATGATCTCCACGGCCTCGATCTCGCCATCGACGTCGAAGTCGCGTCCGCGGACGAGTCCGTAGACGTGGCGGCCCTTCTCGTTGGCGCCTGTGATCCATGCCGTGCCGACGGCGACGCGGGGATCGACGAGGTAGCGGATGTTGCCCTCGCCACCGAGCGCACCCGGGCCGATGTAGCCCTTGATGAGCGCGGGGTACTTCGGGAAGTCCTCCTCCTCGAAGGGACGGAGCGCGACCGGATGCAGCGCGGCCTCGAGACGCTTGACGTCAACCTCGCGGTCGCCGGGGACACCGATCGCCAGGGGCGCGCTCGTGCCGTCGGGGTAGTCGGCCATGAAGACGACGTTCTTGAGCGTGTCGGCAGCGGTCCACTCGCGATCGGGGTGGCGGATCTCGGGCCGGGTGTTGGAGACATCCACGAGTGTGGCGATCGTCGGCGTATCCGGGGTGTCGTGCACCTGGGCCGCGGGGAGCCCGGTGGCATCGCCCGCGGGCATCGGCGGGCTGACCATAGCCTCGACGTTGGCGGCGTAATCGCAGGCGGTGCAGCGGACGTAGGTGTCCTCGCCCGAATCCGTCGGTGCCAGGAACTCCTCGCTCTGCGAACCACCCATGGCACCGGACTGCGCAGACACGATGACGAAGTCCAGGCCGAGCCTGCCGAAGCAGGAGATGTAGGCGTCACGGTGGCGCAGGTAGGAGCGCTCGAGACCGGCGTCATCGACGTCGAAGGAGTAGGAGTCCTTCATGACGAACTCGCGCCCACGCAGGATGCCCGCGCGCGGCCGTGCCTCATCGCGGTACTTCGTCTGGATTTGGTAGATGATCAGCGGCAGGTCCTTGTAGGAGGAGTACTCCCCCTTGACCATGAGCGTGAACATCTCCTCGTGCGTGGGGCCGAGTAGGTAGTCGCCGCCCTTGCGGTCCTGCAGCCGGAAGAGGTTGTCGCCGTACTCCTCCCACCGGTTGGTGCGCTCATAGGGCTCGCGCGGCAGCAACGCCGGGAAGTGCACCTCCTGGAAGCCCGCCTCGTCCATCTCATCGCGCACGATGGCCTCGATATTGCGGTAGACGAGGTAGCCCAGCGGCAGCCACGAGAAGACACCGGGAGCCACGCGGCGGACATAACCCGCGCGCACGAGCAGGCGGTGGCTCGGCACCTCAGCGTCAGCAGGATCATCACGCAGGGTGCGCACAAAGAGGGTCGACATCCGCAGCAGCACGGGCTCACCCTAGCCAGGCGGCCGAGACGCCTAGAGCAGGACGGTCGCGAACTCCCCGGCAGCCCGGAAGCCGACCGCTTCATAGCAGCGGCGGGCGACGGAGTTGTAGTCGTTGACGTAGAGGCTCACGATGGGGGCGACGCGCTCGCGGGCGATTTCGGCGACGGCGGCCACGCCGGGCTCGCTCAGTCCCTGCCCGCGTCGGTCAGGTGCGACCCACACGCCCTGGATCTGGCAGGCACGGCTCGACGCCGCGCCGATCTCGGCCTTGAAGACCACGCGCCCGTTGTCGATTCGCGCCAGCGCGCGCCCCGCCTGCACGAGCTCGGCCACCCGCGCCCGGTACGCCGCACCTGCACCGCCGGACACCGGCGAGATTCCGACCTCCTCGGTGAACATCGCAATACACGCGGGCACGAGCAGATCGGTCTCCTGGGGACGCACCGCACGCACGCCGGGATCGGGCGCTACCGACGGCGCCCGATCGAGTGCGAGCAGCGGCTGGCGGGCGCGCACCTCACGCGCGGGACCCCACGCACCGTCGAGGAGTCGCCACAGATCGAGGACTTCCTCCGCCGGCCCCACGAGCGAGGAGCCCCTGCGGCCCCCGCGGCGCAGTCGATCGGCCAGGATCCGGCGAGCCGCGTCATCGGTCGCGATCGGGACGACGTTGGCTCCGAGATGAAGTGCTGCCACACATCTGCCACCGCGCTCCACGATCCAGAAGTCCGAGGCGAGGCGGTGCCGACGATTGCCCGTGCGCACCTCGTCCAATCGAGATGCGACGAAGCAGTGGGCGACCGGATCAGCATCGAGAAGGCGATCGAGATCGGGGAGGTCCCTGAACTCCAGGGGCCGGACGAGGCCGTCGCGCTCAGCTGACGGTGACGACGGGATCGCCGGCGCTGTCATCACCCATCTCCTCGGCCAGCTTCATTGCTTCCTCGATGAGCGTCTCGACGATCTGGTGCTCGGGGACGGTCTTGATCACCTCGCCACGCACGAAGATCTGTCCCTTGCCATTGCCGGAGGCGACGCCGAGATCGGCTTCGCGAGCCTCGCCGGGACCGTTGACGACGCATCCCATGACAGCGACCCGCAGCGGCACCTCGAGGCCCTCGAGGCCAGCGGTCACCTGCTCAGCAAGGGTGTAGACGTCGACCTGGGCGCGGCCGCAGGAGGGGCAGGAGACGATCTCGAGTCCGCGCTGGCGCAGGTTGAGCGACTCCAGGATCCCGATGCCGACCTTGACCTCCTCGACGGGAGGAGCCGACAGCGAGACGCGGATGGTGTCACCAATGCCCTGGGAGAGCAGGGCACCGAAGGCCACGGCCGACTTGATGGTGCCCTGGAATGCAGGTCCGGCTTCGGTCACGCCGAGGTGCAGCGGGTAGTCGCACTGGGACGCGAGCAGGCGGTAGGCCTGGACCATGACCACGGGGTCGTGATGCTTCACGGAGATCTTGATGTCGCCGAAGCCATGCTCTTCGAAGAGCGACGCCTCCCAGAGTGCCGACTCGACCAGCGCCTCGGGTGTCGCCTTGCCGTACTTCTCCATGAGGCGCTTATCCAGTGAGCCGGCGTTGACTCCGATGCGGATCGGCGTACCCATGTCCTTGGCCGCGCGCGCGATCTCCTTGACCTTGTCATCGAACTGCTTGATGTTGCCGGGGTTGACGCGCACTCCCGCGCAGCCCGCCTCGAGAGCAGCGAAGACGTACTTGGGTTGGAAGTGGATGTCGGCGATGACGGGGATGCCGGACTTGCGCGCGATCTGCGGCAGCGCGTCTGCGTCGTCCTGGCTCGGCACCGCGACGCGCACGATCTGGCATCCGGCTGCGGTGAGCTCGGCAATCTGCTGGAGGGTGGCATTGACATCCGACGTCAGCGTGGTCGTCATGGACTGCACGCTTACCGGCGCGTCGCCGCCCACCTTGACGGGATGCGTGGGATGGCGCAGGAGGAGCTGTCGGGTCAGGCGACGAGGAGCCAGGGTCGGCGGAGGTGCGGCAGGCAGGCCCAGGTCGATGCTCACACGACAAGTATCCCCGACGCGGGCGCCTTCGACATCCCGGGCTCACACCCAAAACGACGTCCCGTCGCGCGCCCGACCCCCCAACGGCGCGACGAGGCGTCGCTTTCGGTGGGATTGGAAGAGGTCGGCGGGATTGGAAGAGGAGCGTCAGCCCAGGGTGATCGGCTTCACCAGGTCGGCGAAGATGACGATCGCGCCCACGGCCACCAGGGCGATGGCGACGACGTAGGCCACGGGCATCAGCCGGGCTACGTCGACGGGCCCCGGATCGGGCTTGCGACGCACACGAGCCCACTGCCGCCGGGTGCCTTCGTAGAGCGCCCCGGCTACATGCCCGCCGTCGAGCGGAAGGATGGGCAACAGGTTGAAGAGAAAGAGGAAGAGGTTGAGCGAGGCGGCCAGGCCGAGGAATATCGCGAGCTTGGCCTCAGCAGACTCCTCGGACGCGACAACCTCGCCGCCGAGGCGGCTCACTCCCACGACGCTCACCGGGCTGTCGAGCTGACGCTCGCCGCCGCCCACGAGAGTCTCCGTGACGAGCTCGTAGACGCGCACGGGCATCGACACGAGCGCCACCGCCGAGCGAGCGGTGAGATCCCACATCTGGGCGGGGACGGCCGACCATGGCTGCGCGACGTACTCGATCTCGGGTCGCACGCCGAGGAAGCCCGTCGTCTCAGTCGCGCCGGTGGGTTCGCCCGCTTCGTCATAGACCGGGCGGGTGACGTCGACGGTGCTCACGGGGATATCGACGGTCGTGCCGTCGGCACGCTGGACGGTGAGCACTCCCTCGGACGCGCCCTGCTCGCGAATCTGCTGGGTGAGTGCATCCCAGGAGGCAGGCGCACTGCCGTTGTACGCCGTGATGAGGTCACCGGCCTGCAGCCCGGCCACGGCCGCCGGGGACTCACCCGTGGCGCAGGCGCCCGACGCATCCGGCTGACCCGTGGGCGCATCGACGGTCGGCACGCAGGGCACGACGGCGGACACGGCCAGGCTCGGCTGCGGCACGCCAATGCCCACGAGCACGGCGGCGAAGAGGAAGAAGGCGAGCAGGAGATTCATCACTGGTCCGCCGAGCATGATGATCACGCGCTT
>CAZLZC010000049.1:0-9259 GCA_964563825.1 uncultured Actinomyces sp.
TCCAATCGGCGATGCGACTGTCGACGATCTCTAGTGCGGCCACGAGCCCGCGGGTCGCCTCCCATGCTTCGGCGGCCGTGCAATGCGGGCCCGACAGCGGCGCATCGAGGACGACGCAGATCTCGGCCTCCATGCGGGGCGAGATGTAGTCGTCGCACGGCACCTCGCCACCGTCGGGGTAGACCGTGGACCCGAGGACCGGTGCGTAGTCGGGCTGGTCCACGCCGAGCATCACCTGCATGGGCTGGCTGGTGAGGCCCAACTTGTAGCCGATGATCGAGTCACCCTCGGCGAGCAGGCCGGCCACCAGTCCCTGCTGGACGGCGTAGGCATCCTCGACGGTCATGTCAGGGAAACGCTCGGTTAGGGCTGCGATGGGCGTGTGGTCGCGACGTGCGGCGAGGAGGGCCTGCGACATCTCACGGATCTGCTCGGCGTCGGGTCTGGTCACGGGGATCCCTCTCCTGCTGATCGACGGGGGGTGCGCGGATCTCGGTAGCCCAGGCGCCGGCTCACCGCCAGTGCCGCGTCGACGGCGGGACGTGCGAAGCGGCGCAGGGAATCGCTGCCCAGTCTCTGGACCGGTCCGACGATGGAGAGGGCAGCGATGACCTCACCTCTCTCGTTGCGCACCGGTGCGGCGATCGAGGCGGCCCCGAGCTCGGACTCGTTGACGTTCTCAGCCCACCCCTGGCGGCGGACCTCGGCGAGGGCGCTGCGTAGTGCCCGGGGGTCCGTGATCGTGTACGGCGTCTTGCGCTCGAGGCGCCAGCCTCGCAGGAGGGCGTCCAGATCATCCTCGGGCAGGTAAGCAAGCAGGAGTTTGCCGGTGCTGGTGCAGTGCGCGTCATTGCGGTGACCCACGCGGCCGAAGAGCCGCAGCGTCTGCGGACTCTCGCGACGCTCGACGTAGACGACCTCGCGGCCGTCGAGCACAGCGACCTGCACGGTCTCGCGCGTCGCGTTGCGTAGTTGATCGATGACGGGGGAGCAGGCTTCATGCAGATCGTTGTGCAGCGCCACCGATGCGCCCAGTTCGTACATCGCGAGCCCGAGTCGGTACGCGCCGGTGTCAGGGTCCTGCTCCAATAGCCGTTCCTCTGCCAGCGTGCTGAGGAGGCGATGTGCGGTGCTCTTGCCGATCCCGAGGCGCCGCGACAACTCAGTGACGCCGATGTCTCGATCTCCGCGACCGAACTCCTTGAGGAGTCGTGCGGCATTGCGCACACTCGAGAGCGTCGAGTGCTGGCGGCGTGCGGGGGTCTCGGTCATCCGGAAGTCCTCAGGTGCTGGAGCAGGCTGCGGCGGACATCCTGGGCGTCTGTTGGAGGCTCAATGCTCAGTCCAGGAAGGCTGGGAGCGATGGCCTGAGCCAGCGCGACCTGTGCCCGAGCAAGCCCCGCAATACTGGCCCCCTGCATCTCATCGACGAGTGCCTCGCGTCCGGGGGCGTGCGCGCGCAGTGCGTCGAAATCACGCGCAGCGGCTGCGTGCGAGTGCGCGAGCCCTGTGCCGGCATGAAGTGCATGGTGCGAGGTGAGGCTGCCGCCGGGTGGCACGGCGAGGTGATACGTGACTGTGCGGATCCCGAGTGCGCGACGCACTTCTTCGTAGTCCGGTCCCTCTGACTCATCGATCATGCCGAGGCTGGGTGTGATGACGGGGTCGAAGAAGCGCAGGCTCCAGGCGAGATCGTCGATGGAGTCGGAGATCTCCACTTCAGGTCCACGTGGAGCGGGCAGCTCCTCGACGGTGCCGATGACGTGCAGCATGCGCACACCCACGGCCGCGACCGTGACGCGTCCTGCAGCGATCAGCGGCAGGCGCGCGCGCTCAGCCGCCGGAAGGGTCGCCACGGCGTCGAGGTAGGCCTGATGGAGGGCGTGCACGTAGTCGGCCATCGCCTGGCGCATGACCTCAGGACCCTCCACGCGCGGGAACGTATCAGATACGTCCCGCATGCGGGAACGCTGTCCTTCCATGCGGGACAGCCTACCCGTAGGTTGCGATTACCCGAGGGGCCTGCGGGCCGGGAGGAGCGACGATGGGAATCCTGCGCTTGTCGCACGTCGACATCACAGTGACGGATCTCGACCTAGCCGCGGCGTACTACACCGAGGTCATGGGCATGCTCGAGGTCGAGCGCGATGAGAACTCCGTCTATCTCAAGTGCTGGGACGAGGTCGATCACCATTCGCTGCGCATCTCCTACGCACCCCGCGTGGGCTTCGACCTGATGTCCTTCAAGGTCGTTCGTGAGGACGACCTCGCGGATCTCGAGAATGCGGTCGGCAGATACGGCCTGCCTGTCGAGCGAGTAAGCAAGGGCGCGTCGATTGGTCAGGGTGAGTCCATCCGATTCGAGACGCCGTCGGGACACGTCATGGAGCTCGTCCACGATGTGGAGAAGCTGGGGCGAGCGACCGGATCGTTGAACCCGGCACCCTTCGTCGATGGGCTGCGCGGCATTGCGCCCCCACGGATGGATCACGTCCTCGTGACAGCGGAGGAGGTGGGTGAGTCAACGAAGTTCTTCACCGACGTCCTGGGATTCCGTGTGACCGAGCAGTTGCTCGACGGAGATGGGCACCAGGCCGCCACGTGGATGGAGCGCTCGCATTCGCCCCACGATCTCGCGATCGTGTCGGGCCCCAATGGTGGACTCCATCACTTCGCCTACTGGCTCGATGACTTGGATCACGTGCGCAAGAGCGCCGACATCCTTGCCTACAACGGCATTCAGATCGACGTGGGGCCGACGCGTCACGGCATCACGCGTGGCAACACCATCTACTTCTTCGACCCCCTCGGCACGCGCAATGAGGTGTTCACCGGCGGGTACCGACCGGATCCCGACTTCCCGACGATCACCTGGACCGAGGACAACATCGGCCGCGCTGTCTTCTACTACGAGGGCGAGCTCAACGATCGATTCATGAAGGTGCATACCTGATGAGCATCCTGCGTTTGTCACATGTGGAGATCAGGGTCCCCGATCTCGAGCTCGCCGCCGCGTACTACACCGAGGTGCTCGGCCTGGTCGAGACGGCCCGCGAGCCCGAGCGCGTTTACCTCAAGTGCTGGGACGAGCATCAGCACCACTCGCTCGTCCTCGCCTACGCACCCAACTACGGCCTCGCGCACATGGGCTGGAAGGTGGAGAGCCTCGACGACCTCGACTACTACGCCACGCGCCTCGAAGACGCGGGCATCGCGGTGAAGCGACTTCAGGGTGCGGACGTCGGGATCGGTGGGGGCACCGTCGTGCGCTTCGAGACTCCCTCGGGGCACCAGATGGAGCTCATCCACGGCATGGAGCAGGTCGGCAACCTCCTGCCCCTCACCAACCCGCCCCCCAAGCCGCTCGGCCTGGTGGGCATAGCGCCGCCTCGCCTGGACCACATCTTCCTCACGGTGGAAGACGTCAATGGCATGACGACATTCCTCCAGGAGGTCTTGGACTTCCACCTCACGGAGCAGGTGATGGGCGACGATGGCTTCCAGATCGCCACCTGGCTCGAGGTGTCTCACTCGTCCCATGACATCGCGCTCGTGACCGGACCCGACGGCGGCCTGCACCACTTCGCGTACTGGGTCGACGACTGGAACGACATCCGGAATGCGTCAGATGTCCTCGCGTATCACGGGGTGCGTATCGAGACCAATCCCACGCGGCACGGCGCTACACGTGGACACTGCGTGTACTTCTTCGACCCCGCGGGCAACCGCAACGAGGTCTTCACCGGCGGTTATTGGTCGGATCCCGATGATCCCCCCATCACCTGGACTGAGAGTGAGATGGGGCGAGCGCTGTTCTACTACGACGGCGTCGTCAATCAGCGGTTCCTCACGGTGCACAGCTAAGGAGTGGACATGACGATGACCGAGCCCGACACCACTCCCGTGGCACTGCCGCGCACCGAGCGGCCCGATGCTCCCGCGTACCTGCAGAAGTACCTCGACCGCGAGGCTCGAGGGCTGCGGCCGTCGGTTGCCGAGCCCGCGCAGCCCGAGGACGAGACGCCGCTCTACCTTCGACGCTTCCGGGACCGGCGAAGCGGTGAGACCGGCCTTGATTCGCCTGTGCCCCTCTGGGAGGGCGCAGATGTCGGCGCGACCCGCGCATGGGCGGAGGTGACCCGCACCAAGGAGATCGTCCCCGAACGCAAGGACCAGACGAAGGGCGCCGTCACCGACGTCTACTTCGTCCGTCACGGAGAGACCCAGGGGTACTCCACCGAATCCGGACTCACCCCGCTGGGCTCCTGGCAGGCACATCGCCGCGGCAAGGAGCTCGCCCGTCGCGTCATGACGGGGCACCACGTCACCATGGCATGTGCCGACACGAATCGTGCGCGTCAGACCGCTGAGGGAATCCGCAAGGGGTTGCTCGACGAGCTCGTCCTCTTCGGGCGCGAGGCCGACGTGAGCGAGGTGACGGCGTACGAAGAGTTCCGCAACTTCCAGGTGATGACCCCCGACGGATTCCGCGACGTCACGCAGGCGTTCCGGCTCTATCACTCGGAGATGGAGAAGTACGAGCGCATCGGACTGGGTGGGCGCCCCACATGGCTGGTAGAGGTGGATCGCTTCTGGGGAATCCAGCAGGGCGGCGGGGATCCCATCACCCATTGGCTCACGATGCCCATGCTCACCTTCGAGCCCCCTGTCGCGGCGGTCCGTCGCTTCTGGGCCGGCCTCATGCGGATCCACGACGAAGCACCCGGCCAGTCCGTCATCGTGGCCACTCACTCAGGGCCCATCCGAGCATTCGCGACCTGGGCTCTCGGATACGACCCGGGTGAACCCTTCAACACCGAGTTCGTGCGCGTCCGCCTGCTTGAAGGTGGCGAAAGCGCGCTCGTGCTCTATCGCAATCGCGTGCAAGAGGTCTCGGTGCCGGACTTCGATGGTCTGCCTGACTGGTGGGCCGGCCTCGAGGGGCGTGCGCTTCCGCTGAGCCGTCGGGAGGGATCCTCATGAGCGACGTCACGATGTGGTTCGAGGGCTACTGGCCCGGGCTCAAGGGCGAGGTAGGCGGCAAGGCCGCCAGCCTTGGCGAGATGACGGGGGCTGGGCTTCCCGTGCCTCCAGGCTTTGCGGTCACGACGGCGGGCTACCGGGCCGCGCACGACGCATCGGATCTCGACGCCACGCTGGCGCGACTCCTGCACGGCCTTGACGTCTCCGACACGAGCCAGGTCAGCACCGTGTGTGGGGAGATTCGGGACGTCATCCGTCAAATGCCGCTGCCCGGGGATGTGGAAGAGCAGATCCGCCACGATTATGCGGAGCTGAGCCGCAAGTGCGACGTGGCAGACCTGCCGGTCGCCGTGCGCTCCTCCGCCACCTCCGAGGATTCGCCCGATGCTTCCTTTGCCGGCGAGCACGACACCTACCTGTGGATCAGGGGCGGTGACGCAGTGGTCGACGCCGTGCGGCGCTGCTGGGCGAGCCTGTTCACCGATCGCGCCACCTGCTACCGGGTGGAGATGGGCTACGAGCACCGCTCCGTCGAGATGGCGGTCGTGATCCAGAAGATGGTGCGCCCCATTGCGGCGGGCGTTGCCTTCACCCTCAACCCGGCCAACGGCGACCGCTCCCAGGTGGCCGTGGACGCGGCATGGGGATTCGGCGAGGCCGTGGTCTCCGGTGAGGTGACCCCCGACAACTTCCTTGTCGACAAGGTGATGCTCGAGGTGAGCAAGCGCGAGATCAGCCACAAGGCCCATGAGTACCGGCTCACCGACCATGACACGGTGGAGAAGGTCGAGACCGACGCGGACCGAGCAGACAGCCCGTGCGTCACCGATGCGCAGCTCAAGGCCATTGCGGCTCTCGCGAAGACGGCGGAGAAGCACTACGGCTGCCCTCAGGACATCGAGTGGGCCGTGGATGCCGACCTTCCTGACGGCGACAACGTGATCCTCCTCCAGGCGCGACCCGAGACCGTGTGGAGCAAGAAGCCCCGACAGTCGGTTGCGAGTTCCGCCGACAAGAACCCCATGGCGAGCATCGTCTCGACCTTGATGAATCCCCTGTACGCCCGCAAGGACTAGAGCAAGATCACCCCACAGAGAAAGTTCCAGGATTCGTGCCTCCCGGACACGAACACACGAGAGGAAGCAGGATGGCCGATCGGTTCCCCAGCCCGTTCGACATCGAGACGCCCGCGGGCGCCGAGGGTTGGCAAGACATGTACGTGTACTCCTCGCTCTTCAGCGAGGCCCGACGCGAGTTCGAGGATTCGATCTTCTGGTTCCAGGACGGCGTGCACTGGCCCAAGGTGCTCACGCCCTGGGATGCGACCTTCTACGAGTTCGCCATCGCTTCGCTATCCCAGTACAACACCCGCCACCTGCAGGTGCCCCCGGCTAACGGCATTGCCTTCCGCATCCTCAATGGCTACGGCTATCTCACGCCCGTACCCGCTGATCCGGCGACGATCGAGGCTCGCGTGGCCAACTTCATGGATCGCGCTGGCTTCTATTTCATGAACTGGAACGACCTCTACGACAAGTGGATGGTCAAGATCCGCGACCTCGTCAAGGAGCTCGAGGCAGTCAACTTCGAGCCGCTTCCGGAGATCGAGGATGCGGATGGTGTCGTTAAGTCGGGTGCTGGCCTGGGCTCTGGCTATCAGATCCAGGAGAATTACCGCACCCTGCTGGACCTCGCGCTCAAGCTGTGGAACTACCACTTCGAATTTCTCAACCTTGGCTATGCCGCCTACCTCGACTTCTTCGGCTTCTGCAAGCAGGCGTTCCCCGGGATCCCCGACCTTGCTATCGCGAAGATGGTTGCGGGTGTCGAGGTCGACCTCTTCCGCCCGGACGAGGAGCTCAAGCGTCTCGCTCGTGTGGCCCTCGACTCAGGCGTCGCCGATGCCTTCGCGGTGGGGAATGTGGAGCAGACCTGCGAGATCCTGAAGGGCTCCGACGCAGGCCGTGCCTGGATCGCGTCCTTCCAGGAGTCCGCAGAGCCGTGGTTCAACTTCTCCACGGGCTCGGGCTTCTATCACTCGGACAAGATCTGGATCGAGAACGTCGAGATCCCGTTCGACTTCATCAACGACTACATCGTCAAGCTCCAGTCGGGTGACGATCTAGCCCGGCCGATGGATGCGATCCGTGCCGAGCGCGACCGCGTCGTGAATGAGTACACCGATCTCCTCGCCACGGATGAGGATCGTGAGGCCTTCCAGGGCAAGCTCGGCCTCGCGCGGGTGGTCTTCCCCTATGTGGAGAACCACAACTTCTACGTCGAGCACTGGAGTCATTCGGTGATCTGGCGCAAGATGCGCCAACTCGGCGAGGTCTTCGTCAAGGAGGGCTTCTGGAGCGAGCCCAACGACATCTTCTACCTCAAGCGCACCGAGGTCGAGGACGCCCTGTGGGACTACTACGTCTCCTGGGCCACCCCCGAGCCTGCGGCCGGTCCCGGTCGCTGGCCGGCCATCATCGACAAGCGCAAGAAGATCTGCGATGCCCTGCGCACATGGAAGCCCGTGCCTGCGCTGGGAGCCCCTCCGGAGGTCATCACGGAGCCCTTCACGGTCATGCTGTGGGGCATCACCTCCGACAGTGTCACCGCGTGGCTCGGCGGGGGAGATGCCAAGG
Organism: uncultured Actinomyces sp.; assembly: GCA_964563825.1. Lineage (GTDB taxonomy): Bacteria > Actinomycetota > Actinomycetes > S36-B12 > S36-B12 > Mxb001. The sequence goes on from CAZLZC010000049.1 coordinate 7,620, forward strand.
AGGGCGAGTTGCGCGGCATGGCGGCGTCACCGGGCCTCGTGGAGGGCCCTGCCCGCGTGATCTTCTCGCCGGAGCAGATCGGCGAGATCCAGCAGGGTGAGATCCTCGTGGCTCCGCTCACGGCACCGTCCTGGGCGCCGATCTTCGGCAAGATCCAGGCGACCGTGACCGACACCGGAGGCATGATGAGTCACGCGGCTATCGTCTGCCGCGAGTACGGCCTGCCCGCTGTCACCGGCACCGGGTTCGCGACCACCAACATCAAGACGGGCCAGCGCATCCGCGTTGACGGCAACAACGGGGTTGTCACCGTCATCGATTAGCCCGAGGCTCGGGGAGGGGATGTTGGTCCCCTCCCCGAGTCCGGTCCCGCCAGGAGGGACGACCCCTACCCAGCGCGCGGACCAATCCCGATCGTCACCCGCAAGGCCCGGTACCTTCGAGGCACCGGAAATCACGGAAGGACCGCACATGCTGACCGTCGAGCAGAACGAAGAACTCACCAAGGTCGGACCGGGCACGCCCATGGGGGAGTTGCTGCGGCGCTACTGGTATCCCATCGCCTTTGAGCAGGACTTCGACTCGGTCCCCACCAAAACCGTGCGCCTGCTCAGTGAGGACTGGACGCTCTTCAAGACGCCGAAGTCCGGGCGCTACGGCATCGTTGCCGAGCACTGCCCGCACCGCAGCGCCTCGCTGACCTACGGAGTCGTGCATGAGGACGGCATCCGGTGCGGCTACCACGGGTGGAAGTGGGACTTCGAGGGCAACTGCGTCGAACAGCCTGCGGAGTCGGACAACCAGAACTTCCGCGACCGTGTGAAGCAGAAGGCCGGCAAGGCCGAGGTCATGGGCGGCATGATCTGGGTCTACGTCGGGCCTGATCCCGCGCCGCAGCTGCCCCGTTTCGATGTCTTCGTCATGGATGGCATCAAGGACTGCGGCTACGCAACCCTGCCGTGCAACTGGCTGCAGATCATGGAGAACTCCGTGGATCCGCACCACGTCGAGTGGCTCCACGGCTACTACTTCAACTTCATGGGTGAGACCCAGGGCTTCGATGCTCCCAAGGCCTTCCAGAAGAAGCACCTGCGCACGGGCTTCGAGGAGATGGAGTGGGGAATCCTCAAGCGTCGTGTCCTCGAGGGCGGCTCGGAGGACAACGACGACTGGAAGGTCGGACACCCCCTGGTCTTCCCCTACTTCATGCGCGTGGGCGGGGCCGGCATCGACCAGATGCAGATCCGCGTACCCGTCGACGACACCACCACGTGGAAGCTCTTCTATTCCAACCACGCCCCCGACGCCGGTGTGTGGGAGAGCCAGGATCGTCCGGTGGTCTACGAATACTTCTGGCGCGACGATCAGGGCCGCTTCATCACCGACTACATCGAGGGCCAGGACATCATGGCCTGGGTCAGCCAGGGCCCGGTGACCGACCGGACTCAGGAGCACCTCGGTCGCTCCGACGCGGGTGTCGCCATGCTGCGCAAGATGTTCAAGGAGAACATGAAGCGCGTCGCCAACGGCGAGGATCCGCTGGGCACGATCCGCGAGCGGCACGAGATCATCCCGCTGCCGTGCGAGCGCGACAAGTTTGGTGCCGAGCGCGAGTTCGCCGAGGCATTCATCACCATGGG
>CAZLZC010000049.1:9359-14183 GCA_964563825.1 uncultured Actinomyces sp.
GGCGAGGCGAGGGTTCCGTTGAGCGAACTCCCGCCCGATCCGCATCGGCTTCCCCCGCCGGGCGCATGGTTTGCCAAGGATGCCGAGCGTCACCTGCTCGACAGGCCGAAGTTCTGCCCCATGTGCGCGGCAAGCATCGAGGTGCACGGCGGGATCTCGACGGAGTACTGGACTGCGGACCAGCGCGTCTTCATGACCTGGTGCGGTGAATGCGGATGGTTCGGCGACGTCGTGCGCTACGACATGGTGACCATCTCGGAAGAAGAGCACTGAAATATGGGCACCCTCTTGAGGGAGTCGAGCTGACCGCTCTCGTCTTCGACTTCGGTGGTCCCGTCCTGCTTACCCCCTTCGAGCTCCGTGCCGTGGGGGAGAGGTCGCTGGGCCTGGCCCCCGGGACCTTCGCATGGACCGGCCCCTTCGATCCTGATGCGGACCAGGACTGGCGCGACTTCCAGGCCGGGGGGATGAACGAGCGCGAGTACTGGGCCCGGCGCTGCGCTGAATTCCATGAGATCAGCGGAGAGCCGGCGGAGATGCCCTCCTTCATGGCGCACCTCTATTCCGGCACGGAGCAGGAACTCGTGCGCCCCGCCGCCCGCCAGCTCATCGCCGATGCCAAGGCTGCCGGCATCCCGGTCGGCATTCTCACGAACGACCTCACCGCATTCCACGATCAGACGTGGCTGGACAGGATGACGATTCTTCGGGAGTTCGACCACATGGTGGACGGACGGACCGACGGCGTCATGAAACCCGATCCACGCGCCTATCTCCTCATGGCAGAGCGCATGGGCGCAGAGCCCGCAGACTGTGTCTTCATCGACGACCAGCCGGGCAATCTCGCAGGCGCGGAGGCTGTCGGCATGCGTACCGTGCACCTGGACCCAGTGAATCCCGGCCCGGGGTTCACCGAGGCCCGGCAGATGCTGGGCCTGGCCTGAGGAGGAGTCTTGAACCGACCCTTGCGCGTCGCCATCGTCGGCTCAGGTCCCTCGGGGATGTACGCCGCTGATGCACTCCTGAGCCAGGAGGACATCCCCGTCTCCGTCGACATCATCGACAAGCTCCCCAGTCCCTTCGGGCTCGTGCGCTACGGCGTGGCACCGGACCACCTCAGTATTCGCTCCGTGCGCGACACCCTCGACAAGGTCCTCGATCACCCAGGGGTGAGATTCCTGGGCAACGTCGAGCTCGGGCGTGACCTCAGTCTCGACCAGCTCCGCGAGTTCTACGACGCCATCGTCCTCACCTACGGTGCCTCGCGGGACCGGGCGCTCGGCATTCCGGGCGAGGAATTGGCGGGAAGCATCGCTGCGACGGACTTCGTCAACTGGTACACCGGTCATCCCGATACCGCGCCTGACGCCTTCACAGACTTCCTGGCCGGTTCGCGCAGCGTCGCGGTCATCGGGGTGGGCAATGTCGCCGTCGATGTCACGCGGGTGCTCTCAAAGGCCCCCGGGGAGATCGAGCACACGGATATGCCCGAGCACGTCTTCGCGGCGCTGCGCGCCTCCGGGATCCGCGACGTCCACCTGGTGGGCCGCCGCGGCCCGGCGCAGGCGACCTGGACCACGAAGGAACTGCGCGAACTCGGGGAGCTCGAGCAGACGCAGGTGCTGGTCGCAGAGGGTGGGGACGTAGGCGATGTCGCGAGCGAGCGGGCGGTCGCGGACGACAAGGCGGTGGCCCGCAATGTCGCGGTCATCCAGGGCTGGGCTGATCACGTCGACGACGGACGCGATCGGCGCATCCACCTCCATTTTCGCTGCCGCCCCGTGGAGATCCTCGGCACGGACCGCGTCGAGGCACTTGTGGTCGAGACGACGGTCCTGGACGACGAGGGTCAGGCGTCAGGCACGGGAGAGACGCATCGGATTCCCGTCGACGCGGTGATCCGCAGCGTGGGTTATCGCGGTACCGCGGTAGATGGGGTCCCCTTCGACGATCGGCGCAATGTCATCCCCAATCGGGACGGCCGCGTTGTCGACGGTGACACCGCGATCCCGGGCCTGTACGTCGCCGGATGGATCAAGCGCGGCCCCACGGGGATCATCGGGACCAACAAGAAGGATGCCGTCCAGACGGTCACGTGCCTGCTCGAAGACGCAGCGATCCCGAGCGCGTGGTCGGCGACGGCTCCCGAGCCCGAGGCGGTCGACGCTGCTCTGGCGGGGCGCACGGTTGTCGGCGTCGACGGGTGGCGGCGTATCGATGGTGCGGAGCGGGCACTCGGAGCGACGCGAGATCGCGATCGGACAACGATCCACGAGCGCGCCGCGCTCCTGTCAGCAGCCTCCGACTAGCTGCGTTCGCTCACGCGCCACGCGGAGCAGGGCTCTAGCAGTGCGCCGCAGGATGCGGGGCGCGCCTCACCGGGCAGCAGATCAACCTCGACCGCTCCGTGGTTAGCGAAGTTAACCCGCGCCTGTCCCGGCGCGAACTCGTCGATCATCACGTCACTGACGTCGGGCGCGGATCCCCGGGCAAGGAGGTGTGCCTCGGCGGCCTGCGCCGGTGGGGAAAGGGCGCTGCGTCCGCGCAGGAATCCCGCGGTGCTCGGTCCGGGTCCCTGGCCGAGCAGGGTGCGCGCGGCGTGGACGTCGAGCCGGCCATAGACGAGACCGTGGCGCACGAGAAGTGCCGTGGGAGCAAAGCGGTGGCCGCCGAGGTGCGAGCACTCCCACACGCCGGGCGAGTCCGACAGAGACCCGACGAGTGCGCGGCCGTCGATGCCGCAGCAGGCGTCCCGAGAGGAATTGGTGCAGACGGCCAGGATCGGTGCTCCCGGGTCCGTGGCTGCGGACGGCGGGCCCTCGATCGGCCACTCCTGGATCTCGTCGGGATCTTCTGCGATCGCCAGGCGCGTAGGGGCGTCACCGGGCAGCCCACCCGCGATCCACACGCGCAGGGGTGCTCGAGCATCGGTCGCAGGGTGGCGCCCGGGTCGGCGTACGAGCAGGACTCGACGGCGCTCGTCCGAGGTGAGTGAGCGGACCGCGGGCACACGACAGTCGGCGATGGCCTGGCGTCCCCATGCACCGGGTACCTCGATGAGCCACCACCACCGGGCGAGGGGAGCGGTGCCGGCGAGGGGTTCTGCTGCGGCGGTCTCGGCGCAGCGCGTCATCGGGGCGGTCCGCCGACGCTGGCGACGGGTCCGCTCAAGGGAGTGCCCGATGCGTCGCGCTTGCCGATGTCTTCGGGCAGATCGAGGGGTGTCCCGGAAGCAGCAGATGCGCGCACGGGCCCCACACCCGCCCAGCCAAGGACGAGCACATCCTCGAAGCGAAGGAACCGATGTGCTCGCACCCCCGCGGTGCCGCGGCCCTTGCGGGGGATGTCGGCGAGTGGGGTGACCTTGGCGGTGAACGCCGACGTGCCCGGCAGGGCAGACCGCGAGCCCGCGACTGTGACGATGACGGCATCTGAGCTGTCGCCGTCCACGGCGCAGCAGGCGATGAGTTCCGCGCCCTCCGAGAGTCGGATCCCTGCCATGCCCGATGCCGAGCGGCCCTGGGGCCTCACGGCGTCCGCAGGGAAGCGCAGGGCTTGCGCGTCGGAGGTGATGAGGACGATGTCGTCGCCGGGAGCTGTCTCCTGTGCGCCGACGACCTCATCCCCGTCCGCGAGAGCGATGAGATCCCAGTCCCGGCGGGTCGGGGGTCCTTGGATGGCGACTCGCTTGATGATGCCCTGCCGGGTGCCGAGCACGACGACGGCCGGTGGCTCACTCACTTCGGCCAGGCCGATGACCCGCTCGCCGGGTTCGAGATCGAGCAGCGCGCCGAGGGGTGCGCCGCCCGCGAGAGCGGGAGCGTGGGCAGAGGGAGGCAGAATCGGCATCTCCACGACCGGCAGGCGTACCCCTCGTCCGGTGCTGGTCAGCACCAGTACCTCCCCGCGTCCGGTCGCGACGGTGGCACTGACGATGGCGTCGTGCGCTGCGCGCGGTCCTGTCGTGGAGATGGCGGAGCCGTTGGTGCGCGCGATCAGGCCGGTGCCCGAGAGAAGCACTCTGCACGGTGAGTCGGGTAGCTCCAGCGACGCCGAAGTTGCCGCGGTCCGGGGAGTCCCGGCATCCTCGAGCAGGATCGTGCGACGAGGCGTGGAGTGCTCCTCGGCAGCGGCAAGCAACTCCGCGGCGACCACTTCTCGTAGTCGCCCCTCATCGTCGATGATGACCGATAGTTCATCGATACGAGCGCTGAGTTCGTCGCGCTCAGCCTCGAGCTCGATGCGCGAAAATCGCGTAAGACGGCGCAGTGGCATCTCCAGGATGTACGACGCCTGCTCCTGGGAGAGGTCGAAGACCGTCATCAGGCGCTCGCGCGCAGCCGCGGTGTCATCGCTCGTGCGGATCAGCTGGATCACCTCGTCGATGTCGAGGATGGCGATCAGGAGGCCATCGACCAGGTGAAGACGCTCGCGGGCCCGCGTCCGCCGGTGCTCACTGCGACGCCGCACGACCTCGCGTCGATGATCGACGAATACCTCGAGGAGCTCGCGCAGTCCCAGGGTGCGCGGCTCCCCATCGACGAGGGCGACGGCGTTGATGGTGAAGGCGTCCTCGAGCGGGGTGAGCCGGTACAACTGCTCGAGCATGGCCTCGGGATTGACCGAGGGTGCGAGCTCGATGACCAGGCGCAGCCCATGCTCCCCGTCGGTGAGGTCCAACAGGTCGGAGATGCCCTGGACCTTCTTGCTCGTCACCAGATCCTTGATGCGCTCGATCACCCTCTCGGGCCCGACTCCGGGGGGCAATTCGGTGACGACGATGCCGCGGCGCCTCGGGCTCACCTGCTCGATGCGCGCCGTGGC
>CAZLZC010000050.1:0-13762 GCA_964563825.1 uncultured Actinomyces sp.
GTGGCCGCAAGCGGCCACTCGGCACAGACGGAGCGTGGCTGCTCCAGGATCCCCACGAATCGGGCCGCAAACCCACCGCTCACAGGGACGTTTTCACTGAGGCATCTACCCCCCGGAAGCGTGGACGAGTAATCAAGACTTGCCTGGCTCAAGAAGTCTCGATTTCGCGGCGAGAGCTTGTGAGAGGTACGGCCAACCGGCACAGACAGAGGGCGGCCGCGAGCGGCCACCCAATACAGACAGAGGGTGGCCGCAAGCGGCCACCCGGCACAGACAGAGGGTGGCCGCAAGCGGCCACCCTCTGCTCCTGCGCGCGAGGCGATGCGGCGCAAGGAACGTGTCTGATCCCGGTCGATCAGATGTCGTAGTAGAGCTCGAACTCGTGGGGATGCGGGCGCAGGCGGATGGGATCCACCTCGTTGGTGCGCTTGTAGTCGATCCACGTCTCGATGAGGTCGGCCGGGAAGACCCCGCCCGCCTGCAGGTAGTCGTTGTCAGCCTCGAGCGCATCGAGCACCTCGGGGAGGGAGCCGGGGACCTGCGCGATCTCGGCGAGCTCATCCGGGGGCAGCTCGTAGAGGTCCTTGTCGACCGGCGCCGGCGGCTCGATCTTGTTCTTGATGCCGTCCAGGCCGGCCAGGAGCATGGCGGAGAAGGCCAGGTAGGGATTGCTCGAGGGATCCGGCACGCGGTACTCGATGCGCTTGGCCTTGGGCGACGTGCCCGTCACGGGGATGCGAATGCAGGCCGAGCGGTTGCGCGCGGAGTAGACGAGGTTTACCGGAGCCTCATAGCCCGGCACGAGGCGGTGGTAGGAGTTGACCGTCGGGTTGGTGAAGGCCAGCAGTGACGGCGAGTGCTTGAGCAGGCCGCCGATGTACCAGCGGGCCATGTCCGACAGGCCGCCGTATCCGCGCTCGTCGTAGAAGAGCGGCTCGCCGTTCTTCCACAGTGACTGGTGGCAGTGCATGCCCGAGCCGTTGTCACCGAAGAGCGGCTTCGGCATGAAGGTCACGGACTTGCCGTTGACCCACGCGACGTTCTTGATGATGTACTTGAAGAGCATCACCTCGTCGGCGGCCTTCTGCAGTGAGTTGAAGCGGTAGTTAATCTCCGACTGGCCACCGGTGCCGACCTCGTGGTGGGAGCGCTCGACATGCAGGCCCACCTGGGTGAGGGCCTGGCACATCTCGTCGCGCAGGTCGGCGTAGTGGTCGACCGGAGGGACGGGGAAGTAGCCGCCCTTGTAGCGGGTCTTGTAGCCGAGGTTGCCGCCGTCCTCTTCTCGCCCGGAGTTCCAGGCACCCTCGATCGAGTCGAGGTAGTAGTAGCCGGCGTTCTGGCGCGTCTCGAAGCGCACGTCGTCGAAGATGTAGAACTCCGCCTCCGGTCCGAAGTAGACCGTGTCGGCGATACCCGTGGAGGCGAGGTACGCCTCGGCCTTGGCCGCGATGCCGCGCGGATCGCGGCTGTAGGGCTCATCGGTGAAGGGGTCGAGGATCGAGTGGTTGATGACCAGGGTCTTGGCAGCCCGGAAGGGGTCGACGAAAGCGCTGGTGGGGTCTGGCATCAGCTTCATGTCGGACTCGTGAATCGCCTGGAAGCCGCGGATCGACGAGCCGTCGAACATCAGGCCATCCGTGAAGGCGTCGACGTACGACGCGGCGGGGACATTGAAGTGCTGCATCACACCGGGAAGGTCGATGAAGCGCACATCGACGAATTCGATGTCCTGGTCCTTCATGTACTTCAGGACCTCATCTGCGTTCTTGAACATGACACCTCCTGCGGTCACCCGCGATATCGATCGCCTCTGGGTCGGCGGACCGACCCTCGAACGGCGGTTGCCGTCGGTCAGGAAGTTATGCCGAGGGGGTTTCCCGACCGTGTACCGCGTGTTTCGCTTCTGTTACGGGGCCGAGAGGCCCCTGCGAGGAGCAGCCCTTAGCGTGGAGGGGTGACCACACCCGCCACACCAGACCCAGGGGTGCCCGACGGCGGCGGCTCTGACGACCCTCTGGGCCCGCCGGGCCGATCTGCTGGACTCGGCCGGCGTGCCGCGGCCATCGCCCTGGACTGGTTGGTCGCGCTCTTGCTGGCCCGCCTGATCCCGGGAGCGGAGTACGGCAGCGCGGACTATGCGATTGCAACCCTCGCGATCTTCGCCTTCGAGATCATCGTGCTCACGTGGCTCACAGGCTCGAGCTTCGGTCAGCGGATCCTCGGCATCGCCGTCGTCTCTGAGACCGGTGGGCGCCTCCCGCTATGGCGCATCATCGTGCGGACCGCGCTCATCTGCGTCGTCATTCCGGCGCTTGTCTACGACTCGCAGCGCAGGGGTCTGCAGGACCTCGCCGTCGGCTCGCGTGTTGTCATGCGTACCAGCATCGGTATGACCCGCTAAGGCTGATCTGCGCCCGAAACCGACGTTAACGACGCTAGTGGCGTAGTTAACGGGCGCAATCCAGGCCGCGGTCAGCCCCGCATACCTGATGTGCGGAGCTTCTAGCCCCGCATCGACTTCGGGATCTTGCCGCCCTTCGGCAGCGGCCCCTTGGGGATCGGCACGGGGGAGTCCTTCTTGCTGAAGGCATCGAGGCGCCGGCGCACGTCGTTGACCTCCGCGGGGCGCAGTGCTCGGGGAAGGCGGTTGAGCTCACGCTGCACCTTCGCCACCGACAGCTGGTCCGCGTCCGTGCCCACCTGGATCTCATAGATCGGCACCTCTGGCAGCCAGCGTGCGGTCTTCTTGCGCTCATTGGCCAGCAGATGCGAGATGCGCTGAGCCGGGCCTTCGCCGACGAGGACAACGCCGGGCCGGCCGACGACGCGGGAGACGATGTCGGAATTCTTGGTCACGGCCACCGCGGGAGTGATGCTCCAGTTGCCGCGCATCTGCTGGATGACGGCGACCGCCGCGCCCGCCTGCCCCTCGATCTGGGAGTAGGCGGCGTTCATGGCGCGCCGGCTGAACCAGTAGGTCATCGCCAGCAGGCCCACGGGCATGCCGATGAGGAGCCCGGTGAGCCAGTTGAGGAAGAAGGACACGGGTACGGCGACCACCGCCGTCACGCCGATGAAGATGGCGAGCATCTCCAGGCCCACCCAGCGGTGCACCTTGCGGGTGAGCTTGAAGTTCTCCCGCAGGGAGCTGAGGTAGCCGCGGATCTTGGACATGCGTGCAGCGTAGCGAGAGGCCTACATGCCCGTGGGGGGCAGGACCCGGACCTCATCGCCGGCCCGGATCGCCCCGGGCCGCTCGACCCAGGCCGTGACGCCCCGGCGATCGAAAGCCGCCTTGGGGAACTTCTCCGCCGGACTGCCATAGCGCGCCTGCACCATGCGTCCGGCGATCGTGCACGGGGCATTGCGCCCGCCGGTCATGAGTACGGCGCCACTGGCGAACTCCAGGCGCGTCAGCGGCTCGAGGACGGTCAAGCCGGGGATGCCGGACGTGCAGATGTTGTCGGCGATCGTGCCGGGGGCCAGCTCATCGATGCCGAGCGCCGCGGCGATCTCCGCGAGCTCAGCCACGTCGATGACCGACAGTTGGCGATGGTTGCGGATCTCCGTGCCGCGAGGGAAGACATCCGCCTGGCGGGTGTCGGATGCCATCGTCACGCCGTGATGACGATCGCCGACTGCCCCACCCCAGTCCAGATCAAGCGCGGGTACGCCGACGGGGATGTCGGAGCCGGCCGGCCACACGTGGGTGGCAACGACGACGCCGGTGGCGATGGGGGAGACCTTCACGACGAGTGATTCGCCTCGCGTGCAAGCCCGACAGGGGCGGCTTGGCCGACCCGCCGGGCCGCGACGGCGTCGGCGTAGAGCCGGCCGGCGCGGTAGCTCGAGCGCACCAGTGGGCCGCTCATGACGCCGACAAAGCCGATCGCGCGGGCGCGGTCGGCCCACGCGACGAAGTCGTCCGGGGGCACCCAGCGCTCGACGGGGTGGTGTCGGGACGAAGGGCGAAGGTACTGCGTGATCGTGATGAGGTCGCAGCCCGCAGCGTGCAGGTCCACCAGGGCCTCGTCGATCTCCTCGTCGGTTTCGCCGAGGCCCAGGATGAGGTTGCTCTTGGTCACCAGTCCCGCGTCGCGTGCCTGCGTGATGACGTCGAGGGATCGGTCGTAGCGGAACGCCGGGCGGATGCGCTTGAAGATGCGGGGCACGGTCTCGAGATTGTGCGCCAGCACACTCGGCGCGGCACCAAAGACCTCGCCCAGCAGCGTTGGGTTGGCGCTGAAATCGGGGGTGAGCACCTCGACGCCGCAGTCGGGATTCAACTCTCGGATCAGGCGCACGGTCTCGGCGTAGAGCCAGGCACCCTCGTCGTCAAGATCATCGCGCGCGACACCCGTGACCGTGGCGTAGCGCAGGCCCATCGTGCGCACCGACTCGGCCACGCGACGCGGCTCGTCGCGGTCCAGCGAGGCGGGCTTGCCGGTGTCGATCTGGCAGAAGTCGCACCGGCGCGTGCACTGCTCACCGCCGATGAGGAACGTCGCCTCGCGGTCCTCCCAGCATTCGTAGATGTTGGGGCAGCCCGCCTCCTGGCAGACGGTGTGCAGACCTTCGCGCTCGACCAGCGACCGCACCGCGGTGTACTCCGGACCGGTGCGCAGGCGCGTCTTGATCCACTCGGGCTTGCGCTCGATGGGTGTCTCGGCGTTCTTCACCTCTAGCCGCAGCAGTTTGCGCTCGGTCATGCGAGTGACCCTACGGCGAGGTCGAGTTCGCGCACGACGTGACCCTCGACGATGGGCAGCATCTCCTCGACCGTCACGTCGCGGCCCAACTCCCAGGTGAGGCTCGTGACGGAGGCGTCTCGGATGCCGCACGGCACGATGCGATCGAAGGCCGTCAAGTCGCAGTCGCAGTTGAGTGCGAATCCGTGAAGCGTCACTCCCTGCGCCACGCGCACGCCGATCGCCGCCACCTTGCGGTCGGGGCCGCGCTCATCCGCCGTCACCCACACGCCGCTGCGGCCGTCGACGCGGGTGCTAGCGAGGCCGACGTCGGCGCAGGCGGAGATCAGCGCGCCTTCCAGTCGCCGCACGTGGGCCACAACGTCCAGGGGCATCGGCAGGCGCACGATGGGGTAGCCCACCAGCTGGCCGGGGCCGTGCCAGGTGATCTTGCCGCCGCGATCGACGTCGATGACCGGCGTACCGTCGATGGGCCTCTCGAAGGGTTCGGTACGCCGTCCTGCGGTGTAGACGGCCTCGTGCTCGAGGAGCAGCAGGGTGTCCGGCGCCTCGCCGGCGACGACCTCGTCGTGGATGCGGCGTTGGAGGTCCCAGGCGGCGCCGTACTCCCAGGGGTCTGGCCCGAGGCGCGTCACCGTGAACACGCGTGAAGCCTAGCCCGAGGCGGTACGGTCACCGCAGGCTCCGGGAGCGGGCCGCTGACGAGGAGGTCACTGTGGGGCGCGTGTCGACGTGGGCGATCCGCCGGCCGCTCGTGGCGGTCCTCGTGTGGGTGATCGCCCTTGTCTCCGTCGGATTCCTCGCGACGACCTTCAAGGGCACGTTCAACGACTCCTTCTCGCTGCCCAACACCCAGTCGGCCCTGGCGCAGAGCTTCCTCATCGATGTCTCGCCCAAGAACGCCAACACGAACTCGGCGAACGTCGTGTGGTCTCCCACCAGCGGCACGGTCAACGACAAGTCGGTGAAGTCCGAAGTCGATGCACTCCTCACCAAGGTGGCGACCGTCGAAGGCGTGAAGTGCATCACCTCGCCGTACGACAAGACCTACGGACCCGACTGCCCCAAGAAGGAACCGGTCTCGGTCCCCTTCCCTCCCGGCACGCCGGAGGACTTCCAGAAGGAAGTGAACGACGCCTTCGCCAATGGCACCACCGACGTCACCTACCCCGAGGGCACGCCGGCGGACGTCGAGAACCAGCTCAATGACCTCCTCAACGCCAACGCGGCGGCCATGGAGGCGACGTCGACGATCAGCAAGGACGGCAAGGTCGCCTACGCCGTCGTCGACTTCAAGGGCGAGGCAAGCTCCGTCGCCAGCCCCGAGCAGGCCGACGAATTCATCGCCTTCATCGAGGCGGGAAACACGTCGACCCTCGTGGTCGGCGCGTCCGGGCAGATCCTCACCGCCGCGAGCGGGGGAGGGGAGTCCAGCGAGGCGATCGGCATCCTCGTGGCGATCGTCATCCTCATCATCGTCTTCGGCAGTCTCATTGCAGCCGGTCTCCCCATCATCGTCGCCATTACCGGCCTGGTGATGGGTCAGCTGCTCATCCTCCTGGTCGCTCGATTCCTCGACGTCGCCTCGTTCGCCCCCCAACTGGCGTCGATGATCGGCCTCGGCGTCGGCATCGACTACTCGCTGTTCATCCTCAGTCGATTCCGGCAGGACACCCTCGAGGGCAAGGACCCCAAGGAGGCCATCGCCATCGCGATGCGCAGCGCCGGCCGGGCCGTGCTGTTCGCGGGCAGCACGGTGATTGCAGCGCTGCTAGGCCTGTTCGTCCTCGGCGTGAGTTTCTTCTACGGTCTCGCGATTGCGGCGGCGGTGACGGTGCTCGTCATCATGTTCGCTGCTCTCATTCTCCTGCCGGCGATTGTGAGCCTCCTCGGCAAGCACACCCTGGGCGTGCGCATGCCCTGGGCGCGCCACCCGCGCCTCAAGCCCCTGGACCAGAGTCGCTGGGCGGGCTACGGCAGGCTGCTGCAAAAGGCCCCGTGGCTCTTCGCGATCGTCGCCCTCGGCATCCTCATCGGTTTCGCCGTCCCCGCGGCTTCCATCCAGCAGGGCTTCCCCGACAACGGAAGTTCGCAGCCTGGCTCGCCGGCCCGTGTGGGCTTCGACCTCATGGCGGAAGGCTTCGGGCCGGGCATCAATGGGCCCTTCTTCCTGGCGGTGACGCTGCCGCTGCCCCTGGACGACTCGGTGCTGGGCAAGGTCATCGATGACGTAGCGGCCACCGAAGGCGTCGCGTCGACGATCCCCAACAAGGACATGCTGCCGCTGTATTCGACGGCGACGATCGGCGGCAAGGACAGCCCCTACAGCCAGAGCGGTCTCGTCACGAGCCTTCTGGTCCAGCCGACGACGGCCCCGGACGACCCGGCGACCAACGCGCTGCTCGATCGTCTGCGCACGGAGACGGCCGCCAAGGTCGCCAAGACGGGCGCAGCGATCTACGTCGGTGGTACGCAGGCGGTCAGCGACGACTTCACCCAGGTGCTCGTCGACGTCCTGCCCCTGTTCCTCTTCGTCGTGATCGGCCTGGGCTTCATTGCGCTCTTCATGCTCTTCCGCTCGTTCGTCATCCCGATCACCGCGGCCATCACCAGCCTGCTGAGCTTCTTCGCGGCGTTGGGCATCACTGTCGCGGTCTTCCAGTGGGGCTGGGGCGCGAGCCTCATCGGGGTCTCCACGACCGGTCCGATCCTGCCCTTCTTGCCGATCATGGTCTTCGCGATCCTGTTTGGCCTCTCCATGGACTACGAGGTCTTCCTCGTCTCGCGCATGAAGGAGGGTTGGCACGCGTCCGGGGACAACAAGGAGGCGGTGCGCCATGGCCTGGCGGGATCCGGCAAGGTGGTCGTGGCCGCAGCCCTGATCATGAGCTCGGTGTTCCTCGCCTTCGTGCCCGTGCCTAACGACACGATCAAGCTCTTCGGCGTCGCGCTGGCGTCCGCTGTGCTTATCGATGCGTTCATCGTCCGCCTCGTCCTCGTGCCCAGCGTCATGTCGATGATCGGCAAGGCCAACTGGTGGCTCCCGCGCTGGCTGGCCAAGCGCATGCCCAACTTCAGCGTCGAATGATCGGCGACCTGCCGCCGGGCGCCGTCGCGGTCATCTTCCACTCGGTGCGCCGTGCCGACCCCGATGGCTATGCGGCGATGGCCGACGCGATGGAGACTTTGGCCGCGCAGCAGCCGGGCTATCTGGGCGTGCGATCCGCGCGGGATGCGCACACGGGCGAGGGCATCACGGTGTCCTACTGGCGAGACGACGCGAGCGCCCGGGCATGGAAGGCGGTGGCGGAGCACCTCGAGGCCCAGCGCCGTGGCCGCGACGAGTGGTACTCCGAGTACGACGTCGTCGTCGCCGAGGTCATCCGCGCGTACGGCAGCGGCTGAGCGCTCGGGGGGCTTCCTCAGATGCGCATCGACGAGGTGCGCCTGGGCACGTCACTCCGTCTAGCGATGTGCGGCAAGACGCCCCCCACCCGCGATAGCCCGACCATGTTCGCGGGTCCGGGGCGTCTTGTGGATTCTGCGCAATGGCGGGCGGCTCAGGAGTCCGGGTTGCCACCGGTGTTGGAGATGATGTTGCGCAGGATCTCGTTGCTGGCCAACTGGTCGGGGCATGTCGACTTCGCCCAGTCCTTGGCGGCGGCCGCCCACTCCGTCTGATCGGAGAACTCGTCGCGCATCGATTGGAATACCTCGAAGGGATCGGTGCCTGCGGCCAACTGGTCGCAGAATTCCTGCGCCTGACTTGTGTCCGAGCCGCCACCTCCGCCGCATGCCGTGAGCACCAGGGCCGTTGACGCAGCGAGGGCGATCAGGGGCGTCTTCATGGTCGTGTATTTCATGCGCACATGGTGGCGACTCCCAGGGCGCTTCGCAAGGGATTACGCCCAAAAAAAGTTGCTGGTCTTACGCGCGAATCGTCCCCACCGGAAGGCGTGTCTCGACTACGTCCGCACCTACGCGCTCGATGCGGTACGCCGCAGGGCCCGTCTCGACGTCCACGTCGACATCGGCGATGACACGGACGGCCTCGTCGCCCTCGTAGAGGATCCCGATGCGGTCGTCCGTGGCGTAGGACGTGGGCAGCAGGCCGTCGCCGACGACGCGCTGCAGCAGCGGCCGACGCTGCTCCTCGCTGTCGTAGTGCACGCCATTGCCGTAGGGGAGCAGCGCGAGCCCATCGGTGACCACGCGCAGGGTGGGGCCGAAGGAGTCGGTGGGTCCGCCCACATGCCAGCAGATCGAGCCCGCGCTCACTCCGGCAAGGATCGTGCCGCGCTCCCACGCCGCGCGCATCGCGGTGTCCACGCCGTGCAGCCTCCACAGTGCGAGAAGATTGGCAACACTTCCACCGCCGACCCATACGAGATCGGAGCGACCGAGCACCTCCTCCGGGTCGCGGTTGGGCATCGTGAAGAGCGCGAGGTGGTCCACATCGCAGCCGAGTGCGCCGAGGGCGGCGTAGGAGCGAGCGAGGTACGACGCGTCGTCGCCGCTCGCGGTCATCACCAGGCACACGCGCGGGCGCTCGGCACCGGTGAGGCGCAAGGCCTCGAGCATGAGCCCACCGGGGCGCAGCACGCCCCAGCGGTCGGTAGCGAGGAAGCCCCCGCTCGTGGCGAGGATCCGGCGGGTCGTCATGAGGCCTCCTGCTGATCGGGCTGAGCGGTGCGTGAGACGCCTAGGTCCTCGAGCACGGCGTCGGCCGCGCGGCGCCCGCTCACGAGAGCACCCTGGATGGATGACGTGTCGCGATGATCGCCGGCGACGTAGGCGCCACTCGGGGTGCGCACGGGCCGGCGTAGATCGAGGGGCACCGGCATCGCCGGAAGCGCATAGGGGATGGGGTACGTCGCGATGAGTTCCCAGCGCGACGTCGGGACGCCGTAGAGCCACCCGAGATGATCGCGGACGGCTGACTCGTGGGCACTGCTGTCGCGGACACCAAGGGCCGAGGCGGAGACGAGTGCGCTGCCGGGCGGTGCGTACTCCGGGGCCGCGTGAGTGAGGACGACGGTATTGATGACGGGTCCGCGCCGCGCACCATCGAGGGTGAGCACGGCTTCGCCTTCAGCGAGTCGCGAGGCGTCGCCGTCGGGGCGGTAGTACCACGTCGTCACCGAGCGCGGGGCGGGCGCACGCATGCCGGGCAGCAGTCGCTGCGCCGTCTGCGGATCGGCGGCGACGATGACGGCATCGGCGTCCAGTGTGGTGCCGTCATCGAGCACGACGCCGCGCGCGGAGACGGAAGCGACCGGAGTGTCCAGGCGCACATCGAGCGCTGCGGCAAGCTGCTCGGGGATGCGCTGCATGCCGAGCGCCGGGACGGCGGGAGTGCCCTTGACGAAGGACCGCAGCACGAGGTCGAGGAATCTCCGTGAGGTCGTGAGGTCGGCTTCGAGGAAGACACCGGCGAGGAAGGGGCGCAGCAGTCGCTCCATGAGGGTGCGATCGGCGCCCGCCCGGCGCAGGGCTTCCGCGGCCGTCACATCGGGCTCGGACCGCAGGTGGGCGGGTGAGCGCAGCGCCCGCGAGACGGCGTAGCCCCCGAATCGAGCGGTCGACACGGGCGAGCCGATACGCGCGAGCAGGCTCGGCATGGCCCAGCTGGGTTCGCGGCGAGGGTCCGCGATCCGGGCGACATGGCGACGCCCCTTGGGTCGCAGCACCACGCGCGCTCCCGCGACGAAGGGACGCAGGTCGAGTGCCTCGTGATCGAGGACGCGCTGGCCCTCCGGGTACGACGGGTTGTAGAGCTGGAATCCCCGATCGAGCCGGAAGCCGTCGACGACGTCGGTGCGCATGCGACCGCCCACGGCATCGGATGCCTCGAGCACGGTGACGGGCATGCCGAAGGCCTGCAGTTGCCGAGCAGCAGCAAGGCCGCTCACACCTGCACCCACGACGATCACGGACATGGCGCTCACGCTAGCCGCCTGTGGATAACTGAAAGCACGCGACCGCCCCGTGCGGGCACGATGCCGACATGACGACGCCTGCCCAATCCACCCTCACGACCCTGCTCGCCCTCGCCCCCGATCTCGTCGAGCGCGATCGCATCCGCCGACAGGCGCTTCGTGTGGCTGCTGTGCGGCACGAGGGTCTCTCGCCCTTGCGCGAGGTGGCGTTCGCAGGAGAGGGTCTCGCCCTCACCTGGGAGATTCCCGTCGCGAGCGAGTCGCTGGTCATGGGCGAAGGAGCTCTTGCAGCCCTGGCGCCGGTGGCCGCGGGCCTGGCGCTGCTGCACGATGCAGGACTCGCGCACGGGGGCATCTCGCAGGGCTCCCTGCATGTGCACGACGGGCGCGGAGTCCTCAGCGGATGGCGACCCGGAGGCACGCCCGAGGCTGATGTCCACGATCTCGTGGCGCTGCTCGATGCCTGCCTGCCCCCGTCATCGGTGAGCGCCGACGTCGCGCACCTGCTCATTGCCGGAGCCGATCCGGACTCTGCGACACGGCCCTCCATGGCGAAGGTCGCCGCGGTCCTCGAGCACGCCTGTGCCGTGCACGCACCCCTCATCTCCCCGCCGGCGCACCGGCGCGCACGGCTCGGCGAGGCGCCACCCCCGCGCCCCGCTGAGCCCATGGCCGCTGACGTAGCGCCGCGCCGATCAGGCACCGCCACGGTGCGAGGTCGGCACGCCGCGCGTAGGGCGCCGGCGGGGACTCCGGGAGCGCGGTTCGCAGGAGTGCGACTGCCGTGGCGATGGGGAGTAGCGATTGCAGGCGCGGCGTTGGCCGGCTTCCTGGGTCTTTCGGCGATGGGGTCGGCGGGATCGGCGCAGCAGATGTGCCCGGCGCCGTCGTCGGCGGATGGATCTAGCTTGCGCCCGCAAACGACGCTAACGGGGCTGTTGACGTCGATAACGGGCGCAGCGGAGGTCGCAGGCCCGTCGGTGGCGCGCTAGCTGCCGGCGACCGCCTGCTTGATGGCGGAGTCGATGGTGGGGTCGCTCCAGGTGAAGCCATCGCTCTCGAGCACGGTCGGGAGCACGCGCTGACTGCCGAGCACGTCCTGCGAGAACTCCCCGAGCGCCACCTTGAGAGCGAACGACGGGACGGGCAGCAGTGTGGGTCGACCCAGCACGCGACCCATTGCGGCAGTGACCTCGGCGTTGGTCACCGGCGTGGGTGCAGTGAGGTTGACGGGCCCGCGGTAGCGCTCGTCCTCAAGCAGCGCGATGAGCGCGGCGACCTCGTCGCGCATCGAGATGAAGGACCAGTACTGCGATCCCGAGCCGATCTTGCCGCCGATACCGGCCTTGAAGATCGGCATGAGTCGCTTCCAAGCGCCGCCCTTCGAACTCACGACCAGTCCGGTCCGGGCGAAGGGCACGCGGATGCCGGCATCCACGGCGGGCTGGGCGGATGCCTCCCACTGTGCGACTACGTCGGCGAGGAAGCCAGCACCCTGCGGCGACTCCTCGGTGACGAATCGGTCCCCGGTGTCGCCGTAGTAGCCGATGGCTGAGCCGCATACGAGGACGGACGGCCGCGGATCGAGGGCCGCTGCCGCGCGAGCGATCGTCGTCGTCCCTTGCACGCGGGAGTCCAGGATCTCGGCCTTGTAGGAGTCGCTCCAGCGCTTGTCGCCGACACCCGCTCCCGCGAGATGGATGATCCCGTCGACGCCAGCGAGCCCGGCGAGGTCGACGTCACCCGAGCGCGGATCCCACCTCACCTCATCGGGCGCAGAGGGGGCTCGGCGTACGAGTCGCACGACCTCGTCTCCGCGCGCGCGTAGTGCGGGGACGAGTGCAGAGCCGATGAGGCCGCTGGCACCGGTGACCGCGACGCGCATCAGGCGCCCACGTCCGCGAAGGTGCCTTCTTCGAGTCGGGCCCGCACCGCGGTGAGGAAGCGTGCAGCATCTGCGCCGTCGACGAGTCGGTGGTCGTAGGTGAGAGCCAGGTAGACCATCGAGCGAATCGCGATGACGTCGCTACCACCGTCGCTGATGACGATGGGGCGCTTGACCACACTGCCCGTGCCGAGGATCGCCACCTGCGGCTGATTGATGATGGGGGTGTCGAAGAGTGCGCCGCGGCTGCCCGTGTTGGTCAGCGTGAAGGTGCCCCCGGAGAGCTCGTCGGGTGACACGCGATTGGTGCGTGTGCGATCGGCCAGGTCGGTGATGCGGCGCGCAAGGCCGGCCACGCTGAGGTCTCCCGCGTCGCGCACGACGGGCACGAGGAGTCCGCGATCGGTGTCGACAGCGACGCCGAGGTTGACCTCGCCGTGATAGGTCACCGTGCCGGCGGCCTGATCGATCGAGGCGTTGAGTGAGGGGTACGCCGCGAGCGCCTCGACGGCAGCCTTCGCGAAGAAGGGAAGGAAGGTGAGCTTCACGCCCTCGCGTGCCTCGAAGTCGGCCTTGGCGCGGTCGCGCAGGGACGCGATGCGCGTGACGTCGACCTCGACGACCGTGGTGAGCTGCGCGGAGACCTGCAGCGACTCGACCATGCGCTCAGCGATGACGCGACGCAGGCGGGACAGCGGCTGGGTGGTGCCACGCATGCCTGCGGTCGCTGCTGGCGGAGTGGCGGCAGCGGCAGGCGCGGACGCCACCGGCGCTGCGGCGACGGGTGCGGCTGCGCGCTCGGCGGCAGCGAGCACGTCCTGCTTGCGAATGCGACCGCCGACTCCCGTGCCGACGACGACCGCGAGGTCGACGCCCTTATCCGCGGCCAACTTGCGCACGAGCGGGGTGACGTAAGCCTCGTCGTCGGCCCCGGCCGGTGCAGCTGCCGATACTGCCGCAGGTGCAGCGGCGGGCGCCGGTGCCGGCACAGCTGCGGGGGCAGGCGCGGGAGGCGGCGTCGGGGCGGGCGCGGCAGCGGCAGCGGGTGCTGGAGCCGGAGCAGCCACTGGTGCCGGCGCGGGTGCGGGAGTTGCGTCGCCCGGTAGCGCACCCGCGTCGCCGATCACGGCGAGTTCGGCGCCTACGGCGACGGTGGTGTCCTCGGGCACGCGGATGGCGAGCACGATGCCGCCCGCTGGTGCGGGGATCTCGGTGTCGACCTTGTC
>CAZLZC010000051.1:0-13710 GCA_964563825.1 uncultured Actinomyces sp.
CCTCCTGGAGCAGCGATCCGATGGCGAGTGCCTCGCCCATGCCCCAGTCGATGGCATCATCGGCCACCATCTGCGCGCGGCGCTGCAGCTGCGGTGCGAGTCGCGGGTGCACGGTGAAGCCCTCGGGCATGACGAGCTGCGACTCGACCACGCAGTCGACGGTGTCCTTGCTGATCCCGGTGAGAATGTCTCCGGCAGGTCCCATGGGCGCGAGGGTGAGCTGCCCGGTGCGCACGACCTCGTCGGATCCCTCGCTGAAGTCGCCCCCGGTCAACGCCGCACGACTCCCTTGGAAGATCGTCTCGAGCTCTTCCTGGAAGTGGCGCAGTGCCTCCTCGGCCTCTTCGACGGTGATGTCGCCGCGGCCGATGAGCGACTCGGTGTAGTGCTTGCGCACCGAGCGCTTCGCATCGATGAGCTCGTACATCAGCGGCTGAGTGAGCGAGGGATCGTCGGCCTCATTGTGTCCGCGCCGGCGGTAGGTGACGAGGTCGATGACGACGTCCTTGTGGAAGGCCTGGCGGAACTCGAAGGCAAGGCGTGCCACTCGGACGACCGCCTCCGGGTCATCGCCGTTGACGTGGAAGATCGGGGCCTGCACCATGCGCGCGACGTCGGTGGAGTAGACGCTCGAGCGGCTGTAGCGCGGGGAGGTGGTGAAGCCGACCTGGTTGTTGACGACGACATGCACGGTGCCGCCGGTGCGGTAGCCCTGGAGTTGGGAGAGGTTGAGCGTCTCAGCCACCACCCCCTGGCCGGCGAAGGCGGCGTCGCCGTGCAGGAGCAGCGGCAGGATGTCGAAGGACTGGTCGTGCGGAAGCTGATCCTGCTTGGCGCGCACGATGCCTTCGAGGACTGGATCGACCGCCTCGAGGTGGGAGGGGTTGGCCGCGACGTAGACCCTGGTCTCGAACCCGTCCAGGCTGCGGTAGGTCCCGCTCGTGCCCAGGTGGTACTTCACGTCGCCGGAGCCCTGCACGGACTCGTCGCCGTAGTTGCCCTCGAACTCGGCGAAGATCTGCGCGTAGGACTTGCCGGCGATGTTGGTGAGGACGTTGAGGCGGCCACGGTGCGGCATGCCGATGGCAACCTCGATGATGTCATCGCGCGCGGCGGAGGACAGGACCTCGTCGAGCAGCGGGATGAGCGACTCCGATCCCTCCAGGGAGAAGCGCTTCTGGCCGACGTACTTGGTCTGCAGGAAGGTCTCGAAGGCCTCAGCCTCGTTGAGCTTGTGCAGGATCCGCAATTGCTCCTCGCGGCTCGGCTTGTGGTGGGGGACCTCCACGCGCTCCTGGATCCAGTGCCGCTGCTCCGGGTCCTGGATGTGCATGTACTCGATACCGATGCTGCGGGTGTAGGAGTCACGCAAGACACCGAGGATCTCGCGCAGTTTCATAAGCGGCCGGCCGGCGAAGCCGCCCGTGGCGAACTCCCGGTCGAGGTCCCACAGGGTGAGGCCGTGGGAGAGGACATCGAGGTCGGGATGCATGCGCTGCTCGTATTCGAGCGGGTTGGTGTCGGCCATGAGGTGGCCGCGCACGCGATAGGCGTGGATGACCTCCTGCACGCGCACCGTCTTGTCGAGATCGGTCTCATGGGAGGCCGAGATGTCTCGTGCCCACTGGATCGGCTCGTAGGGGATGCGCAGGCTGCGGAAGATGTCGCCGTAGAAGTCATCTTCACCCAGCAGCAACTGGTGGATGCGGCGCAGGAATTCCCCGGACTGCGCGCCCTGGATCACGCGGTGGTCGTACGTCGAGGTCAGGGTGAGCGTCTTGGACACGGCGTTGCGGACGAGCGATTCCTCTGAGGCGCCCTGCCATTCGGCGGGGTACTCCATCGCGCCGACGCCGATGATGCAGCCCTGTCCCTGCATGAGCCGGGGCACGGAATGCTCCGTGCCGAGTGTCCCCGGATTGGTAAGGCTGATCGTCGTGCCCGCGAAATCATCGACGGTGAGAGCGCCGCTGCGGGCACGGCGTACGACATCCTCGTAGGCAGCCCAGAAGCCCGCGAAGTCGAGGGCCTGAGCACCCTTGATGTTGGGCACGAGCAACTGGCGGGAGCCGTCGTCCTTGACCAGGTCGATCGCCACGCCGAGGTTGACCTCCGCGCGTCGCGCCACAGCCGGCTTGCCATCGGCCTCGGTGAAGGAGTCGTTCATGGCGGGCACGGCGGCCACGGCGCGCACGAGCGCGTATCCGA
This sequence comes from uncultured Actinomyces sp., assembly GCA_964563825.1. GTDB lineage: Bacteria > Actinomycetota > Actinomycetes > S36-B12 > S36-B12 > Mxb001. The sequence continues at coordinate 2,209 of CAZLZC010000051.1, forward strand.
TGAGGTGCGTGAAGGAGACCTTGCCACCGCGACCGCGCGCGAGGTGGTTGTTGATGACGACGCGGTTGTCCATGAGCAACTTGGCGGGCACCCCGCGCACGCTGGTCGCCGTCGGCACCGCGAGCGAAGCCTCCATGTTGCCTACGACGCGCGCGGCGGGCCCGCGCAGCGGCACGATCTCACTGCTTGGGGCAGCAGGGGGAGGGGGCGTCGCCGCAACGGGGGCGGAAGGCACGGGTGCGGGGGCAGTCTGCGGGGTCGAGAGGGCTACGTCCGCTGCGGGCGCGGGAGGCTCGCCCTGATGCCCGTTGGCTGCCGCCTGGTCGAGTTGGGCCTTGAGTGCGGAGCCGTCTGCCGGTGTGTAGTCGGCGAAGAAGTCCCACCAGGCAGGATCGACGCTCTCGCGGTCGGCGAGGTACTGCTGATAGATCTCGTCGACGAGCCACTCATTGGGTCCGAACCTGCCCTGCGCCACTCCTCCAGGGTAGTGGCGGCGACTCGGCCTAGCCTCCGGCGGGCATGCCCGACAGGGGCGGCTCTGCCGGCCCGCCAGATCGCGGGTGATCTCCGCCCGCGATCTGGTCCAGGGCGTGCTCGATCAAGGGCTGGAGGACCGCGAGGCCATCCTTGGCGCCTCCGGGCGACCCCGGGAGATTGACGATGAGTGTGCGGTGCGCGAGTCCGGCGATGCCGCGACTGAGGATGGCCGTCGGGATTCCCTGGGTGACGCCGTAGGTGCGGATCGCCTCGGCTAGTCCGGGGACCGGACGATCGATCACGCGCGCCGTCATCTCGGGTGTGAGGTCCGCGGGGGTGAGGCCGGTGCCACCCGTCGTGACGACGAGATCGATGCCCTCGGCTACAGCGTCGCGCAGTGCCACCTCGACCGGGTCGCCGTCGCTCACGACGACCGGGCCGGAGACATCGAGCCCCAGTCGCTGTAGTCCGTCGGCGAGCACCGGGCCGGAACGGTCCTCCCAGATGCCCGCGGACGCGCGCGTCGACACTGTGATCACGCGTGCGGTGCGATGCTCAGCCACGACGTCGCTCACCTGCCTCTCGAATCGCCGTGAGCAGCTCCTCGAGTGCCTGCACGGAATGACCACTGAGGAAGGTATCGACATGGGGGAGGGCGGCCGCCATCCCACCGGCCAGAGGCTGGAACTCCGCGGCGGCGCTGCGGGGATTGACCCAGATGATGTGGTGGGCCAGGCGTCCGAGCCGACGCATCGCCTCACCGACCTCGTGGGGATCACCGATTTCCCATCCGTCGGACACGATGACGACGATGGCGCCCCTCGCGATGCCGCGTCGCCCGTGCTCGTCGAGGAAACGCGTGAGTGCCGTGCCGATGCGCGTGCCACCCGCCCAGTCCGGTGTGGTCTCCGCGACCTTGGCATAGGCGTAGTCCGGGCCGCCCGCTGCCAGTTGGCGCGTAAGCCGAGTGAGCCGGGTGGCGAAGACGAAGGCCTCCGAGCCCAGTGCTCGCACCGCCCCGCGCATCAGGTGGAGGTAGACGCGGGCGTAGGGCTCCATCGAGCCCGACACGTCGGCGATGAGCACGACCCGGCGCGGGCGCTCGGTGTGTCGGCGATGAGTGCGGTGCACGGGGTCACCGCCGGTGCGGTACGCCTGTCGCAGAGTCGCGCGCACATCGAGTCGATCACCGCGCGTATGGCGGCGCAGCCGACGACCGCGACGTGAGGGCGGGATGAGCGGGAGCTGCTCGACGAGCCTTCGCAGGAGGGCGAGCTCCTCGGCAGAGCACTCGGAGAAGTCCCGGGCGGCGAGGCGCTCACTGCTGCTCGCCGCGGCAAGCATCGACATCTCCTCGGACTCGACGTCCCCACGTGCATCGAGGCCCGGGGTGGCACTCGTGATCGGCGATGGCGACGCGCCCGACTGCTGCGTGCCCGTGTCACGCGGCGCGCGCTCTCCGGCGTCGAGTGGGCTCGGCGGGGCAGAGGGAGGTGTGCCCGTTGCCTCGACGAGATCGACGTAGCCCCGGAAGCACTCGTCGAAGATGTGGTCGTAGATGGGGACCTGGGCATGGCCCGAGAGCAGGGTCACTCGGCCCAGCCAATAGACCTCGGCAACCGTCCGCGGATGTGCGATGAGCACGCCTTCGGCGAAGCGCGACATGCGCTCGGGGGTGACGGGTACCCCCACGGCGTGGAGGCGATGGCCGAACGCCGCGACGACATCGGCGAGGTCCGCCTGCGCTGCCGGGGTCGTGGGACTAGGCACCGCTCACCCAGGCGAGACCCGCCTCGACGGCGACGTCGTGATCCTCGCGGTACTTCAACACGGAGCCGAGTGTGCGCTGGACAGCCTCTGCGTCGAGCTCCTGCACGCCGAGGAGGACAGCCGCATGAACCCAGTCGATGGCCTCGGCGATGCCCGGGGGCTTCTGCACATCGAGCGTGCGCAGCCGGGAGACCGCTGCTGCGATGTCGGAGATGAGACGGTCGCCCGCCTCCGGCACGCGCATCCTCACGATCGCCGTGGCCTGGTCCACCGACGGGTAGTCGATCCAGTGGTAGAGGCAACGCCGCTTGAGTGCGTCATGGAGGTCGCGCGTGCGATTGGACGTGAGAATCACGATGGGCTTGTGACGGGCACGCAGTGTGCCGATCTCGGGGATCGTCACCGCCGACTCTGCGAGCAGCTCGAAGAGGAATGCCTCGAACTCCTCATCGGCGCGGTCGACCTCATCGATGAGCAGGACGGCCGGCCGGGGGCCGGGGTGCTCCACCGCCTGGAGGAGTGGCCGCTCGACCAGGTAGTCGCGTGCGAAGAGGCTCGACTCCTCGAGTCCTTCCCCGCGCGCCTCGGCGAGGCGGATGCCGAGGAGTTGACGGGCGTAGTTCCACTCGTAGAGCGCCTCTGCGGCGTCGATCCCTTCGAAGCACTGCAGGCGGATAAGCGGGGTGTCGAGGATCTCGGCCAGGGCCTTGGCGGCCTGGGTCTTGCCGACTCCGGCCTCACCCTCCAGGAGGAGCGGCTGGGGAAGGCGCACCGCGCAGAAGAGCGCTGTCGCCAGTCCCGTGTCGGCGACGTACCCCGTCTCGGCAAGTCGCTCCGCGAGCGACGCGACGTCAGGGATCGCGGCTGCGAGGGCCGCAGTGCTCTCCATCGCTGCCGTCACGACGCGGGTGCGAAGGCTTCTGGATTGGCGACGAACCGGTCGAGGCAGCCCTGGCAGCAGAACCACCAGGTTGCTCCATCCACCTCGGCATGCAGGGAGGTGGGCACCATGACGACGTCCATGTGGCACACGGGGTCGACCGCAGTGGCCACGGAGGTCGGTGCACTCATGGAGCGTGGCTCGCCGTGGCGCTGGGCGATGATCTCCGCGAGGATCGACAGGGCGACCTCCTCCGCGGTGCGTGCCCCGATATCCATGCCGGCGGGCGTGCGAATGAGCGACTTCTGCTCGTCGGTGAGATCAAGCGATGCGAGCACCGCTGCACCGCGCTTGCGGCTTGCCACGAGTCCGATGTAGGGCACGCCGGCCTTCACAGCAGCCTCGATCGCCACCTCCTCGCCGTTGCCGTGCGATGCGACGACGACAGCGTCGGTGGTGGCGAGGTCCGGTGCGGCGTCGGGGCCCCACGGCTCCATGTCGTAACCGAGCGCGGCGCCGACACGGGCGAGGGCGATGCCGATCGGCGTGGTGCCGAGCACGCGGATGAGCGGGGCGGGCAGGACAGGCTCCATGAAGATCTCCAAGGTGCCGCCGGACTGGCACGGGTTGTGGACGACGGTGCGCCCGGGCTGATCGGGTTCGGGAGTGGGGGCGATGCGCAGCAGCGTGCTCTCGCGGCGCTCAAGGACGGCAAGTCCCTGGGCTCGGAGTGTGGCCAGGGCGCACTGACCCCCGACGAAGCCCTCGATGGTGCCGTCGGCGAGCACGATCGCCTCGTCACCCGGCTTCGCCGACGTGGGGCGCTCGGCAAGCACCACCCGGGCATGGACGAACGGCACCCGATCGGCCTGGAGCTTCACAGCTCGCTCGCGCAGTTCACGCGCTGTCATCCCCACGATGTGCCTCCGCTGCCAGGAATCCGGATCTAGCCGCGTCGCCGGGCGATGATCCAGATGATGCCGACCACCGCGACGAGGATGAGCGCAGCGGGGATTGCGCGCTTGAGCACGGGTGCACCTGCGGTGCCGAGAAGGTCGATGCTGTCGGCCGCCTGCGGCAGCGGGGTCGGGGCGGTCGACGGAACGGGCTCACCCTTCTCCGCAGCGGCGGACGCGGCCGCTGCCTGCGCACCGCTCGCGGCGATGACGGCCTCGAGGTTGGCGGAGAACTGGTCGATGATCCGGCCGGCGACGTCCTGCATGACTCCGCGACCGAACTGCGCGGGCTTGCCCGTCACGGTGAGGTCGGTGGTCACGTCGACGCGCGTGCGATCAGGGCCCTCGGCGACGAGTTGAGTCGTGACGTGGGCGGAGGCGGTGCCGGAGCCGCGGGTCTCCTTGCCGGTGCCTTCGATGACCGCGCGGTGATTCGCCTCGTCCTTCTCGACGAAGCGCGCCTTACCGCCGTACGTCATGTTGACCGGGCCGAGCTTGACCTTCACGGAACCGGAGAAGGCGTCACCATCGACAGACTCCAGCGTGGCCCCGGGCATGCAGGGGGCGATGGCCTCTACGTCGAGGAGGGTCTTCCACGCGGTGTCGATGTCTGCGGGGACGACGAACGAGTTGCTCAGGTCCATGCACGACTCCCGAGGTCGGTGACCGGCAGGGCCGGGGGGCCAAGCCGCCTGTGATGCCCGACACTAGCCCCATGACCGATCAGCCGCGAGTCGTTGAGGTCCACCTCTTCGCGGCTGCTCGCGCCGCCGCAGAGGGGGTCTCCGTGCTCCGCGTGGCGCCGGGCACCCTCGGGGAAGTGCTCGCTGAGGCGGTGGGTCATGCTCCGGGGCTCGCGTCGGTGCTTCCACGATGCTCTGTCCTCGTCGACAGCGTGGCCGGTCACGACGAGGGGATCCGCGTGGCGGCGGGATCGCGAGTGGATGTCCTGCCGCCCTTCGCGGGTGGCTGATTAGCCGCCGATCGCGCTCATCGGTCGCGGTGGCTGGATGAACGTCGGGTCATTGATCCCGTGTCCGGGCAGTTTGGCCAGCACGCTGGCGTGCAAGCGTCGGCGTACCTCGGCTTCGCGCTCATCCGCGGTCAAGGACTCATCGCGCAGCACAGCGCGCAGATCGGTCTCGTCGCGCGCGAAAAGGCAATTGCGCAATTGCCCATCGGCGGTGAGACGCAGCCGATCGCACGTGCCGCAGAAGGGCCGGGTCACGCTCGCGATGACACCGACCGTCGCCGGGCCGCCATTGACGTAGAACTCCTCAGCAGGCGCGGTGCCGCGCTGGGGAAGCGGGGTGATGTCGAAGGCCGAGGACAACTTCTCAAGGATCTCCTCCGCGGTCACCATGTTGGCGCGGTTCCACAGTCCGCCGGCGTCGAGCGGCATCTGCTCGATGAACCGCAGTTGCCAGTCTTCCTCCAGGGCGCGCGCGAGCATCGGCACGGCCTCGTCTTCGTTGACGCCGCGCATGAGAACCGAATTGACCTTGACGGGGGCCAAGCCAGCGGTGCGCGCAGCGGCGAGCCCGGCGAGGACGTCGTCGAAGCGGTCGCGGTGGGTGAGGGCCTTGAAGCGCTCGCGGTCGAGGGTGTCGAGGCTGACGTTGACCCTCTCCAGCCCGGCATCGCGCAGGGGGCCCGCGAGGCCGGCGAGGCGCAGGGCATTGGTCGTGATGGAGATCCGCGGCGGGCGGGGGAGGGCGTTGATGCGGCGCACGACGTCGACGACATCGGGGCGCAGGAGCGGCTCGCCACCGGTGAGGCGCACTTCGTCGATGCCCTCGTCGACGGCGATCTCCAGGACGAACATGAGCTCGTCTGTGCTGAGGAGTTCGGCGCTGGGAATCCAGTCGGCGAAATCCGCGGGCATGCAGTAGGTGCAGCGCAGCGAGCAGCGGTCCGTCAGGGAGATGCGCATGTCACGGTGGCCGCGGCCGTAGGAGTCGACCAGGCGAGTCTCGTGTACGTCGTCGGCGTGGCTCATGCGCAATTCACCCACTCGTCTGTGCCGTCTGAGAAGAACTGATGCTTCCAGACGGGGATGCGCGCCTTCGTCTCCTCCACGAGAGCACTGCACGCAGCGAATGCGTCTCCCCGGTGTGCGGCACTCACCGCCGCGGCGAGTGCGCAGTCACCGATCTCGAGAGCTCCTGTGCGATGAGCGACCGCGACGGCGATCACGTCGAAGCGCTCGGCCACCTCGGCCGCGATCTCGGCGAGGATGTCGCCGGCGCTGGGATGGGCCTCGTAGTCCAGGCGCAGGACCCCGCGCCCGTGGTCGTGGTCGCGGACATCGCCGGAGAAGGTGACGACCGCGCCGGCCCGGGGGTCATCGACGGCGTCCGCCATCGCTCGAGCCGAGAGGGGCTCCGCCGAGACGGCAGAGTGCCGCACGGCACCCGAGTGGCTAGTCGCCTGCATTCCGTCATTATTGGGGTCTCGGCACCCGATCGCCATCGGATACGCCCGGAAGGGAGTCCCATGAGGGAGATCCTCAACGATCTGCTCGCGGCCTATGACCGCGGTGAGCCGTGCGCCATGGCCACGGTCGTGCGTACCTGGCGCTCTGCGCCCCGCCCGGCGGGGGCCTCGATGATCGTGACGGCGGGAGGCGAGGCCATCGGCTCCGTGAGCGGAGGCTGCGTCGAGGGCGCTCTCTATGACCTCGGGCAGGAGGTCCTCGCGGATGGCGTGCCGCGCTTCGAGACCTACGGCGTGAGCGATGACGATGCATTCTCGGTCGGCTTGACCTGCGGGGGCATCCTCGATGTGTTCGTCGAACGCGTCGACCGGGACACCTGGCCCGAACTCCCCGGCGTGCTGCGCAGTGTGGAAGCTGAGGAGCCTGTCGCTGTCGCGACCATCGTCACATCGCCGGATGGCGCAGCCGCCGGTCGCCATCTCGTGGTGCGCCCCGACTCGGTCGAGGGCTCCCTCGGCACGGAGCGGCTCGACGAGACCGTCTCCGCGGATGCGCGAGGCATGCTCGCCTCCGGCACCACCGGCTTCCTGCGCTACGGGCCCGAGGGTGAGCGACTGGGGGACGGACTCGATGTCTTCGTCGCAAGCATGGCTCCGCCGCCGCGGATGTACATCTTCGGCGCTATCGACTTCTCTGCCGCGCTCTGCCGTGTCGGCAAGGTCCTCGGATTCCGCGTCACGGTGTGCGATGCACGTGAGATCTTCGCGACGCCGCGGCGATTCCCCGACGCCGACGAGGTCGTCGTCGACTGGCCGCATCGCTGGCTCGCGAGCCAGCCGGTCGATCGCCGCACGGTGATCTGCGTGCTCACCCACGACCCGAAGTTCGACGTACCCGCCCTCGAGGTTGCTCTGCGCACGGAGGCCGGCTACGTCGGGGCGATGGGCTCGCGTCGCACGCATGAGGATCGTCTGCGCCGGCTCAAGGAGGCGGGCATGACCGATGAGGAGATCGCGCGACTGCGTTCGCCGATCGGCCTCGACCTCGGTGCCCGCACTCCGGAGGAGACGGCTATCTCGATTGCAGCCGAGATCATCCAGGAGCGCTGGGGAGGAAGCGGCGTGCACCTGGCGGCAACGAGCGGACCGATCCATCCCGGCGCGCCCCGCTAGCGGGTAGCCATGGGCCATGTGGCGGGGCTTGTCCTCGCAGCCGGCGAGGGGCGACGTTTCGGTGGCCCGAAGGCACCCGTGGTCATCGACGGAGAGCGGCTTGTCGATCGCGCCGTCCGCGTCCTGCGCGAGGGCGGCTGCGATCCGGTCTACGTCGTCCTTGGGGCGTGGAGCGGTGATGTGTCTGACGCGGTGACGGTGACGAATCCCGACTGGTCCGAGGGGATGGGGTCCTCTCTGCGCGCGGGTCTCGCGTCAGTCGATCCGCTCAGCGATGTCGATCGCGTCATCGTCACCCTGGTCGACCTGCCCGGTCTCACGGGCGAGGCCGTGGCCCGACTTGCTGCTAGCCCGGCGCGGATCGCGCAGGCGTCGTACGCGGGGGAGCGGGGTCACCCGGTCCTGCTGGGCCGCGAGCACTTCGAGGGTGTGTCGTCGGCGGCGCAGGGCGATCGCGGTGCCCGCGACTACCTGCGCGCGCACTCCGATGAGGTGATCCTCGTCGAAGTGGGCGATGTCGCCTCGGGTGAAGACCTCGACGTACCCCTGTGATGCCCGTCCCCTCGGCTTTCCCCACCTCTGCCGGGCCTACCAACCCGTCGAGTGCGCAGTTGCGGGCGCGCATCAGCCCCGATGTAGGTCCGCAGGTGCGCACTCGGGAAGGTCGGTCGGGCGCTAGAGGCCGAGGGTGCGGGCGATGACGAGAAGTTGCACTTCGCTCGCGCCCTCGACCACCCGCAGCATGCGCAGGTGGCGCAGGACGCGCTCCACAGGCCCCTCGCGCATGAGGCCCATGCCCCCGAAGACCTGCAGGCATCGATCGGCGACGACGTACGCCTGCTCGGTCGCGTAGAACTTGGTGATGGACGCGTCACCCATGATGGCGAGCGCGTCACCTCCGCTATCGACGCGCCAGGCGAGGTGGTAGACGAGCCAGCGAATAGCTTCGATATCCGCCTTGCTGCGCGCCAGCGGGAAGGACACTCCCTGCTGCTTGCTGAGCGGCTTGCCGAAGGCCGTGCGGACCTTCGCGTGCTCGACGGCCGAGTCCAGTGCCCACTCCGCGAGGCCGAGCGACTGCGCGCCGATGTAGGCACGGCCGGAGTTGAGGAAGGCCATAGCCTCGAAAAAGCCCATGCCTACCTCGCCGATCACGTGGTCGGCAGGCACGCGCGCCGCATCGAAGAAGAGCTCGGCGGGGTGGGAATCCGACATATTCCACTGCAGTTTGCCGCGCCGGAATTGGTCGGAGGGTACGACGAACGCGGTGATGCCACCGGCCGCACGCTTCTCGGGATCGGTGACCGCGAAGACGATGGCGAAGTCAGCGTGCTCGCCGTTGGTGATGTAGTGCTTGTGCCCGGTGATGACCCATTCGTCGCCGTCGCGCACCGCTGACGTGCGGATTGCTTGGGCGTCGCTGCCCGCCTCCGGCTCGGTGAGGGCGAAGCACATCGTCTTCTCTCCCGAGGCCACCGGCAGGACGTACGTCTCCCACAGGTGCGGGGGCAGCTTGAGCAGGAGCGGCGAGGGACCCGCGGGATTGGGGGGAGCGATCGCCGCCATGGCCAGGCGCATGCCCGAGCGTGCGGCATCCTCGACGAGCAGTGAGGTGCCCAGCACCGACAGCCCCTGACCGCCCGCCTCCTCGGGCATGTAGGCGGCGTAGAAGCCCTCCTGCGCGCTCCGCAGCCGGATGTCGCGGATGACGGGCTCGAGCACGTCTCGATCGGGAGCCTCGCCCCAGAACTGGCGGGCGTGCTCTTCCTCGAGGGGCCGGATCTCGCGGTCGAGGAAGGAGGCGAAGGACTGGCGAAGCGCCGTGAGCTCGTCGGGGATGCGGAAGTCCATGAAGGGATCCTGCCCCACCTCGGGTCAGGCTGCTCGCGATAGCGTCCGGGCATGTTTTCGCCACTGATTCCCGGGATCGATCCCGGCTCCGTGACCCCCGTCCCCTTCCTCGGCGGCTGGACTACCGGCACCGAATCCGCCGAGGTGCGCGCGCCCTACGACGATGCCCTGCTCGGCAGCGTGCCGGTCATGACACCCGCGGACGTGGACGCCGCAGTCGCCCATGCCAAGGCAGCGCTGCACGCGGAGCCGCTGCCCCAGTGGAAGCGTGCCGAGATCCTCGACCGTGCTGCCGAGCTGCTTCTCGAGCGACGGGATCAGTTCGGGCGGTGCATCGCCTGGGAGGCGGCCAAGCCCATCAGGACCGCACGGGCGGAAGCGGAGCGCGCGGCGAGCACGATGCAGTTCTCTGCGGCTGTCGCGCGCACGCTCACCGGTGAGACCGTGCCGCTCGAGGCGTCGTCCGCGGGCGAGGGCAAGATCGGCTTCGTCCTGCGCGTGCCCATTGGGGTCGTCGGTGCGATCTCGCCCTTCAACTTCCCGCTCAACCTCGTGGCCCACAAGCTCGGCCCGGCGATCGCCGCGGGTTGCCCGGTCGTCCTCAAGCCCGCGATGCAGACGCCTTTCTCGTCGATCCTTCTCGCGCGCATGCTCATCGAGGAGTGCGGCCTGCCCCCGGCCTATCTGCAGATCGTCACGGGGGGCGGCACCACCGTCGGCGGAGCTCTCGTCGACAACCCCGACGTCGCGCTCATCACCTTCACGGGCTCACCCGAGGTGGGCTGGAGCATCCGGGCGAAGGCTCCGCGCAAGCGGGTCGGCCTCGAGCTCGGCAACAACGCGCCGGTCATCATCGATGCTGACGGTGACTGGCAGACCGCCGTGGCCAAGATCAAGATCGCGGGCTTCTCGCATGCCGGCCAGTCCTGCATCTCGACCCAGCGCATCTTCGTGCACGAGTCCCTCGTCGAGCCGGTGGCGGCCGCTCTTGCCGATGCGGTCAAGACGCTTGTGGTCGGAGACCCGCTCGAGGAGGCGACAGACGTCTCGGCTCTGATCTCCAAGGGTGAGCGCGACCGCGTCAAGGCGTGGATCGACGAGGCGGTCGCTGACGGCGGGCGTGTCGCCTGCGGCGGCGAGATCGGAGCCGACGGCGTCCTGCAGCCGACGGTCATCGTCGACGCCACGCCCGAGATGAGCGTGTGCGCACTCGAGGTCTTCGGGCCCGTCGTGGCCATCCAGTCCTTCGCGACCTTCGACGAGGCGCTGGAGAAGGCCAATGAGACCCGCTACGGACTGCAGGCGGGTGTCTTCACCGCAGATGTCTCCAAGGCCATGAAGGCGGCGCGCACGCTGGACTTCGGCGGAGTGCTCATCAACGAGGTGCCGACCTGGCGTGCAGACCAGATGCCCTACGGCGGCCTGCGTGACTCCGGCAACACCCGTGAGGGCCCCGCCTACTCGGTGCGAGAGATGACCGAGGAGCGCCTGATCATCCTCAACGGATGACGCGTCATCGACTCAACGATGGTGATTAGCCGATGGGCGCGATAGGCCCGGTGTTCGCTGCTTGGAAGTGCCATTCCTCGACGCGGTTGCGGCCCGCAGCCTTGGCTCGATAGAGCGCTTGGTCGGCCTTGGCGAGCAACTCGTTCATCGGCTCGAGACGGTCTCCGGGGCAGCACGCGTAGCCCACTGAAATGGTCACAGCGCGGCTATCCGGTGTCATCTCCGTCAAGGTGGTGTTGGCGCTCGCCTGGACTCGAGTGAAGAGCCCCAGGGCCTGCTCCTCGGTGTCGACCAGGGACAGGATGACGAATTCGTCACCACCGAAGCGAAAGACCGTGTCGCTGCCGCGAACGGCGCCGCCCAGTGCGATGCCGAGTTCCTTGAGGACTTCATCGCCGAAGAGATGACCGAAGCTGTCGTTGATGCCCTTGAAGTCGTCGAGGTCGACGA
>CAZLZC010000052.1:0-10858 GCA_964563825.1 uncultured Actinomyces sp.
GTCTCACCGGCGTTCGTCTTTACAGCGCGCTCGACGATGACCGTCGTCCCCGGATTCTCGATTTCCGCGGGCAGGTCGACGGGCTCGGTGGGCTTCTGCGGCTCGGGCGCAGGCGAGGGCGTGGGAGTGGGCGTCGGCTCCGGTGTCGGCGTCGGCTCCGGTGTCGGGGTTGGCTCCGGAGTCGGTGTCGGCTCGGGCGACGGGGTGGGCGACTCGGTCGGCGACTCCGTCGGGCTCGGGCTGGCCGACGTTTCCGTCGGAGACGGGCTTGGCGAGGTCGACGTCGGGCTCGGGCTGGGCGTCGGTGCCGGTTCGTCCGCCGCGAACCACGTCTGGAAGATCGGGAACCCGCTCAGCTTCGTAAAGGTGAAGGTGAGGGTCTTGATGGATTGGGTCGGCCGGAACCAACCCGCCGCACCCGAGGTGTCGGCGCCATTTCCGGTCAGCGTGTCGATGTTGTTCCAGACCGGCACATCCGTGTGCGTTCCCGACGGGCAGCCACTTGGCTTTGGTGACACACCGCAGTAGTTGAAGACACCCTGGTACCAACTCGCAACGGCGACGGCGTTGCCGCCCGCATCCGTGGCACTGATGCGCACCCTGTCGGCATCGATGTCACCGAGCGTGAATCCCCACGTGCCCACCGGAGTCGCCTCGGCAAACGTGTAGGTCGTGACGACGGAGGCCGCACCTCCCGTGCCGACATTGAAATAGGGCTTGCCCTGCGAGGAACCGAAGTAGGCGCCGAACGGCGTGGTCGGGCCCAACCACGTGGATGCACCGGAGGGAATCTCCAACGACGTTCCGTTCGTCGTCCAGGTCGCCGAGGGGGAGCCGAAGCCGTCCGTCGCCAGCGACATGGTTCCCGTCGTTCCGGAGCGCGACCACGTCGCGTACTCACCCGTGCCGCCCACCGCCTGCACCGAAGACACGGCGATGGCCGCGGTGAGGGAGGTGGCGAGGAGGCTGGCAGGGAGCAGGATCGCGAGATGGCGGCGCATGGCAGACACCCTAGGCAACACGCGCCCGGCCCGGGTGCAACATCCCCTAGATCAAGGACGCGCTCCGCGCTAGTCCCAGCCGGTGATCTCAGGCCATGTCCGACCCATGGCAAGACCGAGGCGCCGTACCGCCGGCAACGACACTCCGATGACATTGCCGGGGTCGCCTTGGATTCCGGCAACGTAGGGCGCACCCAGGTCATCGAGCGTGAATCCACCGGCGACCTTGAGCGGTTCGCCCGTGGCGATGTAGGCAGTGATCTCGTCGTCCGGTGCATCGACCATGTCGACGACCGTTGACACTGTCTCGCCTGCACTCGTGCCGGCGGCGGAATCGATGAGCCAGTGCCCGGTGTGCAAGGTGCCGGAGCGGCCGCGCATGCGCTGCCAGCGGCGCAGTGCCTCCTCGGGCGTGGGCGGCTTGCCCAGCCTCACGCCGTCGACCTCGAAGATCGAGTCGCAGCCCAGCACGAGGGCACCGGCGGGGACATCGGCCAGCGCCGCGACGGCCTCGGCCTTCGCCCGCGCGAGGGCCAGGGCTACCTCGGGCACGGGCTGCTGGCGCATCCGCTCCTCGATGGCCTCCTCGTCGACGCCGCTCACGAGGACGAGTGGCGCGATGCCCGCCTGCTCGAGGAGTCGGCGGCGCGAGGGCGAGGCGGAGGCAAGGACGAAGGGGATCGGCCCCCCTTCCCGCGGAGCGGACATGCGCTCACCCTGCCAGAGCAGGCTTCCCTAGACTGCAGCGCGTGCAGAAGGTCCTCATCGCCAACCGTGGCGAAATCGCCGTCCGAGTCGCCCGGGCCTGCCGCGATGCCGGCCTCGCCTCCGTCGCCGTCTACGCCGACCCTGACCGCGACGCCCTGCACGTCGAGGTGGCCGATGAGGCCTTCGCTCTCGGCGGCTCCAGCGCGGCCGAGACCTACCTCGACATCCCAAAGATCATCGACGTCGCCAAGCGAGCCGGTGCCGACGCCGTGCACCCCGGCTACGGCTTCCTGTCGGAGAACGCCGACTTCGCCCAGGCCGTCATCGACGCGGGACTCACCTGGATCGGACCTCCGCCGGATGCGATCCGATCGCTGGGCGACAAGGTCTCCGCGCGCCACATCGCCGCACGCGCCGGGGCACCCCAGGTGCCCGGCACTCCCGACCCCGTGTCGAACGCCGACGAGGTCATCGCCTTCGCGCAGGAGCACGGCCTGCCCATCGCCATCAAGGCCGCCTTCGGCGGTGGCGGTCGCGGCCTCAAGGTCGCGCGCACGATCGAGGAGATCCCCGAGCTATACGACTCGGCCGTCCGAGAGGCGGTGGCCGCTTTCGGTCGCGGCGAGTGCTTCGTTGAGCGCTATCTCGACCGGCCCCGCCACGTCGAGACTCAGGTGCTCGCCGACACGCACGGCAATGTCGTGGTCGTCTCCACCCGCGACTGCTCGCTGCAGCGCCGCCACCAGAAGCTCGTCGAGGAAGCGCCCGCGCCCTATCTCAGCGAAGAACAGCTGACCGAGCTTTACCGCGCATCCAAGGCGATCATGCGCGAAGCCGGCTACTACAACGCGGGCACATGCGAGTTCCTCGTGGGCGAGGACGGCACCATCTCCTTCCTCGAGGTCAACACTCGCCTCCAGGTCGAGCACCCGGTGAGCGAGGAGGTCGCCGGCATCGACCTTGTCCGCGAGCAGTTCCGCATCGCCGAGGGTGGCGTCATCGACTACGACGACCCGGTGCTGCGTGGCCACAGCATTGAGTTCCGCATCAACGGCGAAGATCCCGGCCGCGGCTTCCTGCCCGCACCGGGTGTGCTCACCGAGTGGGTCGCGCCGTCCGGTCCGGGGGTGCGCGTCGACGCGGGCTTCCGCCAGGGCGATGTCATCGGCGGCAACTTCGACTCGCTCCTCGCCAAGCTGATTGTCACCGGCAGCACGCGCGAGGAAGCACTGGAGCGGTCGCGTCGCGCGCTCGCGGAGTTCCGCGTCGAGGGCATCGCGACAGCGCTCACCTTCCACCGCGCCGTGGTCGACGATGCGGCGTTCGCCCCCACCGACGGATCGCCCTTCCAGGTGCACACGCGCTGGATCGAAACCGAATTCGACAATCAGATCCCGGCGTACACCGGCACCGTGGACTCCCCCGAGGCCGCAGACGATCGCGAGACGGTCACCGTGGAGGTCGACGGCAAGCGCCTCGCCGTCACGCTGCCCGCGGGACTCGGAGCATCGGCCCGGCCCGCCAGCAACGGGGCAGCCAAGCCCGGCCGCAAGCGCGAGCGCGCCACGGTCGGCGGAGCCTCCGGTGATGCCGTGGCCGCGCCCATGCAGGGCACCGTCGTCAAGGTCGCGGTCGAGGAGGGCCAGGCCGTACAGGCGGGAGACCTCATCGTGGTGCTCGAGGCCATGAAGATGGAGCAGCCGCTCACGGCGCACAAGGCGGGCACGGTCACGGGTCTCGAGGCCACTGTCGGCACGACCGTGCCGACCGGCACCGTCCTCTGCCAGATCAGCGACTGACGCCTTCTCGGGGTAACGTCGAGGTATGACGCGCGTCGCCTCGACCCTGGTCGCCCTTGCACTCGCCACCCTCGGCCTGATCGGACTCGCCGCGGGTCCCGCCCAGGCCCGGACCTCAATCGACTCCGTCGCCTCGGCGCTGCGCAGCAACCCCGTCTACAACGACCCCGCCGCCGAGAACGCCCTCACCTCGGGGCAGGCCGCTGACCTGCGCACCCAAATCACCTCGACCGGCGTGCCTATCTACATCGCAGTCCTGCCGGCATCGGCAGCCACGGAGACCGGCGGCCCCGATGCGCTGCTGCGCGACCTGCGCAATGCCGTCGGGCGTAGCGGTGTCTACGCCATCATCGCGGGCAATGCCTTCCGCGCGGCCGCCACCGAGGGATCCGTCACCAGTATCGCGGACTCGGCGTTCCAGTCCGAGTCTTCTAACGGCCCCTACGCCGTGCTCGAGGCCTTCGTCACCGGAGTCGGTGAGCAGTACGGCGGGTCGTCATCAAGCGGATCCTCATCAGCGAGCGGCTCGTCCGGCTCGATGTGGCCGGTGCTCATCCTCTTGGCACTGATCGGTGCCGTGATCCTGGCCGTCACCTTGTGGGCACGCCGTCGGTCCAGGGCTGCGCAGGTGCAACGCATCGCCGCCCTGCGCGGCGTACTCGACCAGGACGTCACGCAGCTCGGCGAGCGCCTCGGCTCCTTCGACCTCACCGATCCCCGGCTCGACGATGCCGGGCGCGCGGACCTGCAGAGGGCTCTCGACGCCTATGCGACGGCGAGCGATGTGTCTGCGCGGGCCACGACGGACACGGATGTCACGCGCGCGACATCCGAGCTGGAGGAAGGGCGCTATGCCCTCGCCTGTGTCGAGGCGCGCATGGACGGTCGCGCTCTCCCATCTCACCGTGCGCCGTGCTTTGTGGATCCACGCCATGGCCCGAGCAGCGACGATGTGGAGTGGGCCCCGGATGGTGGTGCGCCGCGGCCCGTGCCCGTCTGCCCGTCGTGTGCGACGACCGTGCGGTCAGGCTCCGCACCCGCAGCCCTCGAGGTCGACACACCCGAGGGACGTCAGCCCTACTGGCGCGCCGGCAACGACTACGCGCCGTATGCGCGCGGCTACTACTCGTCCTTCGGCAGCATCCTGCCCGCGCTCTTCATCGGCACGATGATGGCGAGCGCCTTCAGCATGCCCGCGGCCGCAGCGGCCCCAATGGACTCGAGCGGATTCGGCGGCGGAGACTTCGGCGGCGGTGGCTTCGGTGGAGGCGGCGACTTCGGCGGGGGCGGCATGGACTTCGGCGGCGGCGACTTCTAGGGACGTCGCCTAGTCCTCAGCCGATCGGTGCAAGCGCCGCGCAGCCTCGGCGACCGAGCCGCTGAGACTCGGGTAGACCGTGAAGGTCGATGCGAGCTGGTCGACCGTGAGCCGTGCGTCGACAGCGACCGTGATGGGGTGAATGAGTTCGCTCGCGCGAGGTCCGACGACGACGCCGCCGATGACGATGCGTGAGCTTGGCCGACAGAAGAGCTTGACGAATCCGCGGCGGATGTCCTGCATCTTGGCCCGCGCATTGGTGTCGAGGGGCAGCATGACCGAGTCCGCGCGCACGACGCCATCGTCGACCTCTTGCTGCGTGACACCCACGGTGGCGATCTCCGGAGTGGTGAAGACCGTGCTGGAGACGTGGGACCGGTCGAGTGGGCCGACGGAGTCCCCGAGCGCGTGCCACATCGCGATGCGGCCCTGCATCGCGGCCACCGAAGCGAGCATGAGCACCCCGGTGCAGTCGCCCGCCGCATAGATGCCACGGGCCGTCGTGCGTGAGACACGGTCGACGACGACGAACCCGCGATCGTCGACCTCGACCCCCGCTTCGGCCAATCCGAGCCCCTCGGTGTTGGGCACCGAGCCGAGTGCGAGAAGCGCGTGGCTGCCCTCCACCGTGGAGCCGTCACCCAGGGTGACCACCACTCCGTCGGCCGTACGCCGCACCGCCTGCGCGCGCGACTTCTCGAGCACCGTCATGCCGCGGCTGGTGAAGGCGT
This sequence comes from uncultured Actinomyces sp., assembly GCA_964563825.1. Classification (GTDB taxonomy): domain Bacteria; phylum Actinomycetota; class Actinomycetes; order S36-B12; family S36-B12; genus Mxb001. The sequence continues at coordinate 5,558 of CAZLZC010000052.1, forward strand.
CCTCGATGACGGCTGCTGCGTCGGGATCCTCGCCGGGCAGCACGCGATCGCGGCTCGAGACGAGCACGACCTGCGAGCCGAGTGCGTGGTACGCCGACGCGAACTCCGCGCCCGTCACGCCCGAGCCCACGACGATAAGTCGCTCCGGCACCTCGTCGAGGTCGTAGACCTGATCCCAGGTGAAGATGCGCTCCCCATCGGGCTGCGCGCTATCGAGGATGCGGGGCCGCGCACCCGTCGCGAGGAGGATGACGTCGGCATCCAGGGCGATCTCGCCCGCCTCGGTCGATGCGAGCACACGTGTGGAGGACTCCAGGCGTCCCCGACCCTTGACGTAGCGGACTCCGTCGCGGGCCAGTCGCGACTCGATGTCCCGACTCTGGGCGGCGGCCAACTCCTTGACCCGGTGGTTGATGGCTGCCAGGTCCACGCTGAGCGTGCCCACACGCGGAGCCTCGCCGTGGACGCGGATCCCCAGCGATCCGGCCTCGGCGGTCACCGCGAGCAGGTCGGCGGTAGCGATCAGGGTCTTGCTGGGCACACAGTCGGTCAGCACCGCCGAGCCGCCAGGGCCCTCGGAGTCGACGATGGTCACCGTGGCGCCGAGCTGCGCTGCCACGAGCGCGGCCTCGTAGCCGCCGGGTCCTGCTCCAATGATGACCACTGATGTCACGACGACATTGTGTCGGACGGCTGTGTCGGACGGCCCACGGCAGGCACTACCGCCCGTACCCTGGACGCGTGGCGCTCTATGCGGCGTACGGCTCCAACCTCGACCCTCAGCGCATGGCCGAGCGGGCTCCCTACTCGCCCGTGGCCGGCACCGGGTGGCTCGAGGGCTGGCGGCTGACCTTCGGCGGCGAGGATCGCGGATGGGACGGCGCCCTCTCCATGGTTGTGGAGGAGCCGGGCAATTCCGTCTTCGTCGTCCTCTACGACATGCATCCGCTCGACGAGGCCTCGCTCGACGCATGGGAGGGCATCTCCCTTGGCCTGTGGAGCAAGATCCGCGTGCGCGTGCAGACCCTCGAGGGCAGCGTCCTCGCGTGGTTGTACGTCCTTGACGCCTACGAGGGTGGTCTGCCGTCGGCGGACTACCTCGCGATGATCGCCGACGCGGCCGCTGCCGGCGGCGCACCCGACGACTACGTCGAGCAGGTACGCCGCCACCCCTGCGCCTGATCCATCCCGCCTCCCACGACCGGGCCGCTGCTAGCGTCGCGCGCATGACCGATCTCTACGCCGATCCGCAGGCCGCGGCACGCGAGGCCGCAGCCGCCCTCGCCGAGGCCACCGGCGTCGACCACCACGAGGTCGCCGTCGTACTCGGCTCGGGCTGGGGGCCTGCAGCCGATGCCCTCGGCATCACGGTCGCCGAGATCGATGCGCACACGCTGCCCGGTTTCCGCCCGCCCGTCGCCGACGGGCATCACGGACGGATCCGCAGCATCGACGCGGACGGCACGCCCGTCCTGGTCTTCCTCGGGCGCACACACCTCTACGAGGGCCATGGCGTCGAATCCGTCGTCCATGCTGTGCGCACGGCGGCGGCCGCCGGGTGCCGCGTCATCGTCCTCACCAACGGTTGCGGCGGACTCGACCCCACCTGGACCCCGGGCACGCCTGTCCTCATCCGCGACCACCTCAACCTCTTCGGTGTCACGCCCCTGCGCGGTGCGACGTTCATCGACATGACGGATCTCTACTCAGCGAGACTGCGCGCGATCGCCCGGGATATCGACCCCACGCTCGACGAGGGTGTCTACGCGCAGTTCCTCGGACCGCAGTACGAGACGCCCGCGGAGATCGGCATGGTGCGAGCCATGGGCGGCACGCTCGTGGGGATGTCGACGGTGCCGGAGGCCATCGCGGCCCGCGAGGCCGGGATGGAGATCCTCGGCCTCTCTCTCGTCACCAATCTCGCCGCCGGCATGACGGGTGAGCCGCTCAGCCACGCGGAGGTGCTGGCCGCCGGCAACGCATCCGCCGCACGCATGGGGTCCTTGCTCTCCCAGGTGATCCGGAGGATGTAGTGGGCGTCGCACCGATCTCACCCGAGGAGTGGGTCAGCGACGACCCCGATCCCGCCACACGTGAGGCACTGCGCGCTCTTATCGACGCGGCCGCTGCTGGTGATGAGGACGCGATAGCGGAGATCGCCGATGCCTTCCGCGGGCCGCTCACCTTCGGCACGGCAGGACTGCGCGGCCGCATGGGGCCGGGACCCCACCGCATGAACCGCGTCACGGTGTCGCGCGCCGCAGCCGGAATCGCGGCGTACCTCCTCGCCCATCACGAGCATCCCGCTGCGGTCATCGGCTTCGACGCACGGCACATGTCGGCCGAGTTCGCGCGCGACTGTGCCGAGATCCTCGCGGGCACCGGCGTGAAGGCCCTGGTCCTCCCGCGCCCTCTGCCCACCCCCGTCCTCGCCTACGCCGTGCGGGCACTCGGCACGGACGCGGGTCTCATGGTGACGGCGAGTCACAACCCCGCGCAGGACAACGGACTCAAGGTCTATCTCGGGGATGGGCGTCAGATCGTGCCACCCGCCGACGCCGAGATCGCCGCACTCATCGCCGCGGTGGGCCCGCTTGCGCAGATTCCCCGCTCGGATGACCACATCACCCTTGGCGACGACATCGTCGAGGGCTACGTCGCGCAGGCTGCCAGGGTGCCGCAGCGCGACACTCCCCGCGATGTCGTGAGCCTGCACACCGCTATGCACGGCGTGGGATCGGCGGTGCTGCAGGAGGCTGCCATCCGGGCCGGATTCCCCGCGCCCTTCACCGTGGCGGAGCAACGCGATCCCGATCCCGACTTCCCCACGGTCGTCTTCCCCAACCCGGAGGAGCCGGGCGCCCTCGACCTAGCCCTCGCGGAGGGCCGCCGCATCAACGTCGACCTCATCATCGCGACAGATCCCGACGCGGATCGCTGTGCGCTCGTCGTCGGTGTCCCCCATGGCAGGCCCGCGCACGCCGATGCCCACGTGCCGGGCTCGTGGGTCGCGCTGAGCGGCGACGAGGTCGGCTGGCTCCTCGGTTGGTGGCTGCTGCGACGCGGTGGATTCACCGGCACGATGGCGGCATCGCTTGTCTCATCGACCATGCTCGAGAAAATCGCCGAGGATGCCGGAGTCCCCTACGCCACCACCCTCACGGGATTCAAGTGGATCTCGCGGGTGCCCAACCTCGGCTATGGCTACGAGGAGGCGTTGGGCTACTGCGTGGACCCGCAGCACATCACCGACAAGGACGGCATCACCGCAGCGCTGCTGGCACTTGAGCTCGTCGCTGCTCTCAATGCCGAGGGCCGCACGGTCTTCGATGTGCTCGACGAGTTGGCGCTGCGGCACGGAGTCCACGCCACGCACCAGGTGTCGCTGCGGATGCCCTCTCCCGAGCTGATCGCAGCCGCAGTCGAGGACTTGCGGGCGAATCCGCCCGCCGACCTGGCGGGCATGCCCGTCGAGGAGACAGTCGATCTCGCGATGGGCTACGCCGGTCTGCCCGCCACCGAGGGCATCCTCCTGCGCCTGCCGGGGGCACGCGTCATCGTGCGCCCGAGCGGGACCGAGCCGAAGGTCAAGTGCTATCTCGAAGTGGTGCGTCGCGTCGATGGTGCCGGACTTGCCATCGCACGCGAGGACGCGCAAGCCACTTTGGATCGCCTTGCTCTCGCCGTGAGCGAGAGACTCGGGGCTGCATGATCGCCTCGGTCGATGTCGATGGCCGGGCCTGCGTCATTCGATCCCGGAGTGAGACCGATGCCTGCCCGGACGTCTCGTCCGAATGGGATGAGTGGGACGACGGCGAAACCGTGCCCGGTGAGCATCATCGGGCCGTCATCGTCGTCGACGACCACATCATCGGCACGCTGTCATGGCATGCGGTCCACTACGGCCCCACGGCCGGCTCGCAAGCGTGGTCGATGGGGATCGCCCTCGCGCCGCAGTGGCGCGGCCAGGGCTGGGGCTCGCTCGCACAGCGACTGCTCGGCGATCACCTCCTCGAGAGCGCGCACCGCGTCGAGGCGAGCACCGACGTCGACAACGTCGCCGAGCAGCGCAGTCTCGAGAAGGCAGGGTTCCATCGAGAGGGGGTCCTGCGCGGGGCCCAGATGAGGGCGGATGGGCGCCACCACGACCTCGTGATGTACGCACGCACCCGGGACTAGGCTGGTCGGGTGTCCGCCACCCTCGCTGCTGAAGTCACGTCGAGCGACGCGACCTTGCGCGGATTCCTCCACGGCCTGCCGGGAGTCGATCAGGTCGGTGCTGAGGCCCGAGCGGCCATGCTGGCGACCCGCTCGATCAAGGCGGCGAGCAAAGAGCGCGCGATTGACCTGGCAATCTCGATGGTGGATCTGACCACCCTGGAGGGCATGGACACCCCGGGCAAGGTGCGGGCGCTGTGCGCCAAGGCTCTGCGCCCTGATCCCACCGATTCGACGACACCCCATGTCGCCGCCGTCTGCGTCTACGGCGACATGGCGGGCGTTGCCCGGGAGTCGGTGGGCGATGCCCTTCACGTCGCGGCGGTCGCCACCGCCTTCCCGTCGGGTCGGGCCAGCCTCGACATCAAGCTCACCGACACGCGGGAGGCTGTCGCGGCCGGTGCCGACGAGATCGACATGGTGATCGATCGCGGCGCCTTCCTTGCCGGGCATTACCTCGATGTCTACGACGAGATCGTGGGCGTCAAGGAAGCCTGCGGCACGGCGCACCTCAAGGTCATTTTCGAGACCGGTGAGCTGCGCACCTACGACAACGTGCGCCGGGCGTCGTGGCTGGCGATGCTGGCAGGCGCTGACTTCATCAAGACATCCACCGGCAAGGTGTCGCCCGCGGCCACGCCCCCGGTGACCTTGATCCTGCTCGAAGCCGTGCGCGATTGGCATCGGGTGACGGGGCGCTACGTCGGCGTCAAGCCCGCCGGAGGGATCCGCACGACGAAGGATGCGATCCGCTACCTCGTGATGATCAACGAGGTGTGCGGCGAAGCGTGGCTCACCCCCGATCTCTTCCGCTTCGGGGCATCCGCCCTGCTCAACGACCTGCTCCAGCAGCGCCAGCGCATGCGCACCGGCCACTACTCCGGTCCCGACTACGTGACGATCGACTAGGAGCCCGATGACCTTCGACTACGCCCCCGCACCCGAATCCCGGGCCGTGGTGGACATCGCCGCCCACTACGGGCTCTTCATCGATGGGGATTTCGTCGAGACCATCGACGGCACCACCTTCAAGACCGTCAATCCCGCGACCGAAGAGGTCCTCAGCGAGGTCACCGACGCCGG
>CAZLZC010000052.1:10958-12025 GCA_964563825.1 uncultured Actinomyces sp.
CTACGCCGGCTACGGCGAGAAGCCCTACGGGGTCGCTGGCCAGATCATCCCGTGGAACTTCCCCCTGCTCATGCTCGCGTGGAAGGTCGCCCCCGCGCTGGCGTGCGGCAACACCGTGGTCCTCAAGCCCGCGGAGACGACCCCTCTCACCGCACTCGCCTTCGCGGACATCTGCCGCCAGGCGGATCTGCCCCCGGGCGTGGTCAACATCGTCACGGGTGCCGGCCAGACCGGGCGCTTCCTCGTCGAGTCCCCGGGCGTCGACAAGATCGCCTTCACGGGGTCGACGGAGGTGGGCAAGCAGATCCAGCGCGCGGTGGCGGGCACCCGCAAGGGGCTCACCCTCGAGCTGGGCGGCAAGGCCGCCAACATCGTCTTCGACGACGCGGCCCTCGATGAGGCCATCGAGGGAATCGTCAACGGCATCTTCTTCAACCAGGGGCACGTCTGCTGCGCCGGTTCCCGCCTGCTCGTCCAGGAGTCGGTGCAAGACGAGGTTCTCGATGCGCTCAAGCGGCGACTCGCGACCCTGCGCCTCGGCGACCCCATGGACAAGAACACCGACATCGGGGCCATCAACTCGCCCGAGCAGCGAGCACGCATCGACGACCTCGTGCGGGCAGGTGAGGAGGAGGGTGCTGAACGCTGGTCGGCGCCGTGCACGATCCCCGACCGCGGCTGGTGGTTCCCCCCGACGATCTTCACGGGCGTCACCCAGGCGCATCGCATCGCCCGCGAGGAGATCTTCGGACCCGTGCTTTCGGTGCTCACCTTCCGCACGCCGGACGAGGCGGTGGAGAAGGCCAACAACACCCCCTTCGGCCTGTCTGCCGGTGTCTGGACCGAGAAGGGCTCGCGCATCCTGTGGATGGCGTCGCGGCTGCGCGCCGGCGTCGTTTGGGCCAACACCTTCAACCGCTTCGATCCCGCATCGCCCTTCGGCGGCTACAAGGAGTCCGGATTCGGACGTGAAGGCGGGCGCCAAGGCCTTGCCGCCTATCTCAAGCAGGAGGTCGTGTGATGGAGGGTCGTCTCGACGTCCGCAAGACCTACAAGCTCTTCATCGG
>CAZLZC010000052.1:12125-13219 GCA_964563825.1 uncultured Actinomyces sp.
TCGACGCGACGTGCGACAGCTCAGGTGGATGCCGCCATCGACCGTTGGGTCTGGTACGCCGGCTGGTCGGACAAGATCGCTCAGGTGCTCGGCTCGAGCAATCCGGTGGCCGGCCCCTACTTCAACTTCTCGGTCCCCGAGCCGACGGGCGTCGTCGCGGCCATCGCGCCACAGCGACCCTCGCTGCTGGGCCTGGTGAGTGTCGTGGCGCCGATCATCGTGAGCGGGAACTCCTGCGTGGTCGTCGCTTCGCCCGAGTGCCCGCTGCCCGCGATCACCCTCGCCGAGGTGCTCGCCACCTCCGACCTACCCGGTGGCGTGGTCAACATCCTCACCGGCGCACCTGCCGAGATCGGTCCGTGGCTCGCATCGCATGCCGACGTGGATGCACTGGACCTCACCGGAGTGGTCGACGATGGAGTCGCCACCGAGATGGCGGTGGCCGCAGCCGACACCATCAAGCGAGTGCTCCCGCCGCCGGTGTCCGCACCCGACTGGTCCGCCGATCCCGGCCTGGGCCGCATCGGTGCCTTCGTGGAGACCACGACCGTGTGGCATCCGCAGGGTGTCTAACGGCGTGCCGAGTGCGCACGTGCGCGCCTGATTCCGGGGCGTTTCCTGCCCGCTAGTGCACACTCGGCGACATGGAAGGCCTCGCATTCACTGCCACCACGCGCGACGGCATGCCCTGGGCGGATGAGATCGTGCGCCTGCCCGGCGTCTCGGTCGCGGAAGCCGTCGCCATGCTCCAAGAGGCGCTACCCGGGGGCTTTGCGTCCACGGCCGACACTGCCCTGGCCGATGCCCTGCTGTCGGCCGGCGCCCAAAGCGTGCGCCACGCTCATCAGATGCGCCTTGCGCTGCCTCTCACGGACTACGACGATCCGCAGTTCCGGCCGTTCGAGACGGGTGGCACACCCCCCGTGCCATGGGTCGACGTCCTGCCCGCGTTCCTCGCGGCGTACCCGCCTGAGCATCCCGACCATCTGCCGGGCGGCGCGTCTCTGATCACCGACTACCTCGAGCCCTACACATCGGGGGGTCGACTCGGACCACTCGTCTGCCACGCGAGTGCGATCGCGGTGCGCGAGGGC
>CAZLZC010000053.1:0-13136 GCA_964563825.1 uncultured Actinomyces sp.
GCGACGCGTCGCCCACAGGTTCGACTACGGCGCCTGGAGTAGAGCTTCGGAAAGCGGCTTCCGGGTGAGGTCCGGGACCGTGCAGTCGCTCGCCGGATAGCCCACCGGGAAGAGGATGTAGGGCCGCTCCGTCGACGGGCGTTCGAGGATCTCGTTGAGGAAGCCCATGGGATTCGGAGTGTGGGTGAGAGTGGCCAGGCCCATGGCGTGCAGGCTGGCGATGAAGAGCCCGCAGGCGATGCCCACGGACTCGTTGACGTAGTAGTTCTTGCGCAGGGTCCCATCCGTCATGGGCGTCGACTTCTGCGCGAAGACCACCACGATCCACGGCACGACATCGAGATACGACTTGTCGGAGTTGGTGCCGAGAGGTGCCAATGCCTCGCGCCAGGCATCCGGTAGCCGACCGCCCTCGTAGTTCTCGCGCTCCTCGATCTCAGCAGCGACCCGGATCCGATGCTTTATCTCGGGATCGCGGGTGGCCACGAAGGTCCAGGGCTGCTGATGCGCACCGCTCGGGGCTGTGTTCGCCGTGGCGACGCCCATCTCGATCATGGACCGCGGGACGTCATCATCGGAGAACATCCTCACGCTGCGCCGAGCGTCCATCAGTGCGTAGAAGTCCTCACCGCGGCGGAGTCCGACGTCGGCAGGAATGCGCGGAGGTGAGTACTCCACGAAGGGGAAGTCAGTCATGGCACATCACCTTTCCATCCCCGCGTCGATCAGGGATCCTGTCCGCTGGACGATCTCGATGAGGGCCTTCACGTCGTCCTCGGACGTCCGGAAGTTCGTGATGCACGGGCGCAGCACTGTCTTGCCGTCGACGACGGCACTCGTGACGTAGGCATCGCCCTCCTCCTGCATGCGCCTGACGATGGCGGAGTTGTGCTCATCGACGGAGCCAGCGGCGGGAATGCGGCGGAACGGCACCGTCGATAGTTGTGGCTCCACCACGAGTTCGAGGTCCGGCTGCGCACGCACCTGATCGGCGAGGAGTCGCGCCAGGTGGAGATTGTGCTCCAGCGCATCGCGGAAGGCCTCGGCGCCGTGCGCCCGCAGAGCGGTCCAGAGCTTGAGTGCCCGAAAGGGGCGGGAGTACTCCAGGGTCCGCTCCACGGGGTTCTCGTCGACGTCGACCATGTACGACGTGTCATGCGAGAAGGCCTGACGCAGCGCGTCGCCGTCGCGGACCAGCAGGATGCCGCAGGCCTTGGGCACGAACATCCACTTATGCGCGTCGATGGTCGCCGAGTCCGCACGATCGATGCCGGCAAAGAGCTTGCCCGCCGACGCCGTCGCCGCCGCTGGCAATCCGTAGGCACCATCGACGTGGAACCACACGCCGTACTCTCGGCAGACCTCAGCGATATCCGCGAGAGGGTCGACGGCTCCGGTGAGGGTGGTTCCCGCAGTACCGACAACCGCGATGGGGACCCGTCCGGCGTCAATGTCATCCGCGATCCGGGCTGCCAGGATGTCCACATCCATTCGGCGATCGGCGTCGATGGGGATGGCACGCACCGAGTCGGAGCCCACTCCGAGGATCTCCGCGGATCGATCGATGCTGGAATGCGCTTCGGCGCTCACGTAGAGAGTGCCGCGACCGTCCAGGCCGGCACGCCTGCTGCCCGGGAGCGCGCGTTCGCGCGCGGCGGTGAGTGCTGTGAGGTTGGAGACCATGCCGCCACTGGTGACGACGCCACCGGTGCGACCGAAGCCCACGAACTCCCCGACCCATCCGATGGTCTGCTGCTCCACCATTGTCGCTGCGGCGGCAACCGAGGCGAGATTGACGTCGTGGGCGGCGGACAGGGACTCAGCGAGCACGCCTACCTCGAGTCCGGACGATCCGACGTATCCGAAGAAACGCGGCCGCGACTGGGCGAGGCTCTCGTCGAGCAGCGTCTCCGCCTCGCGCAGCGCTGCGAGGGCGCCGATCCCTTCAGCCGGCAGCGGCTCGGACAGCAGCGCGAGGGTCTCCTCGCTCGGCGGTGGCTGGCCCGGCCGTGCCGAGTCGAAGCCCTCCCACGACTCGCGCAGGATGGCAAACGCGAGATCGAGAGCCGGCAGTCGGTCGTCGCCAAGGGCAAGCGTCGATACGTCGGTCATGCGGCGCTGCCCAGCGTGCTCTTCACGATCTCTCCTGCGCGCATCACGAGCGGCACATGCGCGCCGTCGGCCGCGAGAAGGCTCAGATCCTCGAGAGGATCCCCGTCGACGACGATGAGATCGGCGTACGCACCCGCTCGGATACAGCCCAGTTCCCCCTCCATCATGAGGATCTCCGCGCTCAAGGACGTGGCCTGGCGCAGGATCTCGAGGGGACTGAAGACCTGACTGCGAATCGTGAACTCGCGGCACTGCTGGACGTAGGTGGCTCCGAGTAGGTCGGTCCCGAAGCCGAGCTTGATGCCCGCACGGCGCATGTGCTCCAGTCCGATGAGGGTGCTATCGAAGACGCGGTCCAGCTTCTCCTGGCTGGCCGGGGGGAAGCCCAGGCTCGGCCCGGCTTCCTTCAAGGCGACAGCGATCGCGAGGGTCGGCACGACATAGGCTCCTCGCTCCGCCACGAAGTCCGCGGTCTCGGCATCCATGAGCGTGCCGTGCTCGATGCAACGCACGCCGAAGTCGACGCAGCGCCGGATGGCGCTCGTGGGGTGGCAGTGAGCGGCGACGTAGGTCCGGCGCTCCTCGCACTCCCCGACGATCGCCCTGATCTCATCCTCGCGGTACTGGTTCATCCAGATCGGGTCCGTCGGGCTCGCCACGCCACCTGAGCCCATGATCTTGATGCAGTGAGCCCCACGGCGAAGTTGCTCGCGCACCGCCTTGAGGCATTCATCAACCCCGTCGGCGATGACGCAGAGGGCATTCATCCCATCGCACGAGCAATAGCCCTCGACGTGCTGGCTCTCGCCCATCTCCCGCAGGTCACCGTGTCCCCCGGTCATCGACAGGATCTTGCCGGCGTAGAAGAAGCGCGGAGCGCGGATGAGTCCGTCCTGGATTGCGCGCGACAAGCTCCAGTCACCACCGCCGATGTCGCGCACTGTCGTGAACCCGCAGTCGAGTGCGTGACCAAGCATGCGCACAGCGTGAGCCGTGCGGTACGGCGCATCCGCGAGGTTGATCTTCGCGGCACTCACATCGCTGGCGTACGCATGCACATGCAGGTCGATGAGCCCGGGCATAAGGGTCCGGCCTCCGACATCGATGCGCGTCGCGCCATGAGCCTCGATGGGCCCGTCCGAGACCCGGGTGATCCGGTCCCCCTCGATGAGGACGGATTGCCCGCGTCGGCAGTCCGGGCTGGACCCGTCGAAAATGAGCGCGTTCTCCAGTACCACCGATGTCACGAAAGCTCCTTCCGACCGGTCACCGCGGCAAGCGGCAGGTGCAGGACGGATCGGTGCTCACCCGAGTGCAGCACGTCCACGGTGGCAACGCGGACGTCGTCGGGAGTCTCGAACCCATCGGGACGGCCGGTGTGGTGGTTGCGATCCATCCGTAGCGACCCCGTGTGGCGCAGGGCCAACTGCAGTCGCGATCCAGCGGCGAGCCGGCGGGCGAACCAGTGGAAGTTGCGGAACTGCACGAGCGTCGGCTCACCGGGCACCATCAGCTGGACCCCCAAAGAAGGATCGCGGTGACGCAGGCGTTGGACGGCGGGGGACAGCAGGATCCGCGACCCGTCCACTCGGAGCTCGTAGAGCAGCGCGCACAGGTCGGCATCGGGCTGATCGAGCACGACCCAGGCGTCGAGTCGCGGCTCGCCCGCCAACTCGAGAGGCTCCGCGATCCGGGCAGATGTGTAGACCGCGCCGAAGCCGTCGATCGACGCGATGAAGACCGGCGAGGTCGGATCCACCCCCATCAGATGGGCGCCGAGGTCATGGAAGTTCGGCGGGAGCTCCATGAGCGGATTGTGCGACTGGCCGGAGCGATTGGGCTGCTGCTCGAGCAGCATCGTGGTGCGCTCGTCGGGATCGCAGAGGAATCGGAAGGATGGCGAGTCACTCGGCTCCTGTCGTAGCCAGCCCGGATGGGCGGCACTGTGCGGGCCGTCGTGGCCGACGAGGAACCACGACTGCGTACCGGCAGTGATGGCATCGAGGTCGGGGGCGGACCGCCACTCCTCGGCACCGGCGACGTAGTAGCGCACCGGCACGGTGAGGAACGCTGGTTTGTCGCCTCCGCACATCACCCAGCGGTACCAGTCGATTGCGAGTTGCAGCATGTCGATGTCGGCGGCCGGACCGAATTCGAGGTCTCCCACGATCGGCCGGCCGCTGAGCGCAGCACCGTGCTCCCACGGCCCCAGGATGAGGTAGTGATCTGGTCGTTGATCGGCCGGCCGCGCCTGGCAGTAGCGGCGGTGGTGCTCGAGCGCGCCGCGCACCGCGAGGTCGTATGGCCCGGTGATCTCCAGTACCGGTATGTCGATCCCGGGCAGGCCCTCCTGTGCCGGACCCCACTCGGGTCGCCACGGGGCGTGCTGCGGCGTCGTATTGACCTCCTCGGGCAGACCCCAGGGGCCGCCCAGACGCTCGTTGAGCGACCGGAATGACTCGTGGGCTTCGAAGGCCTCCGCCAGTCGGGCGAGGTACATGTCCGCCTCAGCAACGAAGCGCTGCGAGAGGCTCTTGCCCGCCGTGAGCATCCCCCAGGCGAACTGGTGGTCGATGGGGATGCCACCGGCACCGGGTGCGAGGCCACCCATCGAGGCGACAGCCGGGATGATCGTGCGCAAATGAGGCGGGTGCGCAGCCGCCGTGGTCCACTGATTCTGCCCGGTGTATGACCCACCGAACATGGCCACATCACCGTTGCACCACGGTTGCGCAGCCACCCACTCCACGAGGTCGTAGCCGTCGTCTGCTTCGCCTCCGTGGTGGCCGAGGAAGACGCCCTCGGAGTCGCCCCTGCCACGGCAATCCACCGAGACGAAGGCGAACCCTTCCGCGGCGAGCCTCACGCCCTCCGGCGAGCCCGTGTCGCGCGAGTACGGCGTGAACTCCACGATCGCGGGCACGCCGCCCGAACGCTCACGTGGCAGGAACACGTTGGCCGCCAGTCGAGTCCCGTCGCGCAGGGGAATCCGCTGGAGGAAGAGCGCCTCGGCCCGGGCCCCGAGACCGGCCGCCTCAGTGTTCGGGCTTCTCACCATGCCCACGGAAGTTACACTGATTTCTTACGCAACGGGCGGGACCCGCTCACCCGTTTCCTCGCAGGGGCAGCGTGGGGCGGGCGCTGTCACAGCACTCTGCTCGGTCATCGCGCACCCGCCAGCGTCGCCGCACCTCGGATAGCCCGACCGGGAAGCGCCTTCGGCTCGAGCGTCCCGTCGCACACGACCGAGACCCCGTTAACGATGACGTGCGCGATGCCGACCGATGTCTCCACGGGCGATGCGTACGTCGCCCGATCGGCAATGGACTCCGCGTCGAAAACGACGATGTCGGCGTCGGCTCCCACCTGCACGCGACCCTTGCGCTTCATATCCGGGCTGACCCCTTCGAGGATCTGGGCGGGCACGAGCGTGCAGCGCCGCACCGCCTCAGCGACATCCAGCAGCCGCATCTCCCGCACGTACCAGCGGAAGATGCGTGCGAAGGTGCCCGCGGTCCGGGGGTGGGTCTTCGTGCCCGCCGGGATGGGCCAGGCATCGGGCTCGGCGGCCGCGCCAGCCGGGGGCACGAGTGGCATCGCGTCCGAGGCGACGGCCGTGTCGGCATGCAGCAGAGCCCGGGTGAGGAAGCCCAGGTCGTCGGGCCGCTCCTCGCGAAGGAACTCGATGATCGCCAGGCCGCCAGGATCCTCGGAGCGCAGCTGCTCGAGCCGCTCGGCTGATTCGACGCGCTCGAGCGTCGGCAGGTAGACGATGTCGGTCGGCGCGAGGCCGGCCGACTCCAGCATCCGCGGGTCGAGGAATCCCGCACCGATGCCCGTAGCGCCGGATCCGTAGGGGTAGGCCTCCGTCGTCACGCGCAGGCCCTGGGCTCGCGCACGATCCAGCAACGCGTGCACCTGATCGACCGTGCGCACGGACGTGCTGTTGACGTGGCACAGATGCATGTGCGCTCCGGAGGACAGCGCAGCAGTCACCACCTCCTCGGCGCCGAAGAGACCGCTGTCCGGCCGACCCGTGTCCCGGACGTGCGTGAACGTCGGGACGTCGGACGAGGCTGCGAGCCCAGCCACTTCGAGGTACTCCTGAGCCGGAGTCTCGACGCAGTAGCCAAGCAGGACCCCCACGCCCAGCGCGCCCGCATCCAGTTGTGTGCTCAGCGCGTCGATGAGCCTGCCGTGCTCGACGTCCGTCAGCGCCCTATGCCACTCCGGAGCGCCGATATTGGCGAGGAACGACGGAAGCCCGGCGGACACGTCGAGGCCGCACACGTCCATGCGCGCGAGGGCCCATGACGCAGAGAAGCCGAAGTTGTTGGGGCTGCCACACTCGGCAAACCGGGCGTAGGCACCCAAGATGTCGCGCTGCCCTGCTTCCAACTCGAGCGCGGTCGTGACGCCATCGCACACCTGGAGCAGGCGCGAGGGCAGATCGTCGCAGTGGCTATGCAGATCGATGAAGCCCGGCGACACCACGCGACCGCTCACGTCCCATTCGACACGGCCATGCAGATCGCTGCTCCCCCCCGGCACCACGGCACTGATGGTCGCGCCGGTGATGGCGACATCCGCCACCGCATCGAAGCCGGTCTCCGGATCGATGACCCGCCCACCACGCAGGACGATGTCGTGCTCGCTCATGCGGCGCCCTCCAGAATGAGGCTGGCGACATGCTCGCCGATAACGGTGACCGGGAACGCCGTCGTCGCGCGCGGAGTCCTGGGGAACAGCGACGCATCGGCGACCATCAGACCTTCGACTCCCCTCACGCGAGCGAACTCATCGCAGACGGCCATCGGCTCGGCGTCCCCGCCCAGCGCTGCCCCGCCCGTGGGGTGCCAGTAGTGGGTGTGATGGGTCCGCACCCACTCCGCCAGGTGATCCCGCCGACCCACGGGTATCGAGTCAAGCGACTGCCCCAGCATCGGCGCCAGTGATGGACAGGCAGCAAGGTCCTGCACCCACGCGACCATGCTCGACAGTCGTTCCAGGTCATCATCGGTCGCCAGGTAGCGGTGATCGATGAGCGGTGCGTCTTCGACGTTGCGCGAGGCGAGATGAATGCCGCCGTACGACGTGGGTCGCAGCAGGCCAGCGGGGATGACGCATCTCCAGCCGTGTACCGGATCGGGTTCGATCCACGGGAAGACGTGCATGTCATAGGGGCCGTCACCCTCGGCTATGCCCGCGGGGCTCGACACCTTGGCGACGCACTGCTCCTCGGGGAGGAAGCCCTGCTGCCGTCGGAACTCCTCGAGCGCATCGATCAGAGCTGGTGTCGCCGCCCACTCCAGGCGCAGGACGGGCTGGTCCTGGAGGGTGCTGCCGACACCCGGCAGGTCGACGACGACGGGGATGCCCAGTGATTCGAGGTCGGCTGCAGGGCCGATCCCGGAGCGCAGGAGCGTCATCGGAGTGCCGTAGGCACCGGCGCAGAGCACGACCAGATCGGCGACGAAGCTCACGCGCTCCCCGTCCCGCAGTGCCGATGCGCCGATCGCCCTGCCGTCGCGTATGTCGATGCGATCGACGACGCAGTGATCGACGATGCGCAGGCCGGGGAGGTGCCGCACCGGATCGAGGTAGGCGATCGCGGTGTTCCAGCGGACTCCCTCCACCACATTGACCGGACTCACGCTCACCCCCACATCCCCGTCGGGATCGAGGAGGTCATCGGTGCGCGATACGTCCATCGATGGGCAGGCCTCGAGGAAGGCGCGTTGGAAGGGCTGGATCGAGCCCGCATCCGGGACGCTGATGCGCGTCACCTCGCGTGCACGCTCACGGGCACCGGCCAGCCTGTCGGTCGACCATGTTGGAGGAAGGTCGACATCGTCCCCACGCCAGCCGGCCGACATCGTCGATCCGTTATGGGCCGAGCAGCCGCCGATGACCCGGGCTCGGTCGAAGGCCAGGTGTCGGCCATCGGCCCCAGGGCCGCCGTATCCCCAGTCGTGGGACGTCGCCAGGGTCGTCGCGTCGAGCAGGTCCTCGGGCCAGTGCCCGTCGAGGCGGGGCCCGTAGTCGGGCCCCGCCTCGAGCAGGGTGACCCCGAGTCCCGCCTCAGCCAGTCGGGAGGCGACGACGCAGCCCGCGGTCCCGCCGCCGACGATGAGGACGTGGGGGGCCATGCGCCAGATTCTTTCGCAAATCCCTTGCGGCCGGGCGAAATTGCATTGTTAAATTACGCAACTTGCCGACCCACCGGAGGAGTCCGACATGCGCAGGCACTCACCCTTCATCGCCCTTGCCGCAGGCCTCGCGGCAGCCGCCCTCGTGGCGGGCTGCTCCAGCGGCTCCTCGGACTCAGGCAGCAGCAGCGCCCCCGCCAGCGAGAGCGCCACGGCGACCGGCGGCGGCGAGGTCGACACGATGACCTGGGCGATCCAGTCGCCCATCGCGTCGATGGATGTAGCGAAGGGAGTCGACGTCCCCACGCTTCGTGCCCAGGCTGCGGCATTCGACCGGGTCATTGCGCAGGATGACGAGGGCAATTTCGTGCCGGGTGTGACGTCGTTCGCCACCCCGGATCCGCAGACGATCGTGCTGACCTTGCGCGATGGCGTGACCTTCTGGGACGGAAGCCCCGTGACGGCAGAGGACGTCGCCTACTCCATCGAGCGCCACACTGGAGCTGACAGCACGTCACTCGTCGGGCAGTACTTCAGCGCCGTCGAGTCGGTTGAGGTCACCGATCCCAAGACGGTGACGATCAAGCTCTCCAGGCCCGACCCCAGCATGCTGACCCATCTCGCCGTGTACGCCTTCGTGCGCCAGCAGGCCTACGACGAGGCGGCCGGTGAGGCGGCGGGCGGTCCGGACAAGCCCGGTATGGGCACCGGACCCTTCTCCATCGTCTCCTACTCCTCCGCTGACGGTGCCGTGCTCGCGGCGAACGACAACTACTGGGGCGGGAAGCCGAAGGTCAAGGAGCTCAAGATCGTCTCGATCGCCGATCCGGAGACCGCTCGCCTGGCCCTGAGCAGCGGCGAGATCGACGGCTTCTTCGACGTCCCCCTCATCGCCACTCGCCAGTGGGACGAGCTCGACAACGCGACGATCACCTACGTTCCCGGGTCCTACATCGACTACCTGGTGATGGACACGACGCGTGCACCCTTCGACGACATCAACGCGCGCATCGCGATGGCACACCTGCTCGATCGCGCGGCACTCACGCAACCGCTCTTCAATGGACGTGCGGCCGTGGCCACCAGCATCGTGCCTGCCATCCAGATGGAGGCCACCTTCGGCGCCGATGCGGCGACGATCGAGGGAGCACTCCCCGCGGTCCCGGAGTTCTCCATCGACAAGGCACGCGAGGCCCTGGCCAAGTCCGCTACCCCGGACGGCTTCAGCGTCGAGCTCCCCGTCGACACCACTCAGCCGTGGATGTCCCCCCTCGCGCAGAACCTCGCGGAGACCGCCAAGCAGATCGGTATCGAGATCACCGTCAAGCCCGTCCCCGCTGCCGACTGGGTCGCCGGCCTGCTCGACCCGGCCGCCAGCCCGCTCCAGCTCCTCGCATTCGCCGGTGCGACGACCTGGGCCGGAGAGCTCCCACCGGTCATGGTGGGTGAAGCAGCACCCTTCAACGTCGCTCGCTACTCCACACCCGAGGCCGATCCGCTCGTGGGCGCCGTCGCCTCGGCGACGACCCCGGAGGAGCTCAAGCAGCCCCTGCAGGATCTGCTGACCAACGTCAACACGAACCTGCCCTACGTGCCGCTCTTCACAGAGGACGTTGCGACCGCCATTGGCAATGACTTCGTGTGGGATGGCGGCTACAGTTACTTCGCCATCGGACAGGCGTGGCCCATGAAGATCAGCGGAGCCCAATGACCCTTGCAGCGTATGCGCTGCGACGCGTGGGGGCGATCATCGCCACCCTGGCACTGCTCTCCCTGCTGATCTTCAGCCTGCTCGCCATCATGCCCGGCGATCCGGCGGTCATCCTGCTTGGACCGACCAGGGCCACGCCAGAGGCGGTCGCGGCCATCAGGGAGAGATTCGGCCTGGACGATCCCTTCCTCGTGCAGTACGGCAACTGGGCCATCGCCGCACTCCAGGGTGACTTCGGAGTCTCGATTCGCTCGGGCGACTCCGTGCTCTCCATGATCAGCGAGCGACTCTGGGTGACGTTGTGGCTCGCCCTATACGCCTTCGTCATCACCGTGGTCGTCGCGATCCCGCTCGGCATCGTCGCAGCGGTGCGGCGTGGCAGCTGGATCGACCGGCTGGCGTCATCGCTCACGCTCATCGCGCTGTGCACGCCAGCGTTCGCGATCGGCTTCCTGCTCCTGTTCGTCTTCTCGGTGCAACTGGACTGGTTCCCGGGCTTCGGGGCGGGAGACGATTTCCTCGACACCATCTGGCACCTCACCCTGCCGGCACTGGCGCTCGCCACGCTGCAGATCCCCATCCTCCTGCGCCAGACGAGGGCCGCCGTCATGGACGTCGTCGACAAGGACTACGTGGTCTTCGCGCGGGCGCGAGGACTCAGCAGCCGCCGGATCTGGCTCCGCTACATCCTGCGCAACGGGTCGCTGCCGGTCCTCACCTCCGCGGGACTCATCCTCGCGTTCAGCCTCGCAGGTGCCGTGCTCATCGAAAACGTCTTCGCACTGCAGGGACTCGGCACGATGCTCGTCACCTCCGTGGGGCAACTGGACCTGCCGATCGTTCAGGCGCTAACGCTGCTCACCGCTGCCCTCATCCTCATCACCAACCTGGTCATCGACCTGCTCTACTACGCACTCGATCCCCGCCTGCGACGTGCAGGAGCCGCAGCATGAGACCGCGTCGCTCTTCCTCCACGCAGACCGAGGACGCGCCGGACGAGTCGACGCGAGTCCGCTGGGGCGTTGCGTTCTGGATAGCCCTCGGCGTACTCGTGCTCATCGTCGTCATCGCCATCACGGCCGACTGGATCACCCCGTACGACCCCTACGCCCAGGATCTCGTCGCGAGTTCCCAGGGTCCGAGCGCCGCTCACTGGCTCGGCACCGACCAGCTCGGCCGCGACATCCTGTCGCGACTCATGGTGGGCAGCCGCACGGGACTCATCGGGCCGGCGATCGTGGCCATCTGCGCCACGGTCCTCGGCACCCTCATCGGGCTGTGGGCCGGCTTCACCGGAGGCCTCACGGACTCGGTCACGATGCGCTCGATCGACGTCGTCTACGCCATCCCGCCGCTCCTCGTCGCGGTCGTCCTCGTCGGACTCCTCGGCGGCGGCTACTGGCTGGCGGTGGCCGTGCTCATCGTGCTGTCCGCACCGGCCGACGTCCGCGTCGTACGTGCGGCGGTCATGGCGCAGCGCGAACTGCCCTACATCGCAGCGGCGCGCACGCTGGGGCTCAGCCAGACACGCATCGCCTTCAAGCACGTGCTCCCCAATGTCGCGCCGACACTGGCCGCGAACGCACTCCTGCAGTTCGTCGTCGCCCTCATCGCGCTGTCCGGCCTCGCCTTCCTCGGCATAGGCGTGAGTGCAGGCACCCCCGACTGGGGCCTGATGATCGCGGAGAACCGCAGCATCCTGGACCTCAACCCGTGGGCTGTCATCGCTCCGGCCCTGTGCATCACGCTGCTTGCCGTCGCCGTCGCCATCCTCGGCGACCGGATCTTCGAGGTTGCCACCGATCGGGGTGCCTCACGATGACTGACGCATCTGCGCCCGTGCTGGAGGTCGACGACCTATCGATCTCCTACCAGGGTCGCACGCTCGTGAACTCGATCTCACTGAGTCTCGATCGCGGGGAGTCGCTCGCGATCGTCGGGGAGAGCGGCTCCGGCAAGTCGCTCACCGCCCGCGCGATCGCCGGGCTACTCCCCACGGGCCCGGAGGCGAGCGGCAGCATCCGAGTCAGCGGACTGGCTCAGGATGCGTCCCGACGGCGCGGGCACGCCGTGCAGTCACGCGTCGGCCTGCTCATGCAGGACCCCTTCACCATGCTCAACCCGACCATGACCGCCGGAGAGCACATCGCCGAGACACTCCGCGCGGCCGGACGGCCCCGCAAAGAGATCGCCGATGAGGTCATCCGACGCCTGGCGGAAGTCGGCATCACGGATCCAGCCGTCGCCAAGCGCTATCCCTTCGAGCTCTCCGGAGGCATGAGCCAGCGCGTGGCCATCGCTGCCGCCCTTGCCATCGACCCGGTGATCCTGCTCGCCGATGAGCCCACGACGGCCCTCGACGCCACGACCCAGCAGGAGGTGCTCGAGCTCCTGCGTTCGGTCCAGCGCGAGCGCGGAATGTCCCTCATCTTCATCACCCACGACCTGCGTGTCGCCTTCTCCCTCTGCGATCGGGTGATGGTGATGTACGCCGGCTCCGTGATGGAGCAGTCGCCGGCACGTGCGATGCAGGTAGCCCCGCTTCACCCATACACGAGCGGTCTCCTGGACTCCATCCCCTCCACGGATGGCTACCAGGAGTCACTGCGTGGGATACCGGGGTCCGTGCCCGCGACGCATTCCGTCATGGACCAGTGCCCCTTTGCAGACCGGTGCGACTACCGGGTCGATGCCTGCCTTCAGGGCGCACCCGCACTACGTGAGGTCGAGACAGGTCGGTGGGCGGCATGCATCCGCATCGGCGACCTCTCCCGCGGCAGTGATCACTCGCGGGTGCACGCACCGCGCCAACCCACGCAGGACGATCGCGACGTGGTCCTGAGCGTGCGTGACCTCGTCAAGGTGTACGAAGTCAAGGGGTCATCCCACACCGCGCTCTCCGGCGTCTCCTTCGACCTGCACCAGGGCGAGGCACTCGGGATCGTGGGTGAGAGCGGATCGGGCAAGACCACGATCGCCCGCTGCATCCTCGGACTGACGACGCCGACCGAGGGCACGATCGACTTCGCGGGAGTCGGCGTGCTGCCCGGTCAGCGCACCACCGCCCAGCGTCGACAGGTCGCGCGCATAGTGCAGTGCGTCTTCCAGGATCCCTACAGCACGCTCAATCCGATGCTGTCGGTGGGCACCACGCTGGCCGAGGC
>CAZLZC010000054.1:0-7636 GCA_964563825.1 uncultured Actinomyces sp.
GACGGGCATGCCCTCGGACGCCTTCTCCCGGGCTCGTTGGAAGACAAGGCGAATGTGGCGCTCCGTCTCCCCGACGTATTTGTTGAGGAGCTCCGGGCCCTTGATGTTGAGGAAGAAGGAGCGACCTTCCTCGCGTCCGGTGCGCTCGGCAACCTTCTTGGCCAGTGAGTTGGCCACAGCCTTGGCAATGAGCGTCTTGCCGCACCCGGGCGGACCGTAGAGCAGGATCCCCTTGGGGGGTGCCAGGCGGTGCTCCTCGAAGAGGTCAGGGTGCAGGAACGGAAGCTCGACGGCGTCCTTGATGGCGTCGATCTGGCTGCCGAGGCCGCCGATGTCGGCGTAGTCGACGTCGGGCACCTCCTCGAGGACGAGTTCCTCCACCTCCGACTTGGGAATGACCTCGAAGACATAACCGCTGCGAGGCTCCATGAGCAGCGAATCCCCCGCGCGCAGCGTGCGCTTGCGCAGTGGCTCGGCGAGGCCGACTACCCGCTCCTCGTCCGCTCGACCGATCACGAGTGCGCGCTCGCCATCGGCAAGGAGCTCCTTGAGCATGACGATCTCGCCGATCCGCTCGAACTCGCGAACGCCGACGATGTTGAGTGCCTCGTTGAGCATGACCTCCTGGCCGGGCTGCAGAGCAGAGGCGTCGACGTCGGGGGTGGACACCAGTCGCATCTTGCGTCCGGCGACCGCGACATCCAGGGAGCCGTCGTCGAGATGGGCGAGGAACACGCCGTAACTGCCGGGCGGCTCGGCGAGACGGTCGACCTCCGACTTGAGCGCCACGATCTGCTCGCGCGCGTCACGCAGGGTGGCGACGAGCCTGCCGTTGTGTGCCTGAGCAGCCGAGAGCTCGGACTCGAGCACCCTCAAGCGCTCCTCGGGCGTGCGCATCGCTGGGTCGCGCTCGCTCATGCCGCGCCTCCCTGGTCCGTGCCGGCCCACAACCGTGCCGACCCATTGACCCTACCTACACATGGGCGCCTTGGCCTGTCACGCGCCGGTGCTCGTGGCTGGCGGGGCCGATGCGGGCATCCCCTTGGATGGTCGACGCCGTCGAGGCGGTGCCACGGTGCCGTCGGCGAGTCGGCGTGCAGCAAGCAGGAAGCCGGTGTGACCCACCATCCGATGGTCAGGACGGACGGCGAGGCCCTCCAGATGCCACGTCCGCACAAGCGACTCCTCCGCCCGCGGCTCTGTCCAGCGACCATCCGACCGCAGATCCTCGGCGATCCGGGAAAGTTGCGTGGTGGTGGCGACGTAGACGACCAAGACCCCACCGGGGCGAATCGCATCCGACACGGTGCCGATGTGCTCCCACGGGTCGAGCATGTCGAGGACAACGGCGTCGAAGGCACCCGTGAGTGCAGGATCCCACGGTCGGTCAGCGAGGTCGCCGATGTGCAGGCTCCATGCAGCGGGTTCTTCGGCGAACCATCGCGTGACATTGGAGCGCGCGGTCTCTGCGAAATCTTGGCGTCGCTCGCACGAGACGACACGACCTCGATCGCCGACCGTCTGCAGGAGGGTGCACGTGAGCGCTCCCGATCCTGCACCGGCCTCGAGGACCGACCACCCGGGACGCAATCCCGTGAGCATCGCGATGCGAGCCGCGTCCTTGGGATAGATGACCGCCGCACCCCGGGGCATTGACAGGACGAAGTCCTCGAGAAGGGAACGCAAGGCGACATAGGACCTGCCGCCAGTCGTGGTCACGACGATTCCCTCGGGGCGCCCGAGCAGATCGTCGTGGGCGATGGATCCACGATGGGTGTGGAAAGTGGCCCCCGGCTGCAGGATCAGCGTGTGATGCCGGCCGCGGTCGTCGGTGATCTGCACGATGTCCCCCGCGGAGAGCATCCTGTCGCCAGTCATCCGGCGAGGCTAGCCCAGGACCGCAGGTCGCCCAGCGTCACGCCTTCGAGGGTCTCCACGACCTGTCGCCGGGGATGCGGAGGGACGGCGACCATGTGCGGCACGGCAAGCACGTAGGCGCCACTCGCCTGACCTGATGCCACGCCCGTGGGCGAGTCCTCCACGACCACGCAGGCTGCGATAGGCACGCCCAGTTGTCGCGCAGCCTCGAGATAGGGCTCGGGGTGCGGCTTGCCCTGATTGACCTCATCCCCCGCGACCGTGACATCGAACGCGGGATCGGGCATGCCGGGGTGGTCCGCTACCGCGTCGGACACGGCGTCGAGCAGGCGCCGGTGCGACGCGGAGACCAAAGCAGTCGGCACCCCAGCCGCCCGGCATTCGGTGAGGAGTTCGAGAGCGCCCGGTCGCCATTGCAGATTCCCCGCCCGCAGGAGGCCCTCCATCGTCGAGAGGAGGTCGATCCCGATCTGCTCCGGCGAGTGGGGGGCACCGGTCTTGTCTGCCATGTACGTCGTCACGCGCTCAAGGGGGCCGCCGAGGCAGTGCGCCTGATCCTCCCGGGTCCAGGTCCCGCCCCACCTGGCCACGACGCGACACTCCGCGTCCCACCACAGGTCCTCCGAGTCCAGCAGGGTGCCGTCCAGGTCGAAGAGCACCGCAGCCGGGGCGTGAACAGTCGGGAGGTCCATGGCGAAGCAGGCTAGCGGCGCGGGCCTTCCCCGCGTGCCGTGACATAGGGTGAGCCAGCCGGGGGTGCGCGTGGCGTGGATCGGAGGTGGCCGGATGATCGAATTCGAGGCCCTGCCCGAACTCGTCGACCCCGTCCTGGTCGCGGCATTCGAGGGGTGGAACGACGCGGGCGACGCCGCGAGCGACACGGTCGACCACCTCATCAGGGCGTGGGGAGCAACGCCCCTCGCCGAGATCGATCCCGAGGACTACTACGACTATCAGGTCAACCGACCGATGATCGCCTTCGACGACGAAGGCGTCCGCCAACTCACCTGGCCCACGACGCGCATCTATGTCGCGCGGCTGCCGCTTGCCACGCGCGACGTCGTTCTCGTGCACGGTATCGAGCCCAACATGCGCTGGCGCCAGTTCACGGACGAGATCCTCGGCCTCGCTGCGGAGTTGGGTGTCACACTCTCGGTCACGCTCGGCGCGCTTCTGTCCGACAGCCCGCATTCACGGCCGGTCCCTGTGACCGGCACGGCCACCGATCCCGGCACAGCGCTCAGCCTCGGGGTAGAGCCGTCCCACTACGAAGGACCCACCGGGATCGTCGGAGTTATCCAGGAAGCGTGCGGCCGCCGGGGTCTTCCCTCGGTCTCTTTATGGGCCGCCGTTCCCCACTATGTCGCCCAGGCGCCCTCCCCCAAGGCCACCCTCGCCCTGGTACGCCGCGTAGAGGATCTCCTCGACGTCCCCGTGCCTCTGGGAGACCTCATCGACGAGGCGCGCGCATGGGAGATCGGAGTGGACGAACTCGCCGCTGACGACGAGGAGGTCGCCGACTACGTGCGACAGCTCGAGGAGGCGCGGGACACGACCGATCTCCCCGAGGCGAGCGGGGAGGCCATCGCCCGCGAATTCGAGAGGTACTTGCGCCGCAGGGGCACCGACGGCGGGTGACCTGCCCGACAGGGGCGGCTTGGCCGCCCCGCCGGGCCTTCTCGGTCAGCCCTGTGCGTGCAGGGACTGGTACGCCCGGATGAGGGCATCCGTCGAGGAGTCACGGTCGAGGGGTCGGTCGGCATCCTGCAGGTCCGGGAGGATCGAGTTGGCCATCGCCTTCCCGAGCTCGACTCCCCACTGATCGAAACTGTCGATTCCCCACACTGCCCCCTGGACGAAGACACTGTGCTCGTACAGGGCGATGAGCGCGCCAAGGGCATGCGGCTCCAGTCGAGCGGCGAGGATGAAGGTCGACGGCCGATTGCCCGGCATCACCTTGTGTGGCACCAACTCCTCGGGCGTGCCATCTGCGCGCACCTCTTCGGCCGTTCGGCCGAAGGCCAGCACAGCCGCCTGAGCGAGCGCATTGGCGGCGAGCATGTCCTGCATGTCGAATACTGGCTCCAGGGCCTGCGCGAAGAGGATGAAGTCGCAGGACACGATCTCTGTTCCCTGATGGAGCAATTGGTAGAACGAGTGCTGGCCATTCGTCCCAGGCTCGCCCCAGTAAATCGCCCCCGTGTTGTAGTCCACCGGCGCGCCATCGATCCTCACCGATTTGCCGTTGCTCTCCATGGTGAGTTGCTGCAGATAGGCGGGGAAACGAGACAGGAACTGGGCGTAGGGAAGCACCGCATTGGTGGGGATGTCGAGGAAATCCCTGTTCCAGACCGCGATCATGCCCATCCGCAGCGGGAGGTTCGACTCCGGAGCCGCACGGAGGAAGTGCTCATCCATGGCGTGGAAGCCGTCGAGCAACTCCCGGAATCGCCCGGGGCCGATGGCGATCATCGTGCTCAGGCCGATGGCAGAGTCCATCGAGTACCTACCGCCCACCCAGTCCCAGAAGCCGAACATGTTGGCGACGTCGATGCCGAAGGCGGTGACTCGCTCGGCGTTCGTGGATACCGCCACGAAGTGCTTCTCCACGGCACCCTCGCCCAGTGCATCGACGATCCAGTCCCGCGCGGCCTTGGCATTCGTGAGGGTCTCCTGCGTGCCGAACGTCTTGGAAGCGACGATGAAGAGCGTCTGGGCGGGGTTGAGGCCGCGCAGGGCCTCGGTGATGTCCGTCGGGTCGACGTTGGAGACGAAGCGGAAGGTCATGTCGCGGTCGGAGTAGAACCGCAAGGCCTCATATGCCATCGCAGGACCAAGGTCTGATCCCCCGATGCCGATATTGACGATGTTGCGCATCCGCTCACCGGTCGCACCCGTCCAGCGACCGTCCCGCACCCGGTCGGAGAAGTACGCCATGCGCTCCAGAACGTCGCGCACCTCCGCCGCGACATCGACACCGTCTACCTCGAGCGTCGCACCAGGGGGAAGTCGGAGCGCGGTGTGCAGGACTGCTCGGTCTTCCGTGGCGTTGATGTGCTCGCCCGCGAACATCGCGTCACGCTTGGCGAGGACGCGCTGCTCACGCGCCAGGTCGAGAAGGGCCGACATCACATCACCGGTGATGCGCTGCTTGCTGAAGTCGGCACGAAGTCCAGCAGCCTCCAGGGTCCATGCGGGTCCCCTATCCGGCTCATCGGCGAAGAGATCCCGGAGATCCCGGCCCTGCAGTCCGATCGCCAGATCGCTGAGCCGTGCCCATGCCGGGGCGAGGGTCGGGTCGTTCGATTGCGTGGAGTTCATGTGGGAAGCCTTGCACTACGGTGGCGGGGTCGTACACGGTATGGGGCACTAGTCACCCCGCGCACGTCGCGGACACCCGAGGGAAGGATGAGGCCATGACGACCTCACAGCCGATGCAGTTGGGCATGATCGGCCTCGGCCGTATGGGGGCCAACATCGTCCGGCGCATCATGCGCGACGGTCACACTGCGGTCGTCTACGACCGTGACCCTGCAGCGGTGGCCGCCCTCGTGGCCGAGGGCGCCGTGGGTGCCGACTCCCTGGCGGACCTGGCAGCCAAGATGACGGCTCCACGCGACGTGTGGATCATGGTCCCGGCGGGCGCGATCACGGAGGCAGGCGTCAACGAACTCGGCGGCCTTCTCGACCGTGGAGACACGATGATCGACGGGGGCAACTCCTACTACCGCGATGACATTCGTCGATCGGAGTCACTGCGCCCCCAGGGCGTCCACTACGTCGATTGCGGCACCTCCGGCGGCGTATGGGGCCTGGATCGCGGCTATTCGCTCATGATCGGTGGCGACGACGAGGCCGTGAACCGCCTCGACCCGATCTGGGCATCCGTCGCACCCGGCGTGGACTCCGCCCCGCGTACGGCGGAGCGCACCGGTGCGCTCCTGCCTGGCGAGGCCGGCTGGCTGCACTGCGGGCCGAGCGGTGCGGGCCACTTCGTCAAGATGGTGCACAACGGCATCGAGTACGGCCTCATGGCGGCGTATGCGGAGGGTCTCAACATCCTCAAGCATGCGGACACGGGGCTGCGACAGCGCGAGGCGGATGCCGAGACCGCCCCTCTTGAACATCCCGAGTACTACCAATACTCGTTCGATCTTCCCGCGATCACCGAGGTGTGGCGCCGAGGAAGCGTCGTCGGCTCGTGGCTCCTTGATCTCACGGCGCTCGCGCTCTCGCGCTCGGGTGACCTCGCGGAGTTCTCCGGCCGGGTATCCGACTCGGGTGAGGGGCGCTGGACCTCGATCGCAGCGATCGAGGAAGGTGTTCCCGCACCGGTTCTCACCGAGGCGCTCTACTCGCGCTTCGATAGCCAGGGCATGGCTGACTTTGCCTACAAGGTGATGTCTGCGCAGCGCAAAGAGTTCGGCGGCCACGACGAGAAGTCGTAGTCGGCGACTAGGGCAGGAGCTGAACGCCGAGAAGCGCATCCACAGCAGCCCGGACGCGTGCCGGGGCTGAGGGGTCGTTCCCCCCTCGTGTGAGCGCGTCGTCCGCCCAGCGATCGACGGCGGCGAGCGCTTCAGGCGTGTCGAGGTCATCGGAGATAGCCGCGCGCATGTCTGCCACCGTCGCGTCGGCGGGCGGTCCGGCTTCGAGAGCGGCTGCCCTGGTCCATCGTGCGAGGCGCGCCTCCGCGGCGGAGAGCCCCTCATCGGTCCAGCTCCAGTCCTCGCGGTAGTGGTGTGACAGGACCGCAAGGCGGATCGCACCCGGGCTCACACCCGAGTCGCGCAGACGATGG
The DNA here is from genome assembly GCA_964563825.1 of uncultured Actinomyces sp. Lineage (GTDB taxonomy): Bacteria > Actinomycetota > Actinomycetes > S36-B12 > S36-B12 > Mxb001. The sequence goes on from CAZLZC010000054.1 coordinate 6,680, forward strand.
ACGAAGACCAGGTTGCCGAGTGACTTGCTCATCTTGACGCCGTCGAGACCGACCATCCCCGCATGGACGTAGTCGCGCGCGTAGGGTCGCGCCTGCGTGAGCACCTCAGCGTGACTCGCCCCCATCTCATGGTGGGGGAAGATGAGATCGCGGCCTCCGCCCTGCACATCGAAGGTCATCCCCAACTCTTCGAGTGCGATGGCGACGCACTCGATGTGCCAACCGGGACGGCCGTGCCCAAGGGGCGTATCCCACGCGGGCTCCTCCGGTCGCGCAGCGCGCCACAGCAGCGGATCCAGGGGATCTCGCTTGCCGGGGCGAAGCGGGTCGCCACCCCTCTCCGCGAAGAGTTCGAGCATCTCCTCGCGAGACAAACCCGATACCCCACCGAAGAGCGGGTCGGCAGAGATGTCGAAGTAGAGGTCGCCGTCGACGTCGTACACGGCGCCCCTCTCTTGGAGGCGCTCGATGCATGTCACGACGCTCGGTATCGACTCCACCGCACCGATGTAGGAATCCGGGGGTATCACGCGCAGAAACTCCATGTCTTCGCGAAACAGCTGCGTCTCGCGAAGGGCGATCTCACGCCAGTCCTGACCCGTCGCGACCGCCCGCTCCAGGAGAGGATCGTCAATGTCCGTGACGTTCTGCACGTAGCGCACCCGATGCCCCGCATCGATCCAGGCGCGCACGAGGGTGTCAAAGGCGAGGTAGGTAGCCGCGTGACCCATGTGGGTCGCGTCGTACGGCGTGATCCCACATACGTACAGGCGCGCTTCCTCACCGGGCGCCGTGGGGCGCAGCTCGCCACTGGACGTGTCGCGCACCCGGACGGCCCGACCGCCCGGACCCAGCGCCGGGACGGGCGGATACGGCCAGGACTCCATACCGGGAGCCTAGGAGGTCCGGACTCGGTGCCGTCACATGGCGGGCCAGGGCAGAGCGCCGCACGCCCCG
>CAZLZC010000054.1:7736-13096 GCA_964563825.1 uncultured Actinomyces sp.
GCGCCGTCCGGGCCCGGATACTCACCGTGGCGCAGGAGTTGCTCGAGGCGCTGGCCGGCGGCCGCGATCTCCGCCCGAGTGAGGAGGGGCTCGAGTTGCTCGCCCACTGCGCGCCATCCCTCGGCGAGTCGGGCAAGATCGTGGATCAGGATCGGATCGATGGGTGCTCCCGCCCACCCCCACAGCACCGTGCGCAGTTTCGGCTCGGTGTGGAAGGTGAGGCCGTGATCGATTCCTGCCACACCGCCGGGACCCGCGCGCAGCACGTGTCCCCCTTTGCGGTCGGCGTTGTTGACGATCGCATCGAGTAACGCCACACGGCGCAGAGACAGGGACTCTTCATGGATGAGGCAGACGTGGTCGCCGCGGGCGCCCTCGCCCTCGACGACGACATGCCAGCCATCCGGCACCGCGCCCGTGTCCACGACGTCGACCGGAGGATCCTGCGGGTCGGCCTCCACCCACGCCTGGAGGCTGCCTGGACCGAGCGGGGCATCCTCCCGCCAGACGGTCGCGGGGACGTTGCCCCAGCCCAGCGCCCGATCGACAACGTAGGTGGCGACCTCGCGTCGCCCCAGGGTGCCGGTCGGGAAGTCCCACAGTGGCCGTTCGCCGCTGCGAGGCTTGTAGACGGCGCGTACGAGCGTGTCGCCGTCACCGCACTCCACCCTTAGGGCTGCATTGGAGGAGTCCCAGAGTCGACCTTCGACGTTGACGTCGCCACGCGAGAGGAGGACCTCCAAGTCCTCTCGCACCATGCTCACGGTTGGCGCCGGTATCCGTTGGCCCGCGGACAAATGTGGCCACCGGGGTCGAGGGGCTGGAGACAGAAGGGACAGGGCGGGCGCCCAGCCGCCACCAGAGCCTTCGCTCGGCGAGCAAAGGCGGCCGCGGCGTCCATCGTCAACGACACCCGCAGCGTGTCTGCGGAATCCGGGTCGTCGTCGCCCGGCTCGGCGGCCTCCTCCTCACCGAGCGCATGCGCCTCGATGAGGATGCGGTCTCCCGAGCCATCGTCGGGTAGCGCGGCGATGCCCAGCGCCCCCACGCGGAACTCCTCCTCGAGCGGCAGGGACAGCGGCTCGTTGTCGTCGCGCCCTGCAGAGTCGGGGAACTCCATCTGCGCGAGAAGGCGCTCAAGTCGATCCGCGAGCATCGCGACCTGGGCCTTCTCCAGCGCAACCGATGTCACGGATCGGGAGTCGCTCGCCTGCAGGTAGAACGTCCGCTCGCCCGGGAGACCCACGGTCCCCGCGACGAAGCGTCGCGGGTCGACATAGTCGTGGATACGTCGCGGCACTAAGCCACCGTATCCGGGCGCGACGGCTAGCGCGCTCCCGAGCCGCCTCCGACCGCCCCCTCCACCCGCCGACTCCTGCGTGTCCGCGCGAGACTGCTGAGATCCGACCCACGATCATTGACGTGAAGCACTTGCACGCCCCGTGCTCCATAGCGAATGACCGATACCGATGCGGGGTCCACCACGATCCGCTGGAATTGATCCAGATGCGTGCCGAGCGCATCGGCAAGGATCGCCTTGATGACGTCTCCGTGCGAGACGATCGCGTAGGTCGCCCGGTCGCCAAGCCGTGCATTCCATTCGTGCACCGCGGCCAAGGCGCGCGCCTGCATCTGCGGCAGCGACTCTCCCTCGGGGAAGGTCACCGCACTGGGCCGCTCCTGCACCGTCCGCCACAGCGGGGACTTGGCAAGCTCAGCCAACGGTCGGTTGGTCCATTCGCCGTAGCGGCACTCCCCCAGTCGGTCATCCAGAGCAATGCCGGGCGCGCGGCGCTGGCGTCGATTGATCGCCTCCGCTGTCTGGACGGTCCGTTCCAGGGGACTACTGACGATGGTGCTGAGCGACAGGGGCCTCAACCGCTCGGCAGCCGCCTCTGCCTGGGCCACTCCCTGGTCATCCAGGTGTACGCCGGGTGTCCATCCGGCGAGAATCCCCTGGGCGTTCGCCGGCGTGCGACCATGGCGGACGAGGATTACCAGCGGCATGCCGCGACGCTATCGGAGAATGCGGCCCCCGGCCGCCGCCATGGGAGGCAACACGTGATCCGGATCATGGGGACCTATCGGGAGGGGCACCTCGACCCACGGTCGGGCCCCACGGGCGCGGAGCCCACTCAACAGGATCTCGAAGCGGCCCGCGACGCCGTCCACGCCCCGACCGACTTCACCTGGGTCGCGCTGGCTGACCCCAGCAGGGCCGAGGTGGATCTCGTCGCTCACGTCTTCCATCTGGAGCCCCTTCTCATCGAGGACGCCACATCACGTCAGCAGCGGGCCAAGATCGACATCGGCGACAAGAGCCTCTTCGTGCTGCTGAAGGTCCTGGAGTGGGTTGACGACACCTCTGATGTCGAGACCGGCCAGGTCGCGTGCTTCGTCGGACCGGGGTACGCCGTCACCATGCGCATGGGCAGGGCAGAAGACACCGACATCGTTGCTGCGCGACTGGCAGCACAGCCCGAGCTCGCGGCGACAGGCCCGCTCTCCGTGTTTTGGGCGATCGCGGACGTTGTCGCGCGGCAGTACCTCGAGGTCGGCGAGGCCATCCAGTCAGACATCGAGGAGATTGAGCAGCAGGTCTTCTCGGACCATCCCTCCCAGGCCGCCAACCGGATCTACCGACTCAACCGTGAGAACATCGAGATGCGCAGGGCGGTGCAGCCCCTGCTGCCCGACTCCCAGCGCCTGTCGAGGGGATCACTGCCCCTGGTGCCACCCCCGCTGCAACCCTTTCTTCGCGATGTCGGTGACAACATCCTGCGTGCCGGCGACATGGTCGATGGATTCGATTCCACTTTGATGACCATGCTCATGGCCAGCACCGCGCGCCAGGATCTGCTCCAAAACATGGACATGCGCAAGATTTCCGCCTGGGCGGCCATCATTGCCGTCCCCACCGCGATAGCAGGGATCTACGGCATGAACTTCGACAACATGCCGGAGTTGCACTGGACCTTTGGCTACCCCCTGGTCCTTGGCGTGATGGCCACCATATGCCTCCTCCTCTACCGCGGGTTCAAGAAGTCCGGGTGGCTCTAGGCCTCACGTTGCCGTGATGGTGCCGGTGACGAGCAACACGACGATAAGCGCTGCGAGCGCGAGGCGGTAGGCAACGAACGGCAGGTACGACCCTGTCCGGAGGTAGCGCAGCAGCCAGGCGATGACGGCGTACCCCACGGTGAAGGCGATGGCGGTGGCAACGAGGGTCTGCCCCCAGGCCACCTGGGGATCGTCACCGATGCGCGTCGCCTCGTAAAAGCCCGACCCGAGAACCGCAGGGATCGCGAGGAGGAAGGCATAGCGGGTAGCTGCTTCTCGGGAATAGCCCAGGGTGAGCCCCATCGTGATGGTGGCACCTGAACGCGACACCCCGGGGATCAGCGCGAGTGCTTGCGCGCAGCCCAGAGCGAAGGCATTGCGGGTCGTCATGCTGCTGATCTCGCGGTCCTTGCGGCCGTATCTGTCGGCGAGACCCAGCAGCACGCCAAAGAACGCGAGCATCGTCGCCGTGATCCACAGATTGCGCGCCACCGTTTCGATCTGCTCGGTGAATACCAGGCCAAGGACCACGATGGGGATCGTCCCGAGGATCACGTACCACCCGAGCCGAGCGTCCGGCGTGCCCCGAGCGTCGGCGCGCACCAGGCTGCGTGCCCAGGCACTCAGGATCCGTGCGATGTCATGACGGAAGTAGATGAGGACCGCCGCTTCCGTGCCGATCTGCGTGACGGCGGTGAAAGCCGCCCCGGGATCTCCCCAACCGAAGATCCGCGACAGCACCAGGATGTGCGCGCTTGAGGAAATCGGCAGGAACTCCGTCAGCCCCTGGATCACCCCGAGAACGATCGCCTCGAACCACGTCATGGCGTCTGCCGTGGCCCTGTCTCGAATCGCATCGCCCCTATGCCTCCGCGAGTCCCGCCTGCGCGAGCAACTCGGGCATCAGCCGCAGTTGCTCCAGTCGGTCCTCGAGCGTCCCGTGGTAGCTGGCGAGGGTCAGAGTGGTGACTCCTGCAGCCGCATAGGCCTTGAGTCTTTCCACGATGACATCCGGTGGGCCGATGAGCGAGGTGCGCTGGATGAACTCCAACGGGACAGCAGCGGCGGCTCCGGCGTAGTCCTTGGCGAGGTAGAGATCCTGAATCCGCGCTGCCGCGTCACCGAAGCCCATCCTGACGGCGAGCGCGTTGTAGAAGTTCTTCTCACGCGAGCCCATACCGCCGATGTACAGGGCGCAGTAGGCGCGCACTGGCTCGGCGCACGCCTCGATGTCATCTCCGATGATGACCGGCACCGTGGGGACGATGTCGAAACCGTCTATGCCCAGCCCGGCCTTCTCCCGTCCGGTGCGGATGTGGCCGAGGAGCTCGTCAGAGTGGTCCGGGTCAAAGAAGATCGCGAGCCAGCCATCGGCGATCTCACCAGCGAGCTCGAGGTTGCGGGGTCCCACGGCCGCCAGATAGATGGGGATCCGCTCCCGCACGGGGTGGACGGTGAGGGTGAGCGCCTTACCGGGACCGTCGGGCAGCGGAAGGGTGAAGAACTCGCCATCGAAGGTAAGCCGCTCGCGCGCGAGTGCCTTGCGAACGATGGCCACGTACTCCCGGGTACGGGTAAGTGGCTTGTCGAAGCGGACTCCGTGCCATCCCTCCGACACCTGCGGCCCAGAGACCCCCAGTCCCAGGCGGAAGCGACCGCCGGAAAGCGTGTCGAGCGTTGCTGCGGTCATGGCCGTGTTGGCGGGAGTCCGTCCCGGGATCTGGAAGATCGCAGACCCGACGTCGATGCGCTCGGTCTGAGCCGCGACCCATGCAAGGACCGTGGCGGCATCCGACCCGTAGGCCTCAGCTGCCCACACGACGGCGTAACCGCACTGGTCGGCCTCACGCGCCTGCGCCAGGTTGTCGGCGTCGTTGCCGGCGCCCCAGTAGCCGAGGTTGAGACCGAGCTGCATGAGCCCTCCCGATTCCGGTGCGCACCCTCGGCGGAGCCGTGGCCTTGCGCGTGTCGGGCGAGCCTATCCGCCCCTGATCGTGGCTAGGTTGCCCACGTGGAGCGACGCAGACTCGGTACGACGGGCGCCCATGTCGGCACTCTCGGCCTGGGCACGGCGACGTGGGGCCGAGGCACCGATCGGCCGGAAGCCCGTGAGCAGGTCGAGATGCTGCTGGATTCCGGCGGCAACCTCGTGGACATCGCGCCCGCGGCGACGGACGCGCATTTCGCGGCCCACGTCCTGGCCGATAGCGCACTGAGGCGAGAGGCCTTCGTCAACGTGCGCCTGCCTGCGGCGCCGTCCCAGCGGGACCTGCTCGATGGACTTGACGATGCCCTCGCCG
>CAZLZC010000055.1:0-2898 GCA_964563825.1 uncultured Actinomyces sp.
CCCTCGACGGTGAGCAAGCCGTCACGCTCCATGCGCGCGACCGTCTGAGAGACCGTGGGGCCGCTCTGTCCGAGGCGCTCCGCGATGCGAGCGCGCAGGGGCACGATGCCCTCCTCCTCGAGCTCGAAGACCGTCCGGAGGTACATCTCCGTGGTGTCGATGAGGTCGCTCACGTCCAGCATTCAACCCCATGCGCCGACCCCCCGCCTCTCCCCCGGTCGGCTCCTCGCTGAACGTCCCACTGGGTCGGGATGCCCCCGGGCCCCGCGACCCCTAGCCTGCGAGGGTGCCCGCCGTCGCCTGGTTCCGTCGCGACCTACGCCTGGGGGACAACCCCGCACTCAGCGCCGCAGCCGCCCTCGACGGGCAGGTCGTGCCGCTCTTCGTCGTCGACCCAGCCGTGTGGGAGCCCGCGAGCGATGTACGCCGCGCCTACCTCGTCGACTCCCTGCGCGCACTCGACGCCGACCTGGGCGGCCAACTGCTCCTGCAGCACGGCAATCCCGTCGAGCATGTCGTCGCGGTCGCCCAGGCAACAGGCGCGAGCCAGGTGCACATCGCCGCTGACTACGGCCCCTACGGAGTGCAGCGCGATGAGCGCGTGCGCGCCGCCCTTGCCGAGCAAGGCATCGACCTCGTGGTCACGGGGTCGCCGTACGCCGTCGCTCCGGGCCGGGTGACCAAGGACGACGGCACGGCGTACCGCGTCTATACGCCGTTCTATCGCGCCTGGATGCGCCACGGGTGGCGCGCGCCAGCCGCTGACGTAGAGGCGGAGTACGTCATGCCGCTCGAGTGCCACGGCTACCCCGAGCGCCCGGATCTGCCCTTCGCGCTTCCGGCGGCAGGAGAGGCTGCAGCGCTGGAGAGATGGGCTGCCTTCCGCGCTGCGGGCCTTGCGGCGTATGACGACACGCGCAACTTCCCCGCTCTCGACGGCACGTCGTCGATGGGCCATCACCTGAAGTGGGGTGAGATCCACCCGCGCACGATGCTCGCCGACCTCGGCGACTCAGCAGGTGATGAGACATTCCGCAAGGAGATCGCGTGGCGGGAGTTCTACGCAGACGTCATGCACCAGCGTCCCGAGAGCGCACGCGCGTCGATGGATGTGCGGTTCGACGATGACTTCGCGTGGGACTCCGGTGAGCAGGCCGATGCGCTCTTCGCGGCCTGGGCTGCCGGTCGCACCGGCTACCCGTTTGTCGATGCCGGGATGCGGCAGCTTCTCGCCGAGGGCTGGATGCACAATCGCGTGCGCATGGTGGTGGCGAGTTTCCTGGTCAAGGATCTGCATCTGCCCTGGCAGCGCGGCGCCGCGCACTTCATGCGGTGGCTGCGCGATGGCGATCTGGCGAGCAACTCTCACGGATGGCAGTGGACGGCGGGCTGCGGCACCGATGCGTCGCCGTACCACCGTGTCTTCAATCCCGTGGGGCAGGGAGAGAGATTCGACCCGGATGGCGACTACGTGCGTCGCTACGTGCCGGAGTTGGCGCACCTGACCGGCAAGACCGTGCACACGCCCTGGGACACCCTCGGCGGCTACGACCACGGCTATCCCGAGCGGATCGTCGACCATGCTGCTGAGCGCCTCGAGGCGCTGGACCGATTCGCCCAGATGAAGGGCAGCCCGAAGACCTGAGACACTCGGGTCCATGTCGGCGGTCGCGGTGCTGTCCCTCAAGGGCGGCGTGGGCAAGAGCACAACCGTGCTCGGCCTGGCTGGCGCCGCGTGGGTTCGGGGTATCCGGGTGCTCGTCATCGATCTCGATCCGCAGGCCAACGCGACCGTGGCACTCGATCCGCCACCCTTCTCCTTCACCATCGGAGACGTCCTGGCCGATGGTCGCCCGGGTATCGCCCGTGAGGCCATCGTGAGCACCGGATGGGGCCCGCAGGTCGATCTGCTTCCCAGTGAGGAGGCGGTGGCCCACCGCAATCGGCCGGAGGGCCAGGACTCGGCCACGCGCCTGCGCGTGAGCCTCGCGGGCGTGACTGACGGCTATGACCTCATCCTCATCGATTGCCCGCCGTCGTTGGATGAGCTCACTCGCAATGGCCTGGCCGCGGCAGAGAGTGCACTCGTCGTCACCGAGCCGGGCTTCTTCGCCCTGCAGGGAGCGACACGCGCACTGCTCGCGGTCGAGGCTGCGCGCACGTCGGTCAACCTGCGCCTGCAGCCCGCGGGCGTGCTCGTCAATCGCGTGCGCGGCAATCTCTCAGAGCATCGCTACCGCATCGAAGAGTTGAGGCAGGTCTACGGCGACCTTGTGCTCGACCCGGTCATCCCCGAACGCTCCGCCGTGCAGCAGGCCCAGGGCGCAGGCGTACCCGTGCAGGCCTGGCGCTCACCCGGCGCCGCTGAAGTGAGTGATGCCTTCGACGACATCCTCGACCGCTTGCTCGCCTGACCGACGTACTGTTGGCCCACAGCCCCTTCCGGAGGACCCATGGCACCGCAGACGCCCAAGCCGGCGCTGAGTCGCGCCCCCGATGCCGACCTGCACCCCGTGAGCGGGCGTCCCCTGCCAGCGCCCATCCCCGGCGGCGTGAAGGAGGGCAAGGGCAAGTCGAAGTCCAAGAGCCTGAAGGCCGGCAAGGGCGCTACGGCGGCCGATGCCATCACGGGGCCCGCCAAGGACAAGTACGTCGACCTCGGTGCACGCGTGCCGAAGTCGGTGCGCAAGCGGCTGCGGGCCGAGGCCAAGGCACAGGAGCTCGCGCCCGACGAACTGCTCTCCCGCATCCTCGACGCCTACCTGCCGTAGGCCGAGCGCATCACCTCGGCTCCCGTAGGCCCGGCGCGTCCCATCGCGAAAACGACGCTTGGTGACACTTAAGGACCCCCATAACTGTCACGAAGCGTCGTTTTCGGATGCGAGTGGGTGACTAAGG
>CAZLZC010000055.1:2998-8915 GCA_964563825.1 uncultured Actinomyces sp.
CGAGGCAGAGCAGTCCTCCCGAGACGGCGGACACGGTCTCGCCGAAGACTCCAGCAACAGCACCGGCCTCGACATCGCCGAGGCGCGGCCCACCCACCACGACAACGGTGAAGATGCCCTGCAGCCGCCCGCGATAGTCGTCGGGTGTCGCTGCCTGCAGGATCGTCGAGCGGAAGATCGCGCTCACCGCATCCGCTCCGCCCGCGATGGCCAGCAGGGCGAGCGCCACGGGAAGCGAGCGGACGAGGCCGAAGACCGCGATGGCGCCACCCCAGATGCAGATGGAGATGACGACAGCGAGCCCCTGACGACGGACCTTGCCGAGTGGTCCGGAGAGGACGGTGGCGACGATGGATCCCACAGCGGGCGCGGCGGACAGCAGGCCGACGATAAGGGCGACGTCGGCGAGTGAGCCGCCGTACCAAGCCGTGGCGATGGCAGGGAAGAGGGCGCGCGGCATGCCGAAGACCATCGCGACGACGTCGAGGTAGAAGGACATCTGCAGATTCCGCTTGCCCTTAAGGAAACGGATCCCCTCGAGCACGCTGCGCCAGCCGCGCGCGGCATTGGGCGCCACACCCTCCGGCGGGAGCGAGGGCAAGCGCCACATCGCCCAGACAGCGATGCCGAAGACCACGAGATCGAGGAGGTAGACGGTCGACACCGTGCCTGTGCCGGCGATGAGGAAACCCGCGATCACCGGTCCGATCGTGAAGGCAAGCCCCCAGGTCAACGTGTTGAGTGCATTGGCCGCGGGCAGCAGGTGCAGGGGCACGAGGCGCGGCACGATGGCCTGGCGCGCCGGATTAGCGACGGCGAAGAAGCCCGACTGCACCGCGATGATCGCGTAAAGCAGCGCAACCGAGTCTGCTCCAGCCAGGGACTGCAGGACGAAGGCCAGCGTGCTGGCCCACAGCCCAACCGTCGCGATAAGCGCCACCTTCCGGCGATCGAAGCGGTCGATCAGGGCACCGCCGTAGAGGCCGAGGACGACGAGTGGCACGAGTTGGAAGAGGCCGGTGAGACCGACCGCCCAGGAGGATCCCGTGAGGTCGTAAACCTCGAGCGCGACGGCGACCGACGTCATCTGCTGGCCGGCCGTGCCCACGCTGTGGCCGATCCACAGGCGCCGGAAGGGGGCGCTCTCGCGCAGGGGGGTGAGGTCGACGAAGAGTCGGGCCATCTCAGGGTGAGAGTCGCTCGACGACCCACGCTCCCGCGTCGTCGAGTCCGCCTTCGCGCACGCGGCGATAGCGGAGCCGGTCGTGCAGGCGCGACTCGCGTCCCTGCCAAAACTCCACTGATTCGGGTACGACGATCCACCCGCCCCAGAAGTCAGGCAGCGGCACGTCATCGGGGAATCGCTCGAGCAGTTGTGCGTGACGATGGTCAAGCACCGCGCGATCGTCGATGATCTCGGACTGCCGGCTCGCCCACGCACCAAGGCGCGAGCCGTGCGGACGCGAGGCGAAGTAGTCGGCGGCCTCATCGCGCGACACCTCGATGGTCGTGCCGACGACAACGACCTGCCGATGCAGGGGCAACCACGGGAAGACGCATGCCGCTCGTCGTGTGGCGTCGAGTTCACGTCCCTTGCGCGAGGCGAGGTTGGTGTAGAAAGCGAAGCCGCGCGCGTCGGCCTCCTTCAAGAGCACGGTGCGCGCACTCGGCACCCCTTCGGCCGACACAGTCGAGAGCACCATGGCGTTGGGCTCCACGATCCCCTCCGCGACCGCGTCTGCCAACCACTGCCGGAATTGCGCCAGGGGATTCGGGGCGAGGTCCGCCTCGACCAGGGTGCCCCGGTCATAGGACAGGCGCATCGCCCTGAGGTCGTGCTCGTCCGTCACGGGCCGATCCCATCACGACCCGGTCCGGTCGGCACCGCCGACTCAGCGGAGGAGCCCGCCCGATCAGGGATGCCGCCTCCTCTGCCCCGCAAACCGGTGCGCCGGCCGTGGGGTTGAATGGGCCCATGAGCGATTTCGTGCCCGGCCTCGAGGGTGTCGTCGCATTCGAGACCCAGATCGCCGAGCCCGACCGTGATGGCGGCTCGCTGCGCTACCGCGGCATCGACATCGAGGACCTCGTGGGGCGGGTCTCCTACGGCAACGTCTGGGGCCTGCTCGTCGACAACGAGTTCAACCCGGGCCTCCCGCCCGCCGAGCCGTACCCGATTCCGGTCCACTCCGGCGACGTGCGCGTCGACGTGCAGTCGGCCATCGCGATGCTCGCGCCGGGGTGGGGCCTCAAGCCGCTACTCGATATCGACGACGACACGGCACGCGAGAACCTCGCGCATGTCTCCGTCATGGCCATGTCATTCGTGGCGCAGGCCGCCCGCGGCCTCGGCGTCCCCATGGTCCCCCAGACTCGTATCGATGACGCGAGCACGATCGTGGAGCGCTTCATGACGCGCTGGCGCGGGGAGCCGGATCCCCGCCACGTCCAGGCCGTCGACGCCTACTTCGTGTCTGCCGCCGAGCACGGCATGAACGCCTCGACATTCACAGCTCGCGTGATCGCATCGACCGGTGCGGACGTCGCGGCAGCCATCTCCGGGGCCATCGGTGCCATGAGCGGTCCGCTGCACGGCGGTGCGCCCTCACGCGTGCTCGGCATGATCCAGGAAATCGAGCGCACTGGTGACGCCGAGGGCTACGTCCGCGGCGTACTCGATCGCGGCCAGCGCCTCATGGGCTTCGGTCACCGTGTCTATCGCGCCGAGGACCCGCGCGCCCGAGTGCTACGGCGTACGGCGCAGGAGCTCAATGCACCGCGCTACGAGGTCGCGCTCGCGCTCGAGACTGCCGCACTCGCCGAGCTTCGTTCCCGTCGACCCGATCGCATCCTCGAGACGAACGTCGAGTTCTGGGCGGCGATCATGCTCGACTTCGCCGAGGTGCCCCCTCAGATGTTCACCTCGATGTTCACCTGCGCTCGACTCGCTGGGTGGAGTGCTCACGTCCTGGAGCAGAAGCGCACGGGGCGACTCGTGCGCCCGTCGGCCAGGTACGTCGGTCCCGGACCGCGCATCCCCGAGGCAGTGCCCGGCTGGGATGCGCAGATGGTCGCTCCATCGGGCTACACACCATCGACGCGCGAATCCCGACCGACCTCGGTCCGACGCTGAGATCTGCACTGCGTAGCCTTGCCCGGTGACCGACGACATCACCATCCCCGCTCATCTCCTGCCCAGTGACGGCCGCTTCGGTGCGGGCCCTTCCAAGGTGCGCCGGGAGCAGGTGAGCGGCCTTCTCGATGTCGCCGGCACCTACCTCGGCACCTCGCATCGGCAGAAGACCGTCAAGTCGCAGGTGGGTCGACTCCGCGCGGGCCTCTCGGATCTGTTTTCCCTGCCCGACGGGTATGAGGTGATCCTTGGCAACGGTGGGTCGACCGCCTTCTGGGATATCGCAACCTTCGGTCTCATCCGCGACCGCGCCCAGTTCCTCTCCTTCGGCGAGTTCGGTGCGAAATTCGCGACGGCCGCCAAGGACGCGCCGCATCTTGGCGACCCCACCATCATCAAGGCTGATCCCGGCGACGCGCCTGCCTTCGCGGCCGAGGCGGGGATCGATGCCTACTGCACCCCACACAATGAGACATCCACCGGCGTGGCGATCCCTCCCGTGCGCGTGCCGGGAGCCGACCCCGGGGCGCTCGTGCTCACCGACGCCACTTCGGGGGCCGGTGGCCTACCGCTGGACGCCGCGCAGACCGACGTCTACTACTTCGCCCCGCAAAAGAGCTTCGGCTCCGACGGCGGGCTGTGGTTCGCGCTCATGTCACCGGCGGCTCTCGCTCGAGTGGAGGAGATCTCCGCCAGCGGCCGCTGGACCCCGGCGTTCCTCGACCTGTCGATCGCCGTCGACAACTCCCGCCAGGACCAGACCTACAACACGCCCGCGCTCGCCACGATCTACCTCATGGCGGAGCAGGTCGACTGGTTCCTCGGCAACGGCGGCCTCGACTGGTGCACCGCGCGCACAGCCGAGTCGTCGGGGATCCTCTACGACTGGGCCGAGGCGAGCCCCGTCGCACAGCCCTTCGTCACCGACCCGGCCAAGCGCTCCGCCGTGGTCGCGACGATCGACTTCGACGACAGTATCGATGCCACACGCATCACCAAGGCGCTGCGCGCCAACGGCATCGTCGACACCGAGCCCTACCGCAAGCTGGGACGAAATCAGATTCGCGTTGCAGTCTTCCCCGCGGTTGAGCCCGATGATGTCCGGCAGTTGACGCGCTCGATCGACTACGTCGTATCCCAGCTCACGTGACCGACGATGGGGTGCTGCACCCCGTCGTGAGGCCCATCAGGGATCGCACGACCCTGCTCGCCTATGCCCAACTGGGACTTCTCGGATGGTTCGTCTACGCCTTCGGCGCATCCCTCACGCTGCTTCGCGACGATGAGGGACTCTCGCGTACGGCCGCCTCACTCCTAAGCATCTCGCTTGCCGCTGGCGGCACGCTCGGCAGTTTCCTTGCCGCGTCCATCGTCCGGCGCTGGGGTCGCGGCGCGATGCTCCGGGCCGGAGCATTGGCTATCGCCACCGGCACCCTGCTCTACATCTCCGATGGACCGCTGTGGCTGGTAGCCACGGGCCCCTTCATCGGTTCACTGGGAGCCAGTTTCTGTGCTGTCGGCGTCAGCGCCTATCTCGAAGCGCGACAGGGTGCAGCGGCCGATGCTTCGCTAGCGGAAGCCAACCTCGTGGCTTCCAGCGCGTCACTCATCGGCATCCTTGCGGTCGGCGTCGCGGCGACGACGATTCTGGGCTGGCGCCTAGGCCTACTCCTCCTCGTCTTCGTGGCCATCGCACTCGAGGTGCTCCGCGGACGGACAGTCGATGCGTTCAACGTCGGTACCGACATGGAGTCACGTGCGGATGCACCTCGCCTGCCCGGACTCGTGTGGTGGGCCGTGCTCACACTCATCCTGCTCACCAGCGTCGAGATCACGCTGCTGCAGTGGGGGCCAGACCTGCTGCGCGAGCGCGGCGGACTCGAGGCCGGATCCGCGTCGGCGACTATCGCCGCGATCGTCGTCGGCATGATCATCGGACGGCTCGTGGGCTCGCGACTCGTCGAACGCGTGTCATCGGAACTGGTGTTTGGTGGATCGATCCTCTTCGCTGCAGCGGCCTTCGTCTACACCTGGCTCGTGACCGGTGCCGTACCTCTCATCATCGGATTGGTCCTCATCGGCGTAGGAATCGGAATGCACTTTCCCCTCGGCATCGGCCGTGCCATGCGCGCTTCGGCGGGTCAGCCCGATCGCGCCGCCGGCTGGACGAGCGCCGGCATCGGCATCATGAGCGGTGTCGCACCATTCGCGCTCGCAGCACTCGCTGATTCGTGGGGCGTGCACAAAGCATTCGCGGTGATGCTTCTGTTCTTCGCAGCGAGTTTTGCGCTGCTCCTGTGGAAGCGCGTCCCGGAGGACGTGCGCGCGTAGGGCTCTCACTGTCACAGGGGGGATCTACGCTCGCCTCATGCACACCACGCGAGCAGCAGCCGTGGCATGCAGTCGCGGTCCTCGATTGTCCACAGGCACGCAGCATCCGACGCTGGCAACCTTGCCACGGCCGGCGTTATCCACAGGGACGCGGCGTCCAACGCTGGCAACCTTGCCACGGCCCGCGTCATCCACAGGGACGCAGCATCCGACGCTGGTCGAGGTCGAGGTCGGGGTCAGCGCGTGAGAGCGGCGACGATGACGGCGGCGACCAGGAGCACGAGGACCCCTACGGTCACGAGGCGTCGCGCGCGGTGGTCCATACGACCACTCTAGGGATCCCCCACCGCGCATACCGACCCGCTAGCCTGCCCGAGTGGACGCACGCCTCACGATCGAGCAGATCGAGGCTGACCCTGCCCTGCGCAGCCGGGACGATGACGGAGTCGCGGC
>CAZLZC010000055.1:9015-13035 GCA_964563825.1 uncultured Actinomyces sp.
GTGGGGGCACCCACCGGCTCCTTCTCGGCTAGGGCGATCTCGGAGTGCGCTCCGCATCCAAAGGCCAGTGACACGACACAACCATCGGCGGGCGACATGTCGTGGGCGCAGATCCCGAAGGCCTGACTCAGGGGCCCGCCGATAGGCAGGAGGAATCCGCATGATGCGCACGTCTGCGACACCGAGCGCGCCATCGGGGCCTCCGGGCCGCGCTCACCCGACCACCAACGGTCCGCCGCATCGTCGCGGCCGTGAGCCGAGAGCACGCGCGACCGTCCGAGACCGATCTCCCACTGGCTGGGGTGGACGGGGCTGCGGTCGGTCGCCCCCTCCAGGTCATCCAGACCGGTGAAGCCAGCCGTGAGTCGCGGGTCGTCTGCGGGCGTCGGCCAGATGGTGCCGACGGCCAAGTCACCGGGACGCACGCGCTCGGCCCACGGCACCCAGGACGGAGCCACAAGCGCATCCGGTCCGGGCAGCAGGACCACCTCGTCCACGGTCGCGGCCTTGGCTCGCGGTGCGCGAGCGACCGTCACCGACCAGCGCCAGCCGACGTACGCCGGATCAAGGCACACGAAGTAGTGGGTGGCCACGCGCTCGTCGTCGAACTCGACCCCGACGTGATCGCCAACCGTCCCCCAGGGTGCGTCCTCCTCGGCAGCGGCGCGAGCAAGATCGGTGGACTTCGAGAGCACGGTGTCAGACATCAACGCATCACTCCACTCCGGGCGAAGGGATGAGTTGGAAGACCCACAGGCCGAGAGTGCCCTCGGCGCCCGCCACGACCTGAAGCGAGACGCCGTCGGCCGGGACCTCCTGCAGGTCGGGGTAGGTGAAGCGGTAGTACGTCGAGGTGATGGGCTGTTGCGTGAGTCGCTGGGAGCCGATGACCGGATACCAGCCCGCGTCCGCCACCACCGGGTCGACGCTGATGCCGATGACCTGACCGGGAATCACCGGGATGCGAGCGACGTCGGCGCCGTCGAGTGCCTCGGTCACCACATCCTGAGCGCAGGTCTCTGCACTCAGTGGCTCACCGTCGAACGACCAGCACAGTGCAGCGCGATACGCAGACGTCATGCCCGACACCACGGAGACGCCGGGCGGGGGCTTCTCGCACGCGGTCAGCGCAAGGACGCCCACGAGGGCGAGGGAACCAGCAAGCACGGGACGGCCGAATCGGCGCAACATGGGATCGGCCCCTCAGACGTCGAAGTCGTCGGCGACGGCCCGCATGACAGCGGCGAGCTTGCGGCAGTGGTCATCGCTCGGGTAGCGGCCACGGCGAAGTTGATTGGAAGCGCTGTCCATCAGCTTGATGAGGTCCTCGAGGATGATGGCGACATCCTCCGCGGGCTTACGCCCCGCCTTGACGATGGAGGTCGGCTGCTCGAGAACGGTCACACTCAGGGCCTGCTTGCCGCGCTTGCCATCGACGACGCCGAACTCGACCTTCGCGCCCTGCTTGAGCGAGGTGGTGCCCGCAGGCAGCACCGAGGCATGCACGAACACATCCTCGCCGTCATCCGACGCAAGGAAGCCGAAGCCCTTGTCCACGTCGTACCACCTGACCTTGCCGGTCGGCATGGCAGCCCCTTCTCATATCCAGCGCCCGAATGGGCTCAGGACACCAGGCTAGACGGGGCCGGAGGCTCACGCGCCCCTAGGGTGGCGCCATGGCATCCCCCGCCTCCCCCGGCGATCGACTCCTCAGGATCGGCGCCGTCGTGACGGTCATCGGGCTGGTGTGCACGGTCATCGCCATGCTCCCCCTGGTTATCCCGAGCCTGGAGCTCCCGTCAGCCTGGTGGTTCCTCTCGATGATCACCGGAATCGGCCTCGCCCTGGTCATCGCCGGGCTCGCCGTGTCGGCCCGCTCGCGGCGGCGAGGCTAGGGCGGCGCTAGGCGCTGGCCAGCCAGGCAGGCAGATGCGTGAGGTCTGGCAGCACCACGTCAGGACCTGCCGCGTGCAAGGCTTCGACCGACGTAGGGCCCGTCGCTACGACGACCGCGTGCACGCCCGCCGTGCGAGCTGCGCGCACATCGCCGGGATGATCGCCTACATACACCCATGCATCGTGCTCGAGAAGAGCAGACGCCTTGTCCTCGGCGAAGAGGTCGCCGACGACCTCGTCGGCGACGAGCCCGGCTGCTTGGAGCGCCAGGCGCGCGGAAACCCCGTACTTCGCGGTGACGATGAGCACGCGGTCACCTCGCTCGCGCACGCTCGCGATGGCCTCAGCGGCGCCGGGCATGGGACGGGTGAGCGGGATGCCGTGCTCGATGTAGTGCTCGCGGTAGGCAGCCAGGAGGACGTCGTACGGCTCGTCGGGGAGCCAGCGGGGGAAGACGAGGTCCAGGGGCAGGCCGATCGTTGCCCGGAGCTCACCGCCGTCGGCCTCGACGCCGTACTGGGCCATCACATGCTGAAGGGACGTAGCGATGCTGTTCGCTGAGTCCACCAGGGTCATGTCGAGATCGAAGCCAACGGAGCGCACCGCGTAAGCCTAGGGGTAACGTCATCCGGTGCCCCTCCGCAGCCTCGCCGACGACCTGCGCGGTCGATCCGACGACGAGCTGGGACGTCTGCTGGCGGGGCGCCCTGATCTGCTGCACCCCGTCCCCGCCGACATGACGGCGCTGGCCTCACGTGCGGGATCGGCCGTGTCTACGGCGCGCGCACTCGACCGTCTCGACGGCCTCACCCTGGCGGTCGCTGCCGTCATCGCCGAGGCCGAACCGTGCAGCAGCGATGCTGTCCTCGCCGCCTTCGATTCCGGTCGTGCGGTTGTCGTGACCGATGCACTCAGGCGATTGCGCGAACTCGCTCTGGTGTGGGGCGACGATGACGCCCTTCGACTTGTGCGCACCGCACGCGAGTCGTTGTCAGGGGCGGGTGCAGCGAGCGTGGATTGGCCACCCCCACCCGTGGCGACCATCGAGCGAGACGCGGCGCTCGTCGAGCGCACCGCTGGACAGCATGCGCTGGCCACAGTGCTGGGCGTGATCGCGATCGCTGAAGCGTGGGCTGGCGACGACGCACCCGCGGTGCTGCGCAAAGGCGGCCTGGGAGTGCGAGACCTCTCCACCGCAGCGCGCACCATCGAGGTGGATGAGCGGACCGCGGCGCTGTGGATCGAGACGGCGTACGCCGCACAACTCATCGGCAAGGATGGGGAGGCAGAAGAGCACTGGCGGCCGACGACCGCCTACGACGATTGGCACGACGCCCCGCTCGCCGAGCAGTGGCTGCGCCTTGCTCGGGCCTGGTGGACAAGCCCGCGCGCGCCCGCACTCGTGGGTGCCGAGGCCAACGCCCTCTCCGATGACGTGGAGCGGCGAGGGCAGCCCTTCCTCCGTGAGCAGGTGATCGCGGTCCTCGGCTCCCTCCCCGCAGGCTGCGCCCCCCGCGACACTGTTGACGTCGTCGGATCCATCGATGCCCGCGCACCGCGCCAGGCGAGTGCGCAGCGCAGCGAGCAGATTCGCGCCATCCTCGAGGAGTTAGAGATCCTCGGATTCACCGGTGGTGGCGCACTGGCCCAGATGGGCGGGTCAGCGGCAACCGACGCGGGGGACGCGCAGGACGCTGTGAGCGCGGCGATGCCGGCGCCCCTCGACCACGTCCTGCTCCAGGCCGATCTCACGGCCGTCGCTCCCGGACCGCTTCTCCCAGACCTCGCTCGTGAGCTGCGCCTCATGGCGGATGTGGAGAGCACCGGCGGTGCCATCGTCTACCGATTCAGTGCCGCCACCGTGCGACGCGCACTCGATGCCGGACGCGATGCCACCGAGATGCTCGACTTCCTCGCCCGGATCTCGCGCACACCGGTGCCCCAGCCCCTCGCCTACCTCGTCGAGGACGCCGCCCGCAGGCATGGCACGGTCCGCGTGGGAATCGCCACGGCGTACATCCGATGCGACGACGAGACAGCACTGGCCGCACTCCTCGCCGACCCGCGGTCTCAGGAGCTCGGCTGCGTGCGGGTATCACCCACCGTGGTGACCGTGTCCGGGCG
>CAZLZC010000056.1:0-5804 GCA_964563825.1 uncultured Actinomyces sp.
TCATGCGGCACGAGCGTGCCGATCGATGTGCCCGACGATGCCGGGATCCAGGCGAAGCCGACCTTCAGGGTGCCGGGCACGCGGCCCGCGGCATCCCATGGGCGGTCAATAGCGCCGCACCATGCATCGCGCATCACTGCGCAGCGGTGCAGTTCGACGGTCCCCACGCGCATCGTGGCCGGCGCGGGGTCGACCACGGGGGCGGCGCTAGCGGGAGCCCCGAAGCCCAGCACTCCCGCAGCCATGACTGCCGCGAGAACCCACGTGGATCTAGGCACACCTCATGATGATGGTCCTTCCCGCATGAGTCCACTGCCCAGGGCCCTTGACGTGCCCTCGTTGCAGGCGCACACTGAAAGAGCGGTACCCCCGCGAGTGAGAGGAGGATTCATGATCGCTCCCATCACCGAGGCCCTCCTGCAGGAGGAGCATCGACCAGGTCCCTGCGCGTGGAAGGCGGCACACCCGGGTGACTTCTAAGGGTCGGCATCACGCCCGGCCCAGACACGCATGAGAAGGGGCCATTCCGAGCAAGGGATGGCCCCTTCTGCGCGTCTGAGTCACGGCCCCACCCCGGTGGATCGGCCAACCGTGGTTCCCCTATGCTTTCCCAGTCTTCGACGCCGGTTCGGAGGCGATGGTCCCCATCGTCTAGCGGCCTAGGACTCCGCCCTTTCAAGGCGGCAGCGCGGGTTCGAATCCCGTTGGGGACACGGTCTCAGCACCACTGAGGCCCCGTAGCGCAGTTGGTTAGCGCGCCGCCCTGTCACGGCGGAGGTCGCGGGTTCGAGTCCCGTCGGGGTCGCCAGGCCGCCACAAGCGGCCAGGGTCGCTTTGCGGCCCGCACGGCCAGGTAGCTCAGTTGGTACGAGCGTCCGACTGAAAATCGGAAGGTCGGCGGTTCGACCCCGCCCCTGGCCACCCCATCACGTTCCGAAAGCTTCTCGTGGAATGACCCACGGGCGCCCTCAACTTCGTGCACCTCGATTCGACTTGGCTGTGCCACACATGTGCGTTCGGCGTCTTCGGTCCCGCACAGGGCGCTGCAGGGCTAGGCGGTGAACTCAGCGGCTCCAAATGAGACGGCAAAGCGCTCGCACCAGATCGACACCGCGGTGTAGTCCGCGAGGTCGACATCCGCGGGAATCGGGTAGTTCTGGTTGCCCCTATTGCCCTTCAGATCGCCGAGGCTCACATACACGCCATCGTCGAAGACACCCCAGCCGTCGACTCCGTCGATCACCGGCTGATCACTCAGCCACACCTTGAGATCGGGCCCGTCGCTAGTGTCCAGCCCCTCGATACGCAGGATACGACTGCCATCGGGTAGTTCCAGGATGCGCACCGTGCCCGTGGTCGCGTGCTCATGCGAGATGAAGGAGCCCTCCGCGAGCACGATCGGCTCTGCGGGCGTGAGTGTCGGCGTGGGCTCGGCGGACGGAGACTGCTCCTCCGGTGAAGCGCTGGCCGTAGATGGCACAGGGGTGGCCGAAGTCTCCGTCGCCACCGCCGTAGGCAGCGCTTCATTGACCTCTACGTTCGTGATGATGCGCCAGGGCTGGAAGAGGTAGAGACCGATCCCCAGCACGACAATGGCCGCCATGACGACCGGGATGGCCACCTTCGGCTGCAGCAGACTCTTCACGGCGTGCCCTCCTGAGGTCCGAATGCGCATATCTTCAGGTCAGACTCCCGGAAAAGCGTCTGGTTCCCCCTCACGCGGTCACGAGCACGGACCCTGACCGGAAGGTCACTTCCCCGCTGGGCGATCCGGCAGGCGATCACTACTGGGTCGCCACTCGGTGATGACGTCCGTGGCGTGGGCCGCTCGGATAGGCTTCCGCGGCTGCTTGATGTTGCATTCCTAGCAACGGCAAAACAGCGGGCTGTGGCGCAGCTTGGTAGCGCACTTGACTGGGGGTCAAGGGGTCGCAGGTTCAAATCCTGTCAGCCCGACAGATAGGTGTTCACGTGGACGAGGCTTTCTCACGTGCACGCTGGTTTCTTCTTGGACATCCTCGTAGGTCAACGAGAGGTGCGGGTCCTATCCGCCGATCGCGCGAATTCTGAACATCGCCTTTCTCCGGGGGGACACAGAGTTCCTGGCCGCCTACGGTGCCGGCTTTGACGTCAAGGTATTTGGAGCCCCGGACCGAATCCGGAGTCCCTACACGCCCGTGTATGCCTACTGGGCCGGAATGGTCCCGGTTGATGCAGGACTCGGACGCACTCGATACCGCATGACCGTTGAGATAGCCGGAGTCGGTGGCGGTCGACCGACCTACGTCGAGCTCTCGCAACCGTCGATCACGATCGCCGGCTAGATCCTCGTCCTGGGCGGGAGCAGTCCCTGACTGGTCAGGGCGCATTCCTAGACCACGGTTGTGCCTATGGCCTGCTCGTTCTGCCTTTTGGATGCCAATGTGTTGCTTGATCTTGTGGGACTGGAGCCGGTGACGCAGCGTGCGTTCGCCCTCGGCTGCACCGGTTACCCCTGAGGCATGTTAAAATTCGCCGCACCTTTGGGCCGAATCCGGACGTGTTGAAGTTTATGAAAGAAGGCACTGTGAGCGAATACTCGAGCCCACCCCCGACCGGGTTTGTCGGCGCGATCAAGAAGGGCTTTCGGGGCTATGTCGTCTGGAATGCACGTTCCACCCGATCTGAATTTTGGTGGTGGACCCTCTTCATCGTGATCGTTCTGATCGTCGCGGAGTTTCTCGAACATCTCCCGTTCCTCGAAAATATTGACCTGATCGGTAGCGGGCGGCGGCACGCTGGGCCGTTGACCACGCCTGCCATGTTGGTGTTTTTCCTGCCCAGTCTGTCGATCTACATTCGGCGCCTGCACGACACGGATCGCACGGGTTGGTGGGCCTGGCTCTGGCTCATCACGATTATTGGCTGGATCGTGTCGCTGGTTTTTGCTGTGCTGCCGTCAAAGATGGGCCCCACGCGCTGGAATAATCGCATTCCGCAGTAGTCGGTGTTCTGCACGTAGCCTTGATGCAACTGGCCTATGTCGTGACCTGTTGCAAACACGGGTTGATAGGCGGAAGTTCCGCGCGCTTCGCATGAGACCAGGCACGCCGTCGCTACTATCCGCCGTGAGTGCGAGGGCGATGTGGAAGGTGTGCGGCTTTCATCCCAGTGGTCAATCCGACGACGAGTGCTAGTGCCCCAGGGGGACCATTGTGGGGACCATGAGCCTCGGGACGGACTGGACGTCGGCCCTACGGCTTCGCCGCAACAACCTCTAGATGGCGATACCTAGTCAAGTGGACCCCGGCAGCCTCACCTGGGAGCGGCGTACCGGTAAGGAGATCTCTGTGTACGTGGTCTCCGATGAGTGGGAATCGAACCGGGTGATCGTGTGCCATTCACCCTCAATGGGGCTAGAACGACGTGCGTTGTCTCTCTTGGTTAGGCCGCTGTTGCGGCGCTGTGCCCGTTTCGACCGCTAGCGGCAGGTAACCTTCACGGACGGGGCTGCGCTCGTCGCCCCATTCGTGGGAGGTGCGCAGGGATGACTTCCCCGCTCAACGTCCTGCTCGTGGAAGATCACGACTTCACCCGGGTGACTGTCCAGGGTGCACTGGCCTCGCGAGGCTTCGCCGTTCGCGCGCACGCGAGCCCCCGCGAGGCACTCGCGGACACGACCGACTTCCAGGTGGCCATCCTCGACCTCGATCTCGGTGTCGGTCCCACCGGCATCGACCTCGCCCATGCGCTACGTCGTGATCGCCCGCAGATCGGCCTCATCCTGCTCACGAGCTACGCCGATCCGCGGCTCGCTGTCGCAGGCCTGCCGGCACTTCCGCCCGGATGCGCCTATATCTGCAAGGAGAACGTCGCCGATCTCTCCAGCCTCATGGAGGCGGCGTTCGCTGTGGCCCGAGCACCCTTTGCCCCGCGGTCCGCGCCGCTGCGCCTGGCGGAGGGACGCATCCCGCTCACAGACGTGCAGATCGAGGTGCTCGCCTCGGTCGCCACCGGGGCGACCAGTGCTCAGATCGCCAAGGAACGCGGCGTGACGCCGGGTGCGATCGAGCAGACCCTCGCGCGCATCTGCGAGCGGCTCAACATTCCCCGGGATGAAGGCACGAACCAGCGCATCCTCCTGGTGCGCGAATACCACCGCCTGTGCGGTAACGCATGATCCGGCGCTGGCTCGCCCGAGCCTTCGGCCCCGCGTCGGTCTCCGCACCGGCGATGGCGCTGGTGGCCCCGCTCGGGATCATCCTGGGCGCCACCATCGGGCTCCCCGACATCGCCACGACACCTGAGGTGTGGGCGTGGTCCGCGCTGGGGCAGGGCGTCTTCACTATCGTCGCCTTCAGCCTTCCCCGCCTGATTCGCGCGAGCCAGCCGCTGGCGCGCGCCACGTGCGTCGCCATCGCCGGCGCCTTGCGCGGCACCATCCTCACCCTGGGGTTCGTGTCCCTCGACCTCGTGTCTCCCACCGCCGCCGAGTTCGGGCTGCGCAGTCTCCACTCCGCTGTCGCCAGCGTCCTGTGGGTGGCATTCTGCGGCGTCCTCCTGCAGGGTGGCCGCGACTTCCGCACCTCCTACCGACTCCTCGTCGCGGAGAGCATGACCTTGCAGAGTGCCGCGATCAACGGCGAGGTGCCGCCCGGGGTCCTCCTGCGCTGGACGGAGATCTCACGCGCGCTTGCGCAGACGTCGCAGCGAGCGCAGGCGCTGATCGCCGTGCCGGATCCCTCCGGTAAGGACTTGCGAGCGGCGGCCGACGTGATCCACGCCGCCATCGAAGACGACCTCCGCCCTGAGTCGCGCACGATCTGGCGGTCATCGACCCTCGATCCGCCTCGGCTGCGCTGGAAGGAACTGCTCCTCGCCACCCTCACACCCTGGAATCCGCCGATCGGGCTGACGCTCGCCGTCTACGGCGCCCTCCTCACCTTCGGATCAGTGGCGCGACTGGGCTACGGACTTGGCCTCGGGTTCGCAGTGCTCCTGCTGCTCGAGACCTGGGCACTCCTGGTCCTGTCTCGCGCGGTGGCCCGCCATGCACCCGCTCATCAGGTGGCGGTGGGCCTCGTGACGTTGCTGCTCATGCCCGCCGTCGTCTTCGGCATCTCGACGTTCGTCGGCCAGGTGCTGGTCAATGCTCCCCTTGACCGTGGCGGAATCGCCCTCGCCGCCCTGAGCGGGTCCCTGTGCTGCTGGACGGTGTCGATCTACCAACGCCTGTCGCATGAGCGCCAGATCCTGCTCGACGCGCTGCAGGCTCGTATCGATGCGCAAGCGCTCAGCATCGTCGGTGACCGGCGACACTACGAACTCCTGCAGGCGGAGTTGGGTGCCTTCGTCCACCATTCCCTGTCGTCAGAGATGACGGCGCTGCATGTGCATCTCAGCCAAGCGGCCGAGACCCCCGACGAGGAGGTCCGCGAGGCTGCGCGCATGACGGCGCACCAGCGACTGCGCAGCCTGGAGACCATCGCCCCGCCATGGGCAAGTCGATCCACCGGGCGTGAGCACATCGCCGAAGTCGCACTCGCGTGGCAGGGGATCGCCGACGTCTCGGTCGACCTCGCACCGGAGGGGTCGACGCGGTCCGAGCAGTGGAGCCTGGCCGCGCTCATCGTCGAGGAGGCGGTGGCAGGTTCCGTGCGTGGGGGCGCGCGCGCCATTGAGGTGCGCGCGTCCGTCGACGGTGACGATCTGCACCTGTCCGTCGTCGACGACGGACGCGGCCTACCGGCTGAGGTCTCTCCCGGCCTCGGGACGGCATGGCTGGATCACTACTGCCCGGGCGCCTGGTCCCGGAGCAACCTTCC
>CAZLZC010000056.1:5904-7044 GCA_964563825.1 uncultured Actinomyces sp.
CGGCCGTGGCGGCCGCAGCCCTGGTGGCCACCAGCGCACAGGCGGCCCCGGCCCCGCCGGTCGACGGCACCTACGTCGTCCCGTTCCAGTACACCGGCACCGACCCGGCACCGGGCAAGAGCAACGCCCTCCAAGGCATCAAGGGAGGCGACACTCCCGGCACCTACCTCATCGTCGGCACGAGCTTCCCCAACGGCTTCGTCTACGAGGGGCCCATCGACGACGCCCCCAGCGGGTCCGGCACCTGGACCAACATGAACGTGCCGGCGAGTTACGCCGGCACGACAACGAGCATCTACGGCGTTGACAACCTCGACGGAACCGATGTCGCGCTGGTCGGCAGCTACAAGACCACGACCGGGTCCAAGAGCTTCTACTACGAGGGCCCCATCACCAGCACTCCGGATGCATCCGACTTCACCTCTGTCGTCGGAACGAAGAACGGCAAGTCGGCCGACTACACCTTCCTTCACAGCGTGAGCGGCGGCCTTGTGGTGGGCAATCTCGACATGGCGGGCGACAAGAACCCCGCGGGCTACGCCTTCATCTACGACCCGGCCACGAATGAGCAGACGCCCATCGTCTACCCCAGGTCGTCGCGCTCGCTGACGCACACCGCGTATGGCATCTGGTGGAACGGCGGCAGCAGCTACACCATCTCCGGCGGCCAGGGACTCTCGAAGCCGGCCGCGACCAGCGGCCGCGACGGCGACCCCATCGGCGTTGCCACGCTGATCGACTACAACTCGGCGACGGGGGCGTTCACCAACTTCAGGACCTTCTCCTTCCCCAAGGGCATCCTTCCCAAGAAGGCCACGAGCCCGCTCACCCACTTCGAGGGAATCTGGGGCAACGGGAGCGGCAGCTACCAGCTGCCCGTGACCACGACGTACGGCAAGAACGGCGCGGTCGCGGCAGTCGCCACCGTCACGCGCACCGGGGGACCCACGAGCGCCTTCGGTACGCCGACCTGGCAGTTGGTGAGTGTCCCCGGAGCCAAGGGGGTCACGACCAACAACTCCGTCTACGACGGTGCCCTCATCGGCGTCGCCAAGGTGGGCAGCTCCGTCAAGCCGTGGGCATTCGCTCCCGAAACTCCGTAATTCCGCTCCCGCCGGGAGAAGCACGGTACGGGCAAGG
>CAZLZC010000056.1:7144-12893 GCA_964563825.1 uncultured Actinomyces sp.
AATGCGTGCGCGTCGTCGTCATTGGGGCAGGCTTCGCAGGCCTGGCCTGCGCAGATCGTCTGGTCGCCCTAGGGCACGACGTGACCGTCCTCGAGGCCCGCGATCGCGTGGGCGGCCGCGTCTGGTCGCAGGAGCTCGTCCCCGGTGACAGCCACACCGTCATCGAGCGGGGCGCCGAATTCGTGCTCTCGGGCTACGACGTCATGCACGACTTGGCACGACGCTTCGACCTGCCGATCGCACCCTCGGGCATGTCCTACTACGTGCGCGAGCCGCGCAACGCCATCGCACCTGTCACCGCAGACGAAGTCGCCGCAGCCGCGCGAGCCCTACAGCCTGCAGCTGAAGCGACAGATCCCCGTGTCACGCTTCCGGACTTCCTCGCCACGCATCTGCCCGGCTCAGCGGCTGCGCAGGCAATCGCTGCGCGCGCTGCAGTGAGTTGGGCCGCATCGGAGGATCAACTCTCCTGTCACGTGCTGCTGGACTCCATCGCCTCGGTCCAGCCCTTGCCGACCGCGCGTATCGGCGGGGGCAATCAGAGTGTGGCCCTGGCCTTGGCCGCGAGCCTGGGCGATCGCGTCCGGCTGCGCGCACCCGCATCAGCAGTGCGATCAGTGGATGGGGGCGTGCAGGTTGACGTCCTCGGATCGAGCATCGTGGCTGATGCCGTCGTCATGGCTATTCCACTTCCCTTGCTGGAGGCCTTCGACCTGCAGCCGGGAATCCCCGACGCGCAGCGCGATGCGATGGCGCGGATGGTGCGCGGGCATGCTGCCAAACTCCACGTGCCACTCAGCCAGGTGCCCGTGCCCAGCGCCGTGTTCGACGTCGCGCGGCGCTTCTGGTGCTGGACTGCCACAGACGCGAGCGGTTCAGTGCAACCCGTCGCACACTGCTTCTCGGGATCTTCACCCGCACTCGAGGGGCTCAAGGTCACGTTGGGTCCCGGCGAGTGGCTGCAGGCCCTAGGCGACCTGCGCCCTGACCTCGACCTTGTGCCCGAGCATGTGCTGCTCAGCACATGGGATGACGACCCCTGGGCGACCTTTGCCTACTCCGGTGTCGGTGCCGCAACCCGACCCGGAGACGCGGAGATCATCGGTGCGCCACTGGGCCGCGTGCACATCGCGGGCGAGCACACGGCCGGTGACTGGTCAGGGCTCATGGAGGGAGCCCTGCGCAGCGGACTGCGCACCGCCGAAGAAGTGCATGCCCACGGAGTGCATGCCGCATCCTGAACGCCGCCTCGACCCCTTCATCTGCGTCGCGCAGCCACCTAACTGACATCGATCCCGAAGAGGATCTTCGTGAGGGTGTCGAATTGCTTGTCATTGTTGCTCGTCCCCACCATCGCGGCCATGGCATCCGCCTCGGGGTAGTACATCGCCGTGATGTAGCCATCGATCCCCGAGGTGCCGCAGTCGCGGTAGTACTTCTCCACCCAGTAGTAGTCGTCTCCCGACTTGGCAGTCGCGCGCTCCGGCTTGTTGGTGCCGCCGTTGTCCATGCACGCCTTCGCGAAGCCGAAATCATCGATGAGGAAGTTGCGCACGTTGAGGAGCTCTGCCTTGGGGATGCCTCCGAAGAAGTAGACGAGCGCACCGGGGGCGGTGGAATTGCCCTCGAGGAAGTTGTGGTCGTCCGGGCTCAGGGTGATCCGGGAAGCGGGCCCGTAGTCCGTCTCCGAAGCCCCGCGCTGAATCTCCTCCCAGGAGTTCGGTGCCACCGTCGTGAGACGTCCCGTGCTATCGGTCACGCTCCTGTAACCCGCGGGCACCGAAGTGGACGTATTGCCATCGTTGTCCGGATCGCCATCATCCGCATTCACGTTGCCAATGACCTCGAGTGGCTTGACCGCATTGTTGATCTCGCCCTCGAGAAGCTCGCCGGTGCCTGGCCGATAGACGGAGATATCCATCGCGTTCGTGTCGCCCTGGGTGCGCAGGACATCGCAGTAGCCCCGCTTGGTGGCGTTGTCGGCAGCCGTGACCACGTCGCGGCCGGCCAGACTCAAGAGGATGTCACCGGGCTCGACGCCGACATTGCTCGCCGCGCTTCCCGCACGGACGCCAGACACCCAGATGCCGCCGATCTCCTCTTCCGCGTCGTACCACGCGAAGCCGTTGATCCCCAGCGATTCCACATCGGTCCCCTCAGCGAGGGTCGAGACAACATCCCTCGCAAGTTCGGACGGGATGGCGAAGTACTGCGACGTGTTCGTGGGGTCCGAGGATGCGTAGTTGATGCCGATCACGTGGCCGTCCGCACCGAGCAGAGGTCCCCCGGAGTTGCCCGGCTGAATGGCAGCATCGTGCTCGAGCGCGTAGGGGATCGATGCCCACGACGAATCGCCGTCGGCGCGCGCCTTGGAGATGATGCCTCGCGTCATGCTGAACTCAGGGTCGCCCAAGGGGAATCCCGCGACATAGACGTCGGTCCCGGTGTCGATGGCCTCTTCCTGCCAGGCGAGGTAGGGGAAGCCCTCTCCCGTGAGGTCGAGCACCGCGAGGTCATTGCACTCCGACACTCCTAGGACGCGCGCGGTGACAGGCTCATCCTGACCATCGACGTAGACGCGCACGAGGCCTGCGCCCTCGACGACATGTGCGTTGGTGACCACGTGGCCTTGCGGATCGATGATGAAACCCGATCCAGAGCCGCCCGCCGACACACGCCCCTCCGCGGGATCGACGTACGAACCCTCGACCTCGATCCTCACCACCGCCGGACGGGCTCCATCGATTCCCTGCTGGGCACCTTGGCTTGATGGCGCGGACGATTCCGCGGACGACGATGTCTCCCCTGAGCCACCGATAGGGATGAGGCACCCACTCAAGAGCAGTGCCATCGAGGATGTGCCTGCAACCAGGCAAAGGCTGCGGAGCGACGTACGCGACATCATCATGTCTCCTGTGTACGCTTCCGGCTCATGTTCGTATAGGGGCGCGGGCCCCGAGTGACGTCACACCTTGGTCCACATTCGCGAGCAACCTGCGCTCAGTCGTCACGTAGAGACGATTGCTGACCGATCTGCGACTGTGATCTCCGCCGCCGGCTCGCGCGACCGTTTTCTCTTTTCAGCGTTCGTCCGCTACTCTGGATGTCGACGCCGGTTCATGGGACTCACTGAGCCCACGGCGACTCCTTATTCATCCGGGATGACCTCACCTGAGAAGTCAACCCGAGCCTCCGGCCCAGTGACCGGGAGCACTGCTCCCGAACTGGTCTCTATCCCTTCACCACGCGCCCACCGGTATGCCTTCCCTGCGAAGTCAGCCAAGGGCGGACATCGATTCTTCTTGAAAGGCACATCACCATGAGTTCCACCCAGACCTCCGCACACCGCTCATCGCGCCCACGTGGCCGATCCGGCAGCAGCATCCGCACCGCTGACCCGAGGTCGGCGTCGAAGCCTGCCAAGGCTCCGGCCGACCGCACGAGTTTCGCGAGCGGGGGCGTCCCTGCACATCTCATCGACGTCCTGAGTGCTCAGGGCATCACGACGCCGTTTCCCATTCAGGCGGTCACGCTGCCCGACTCGCTGACCGGTCGCGATGTCCTCGGACGTGGTCGCACCGGCAGCGGCAAGACCGTTGCCTTTGCGCTCCCCCTCGTCATGCGCCTTGCCGACCAGCACACGAAGACCCGCGCGGGTCGTCCGCGGGGACTGGTCCTCCTGCCGACACGTGAACTCGCCTCGCAGGTGGAGTCCACGATCGAGCCCCTTGCTCGCGCCGCGGGCCTCTCCACCACGACCATTTACGGTGGCGTGAGCCAGCGTCCGCAGGTTGCGGCGCTGAGCCGCGGCGTGGACATCGTCGTCGCATGCCCCGGCCGACTCGAGGACCTCATGAAGCAGGGCCACGTGCGACTCGACGACGTCTCAGTCACCGTGATCGATGAGGCCGATCACATGGCGGATCTTGGCTTCCTTCCCGGGGTCAAGCGCATCCTCGATTGCACACCCGCGGATGGTCAGCGCCTGCTCTTCTCTGCCACGCTGGATCGAGGCGTCGACGCACTCGTCAAGCGGTACCTGACGAACCCGATCACCCATTCGGTCGACAGCGACGCCACCACAGAGCCGGACATGGAGCATCACGTCCTCACGGTGAGGGCCACCGACAAGCCTGAGGTCGTGCGCGAGCTGGCCGCGGGAGAGGGCCGATCCGTGCTCTTCGTGCGCACGAAGCACCAGGCGAAGAAGCTGGCCCGCTCCCTCACACAGGCAGGCATCCCTGCCGTCGACCTTCAGGGCAACCTGGCGCAGAAGGCGCGCGAGAAGAACATGGAGGCGTTCAGGTGCGGCGAGGTCAAGGTCCTCGTGGCCACGGACATCGCCGCGCGCGGCATCCATGTCGACGACGTCGCTCTCGTGGTCCATGTGGATCCGCCGACGGAGCACAAGGCCTACCTCCATCGCTCCGGTCGTACCGCTCGCGCGGGAGCCTCGGGTGTCGTCGTGACACTCCAGACCAGCGACCAGGCATCCGATGTCGCCGCCATGACCCGCAAGGCGGGGATTGCCGTTACGCCACAGCGGATCGCCCCAGGAGCACCCCAGTTGCTCGCCTTGTCCGGGCCTCGCGCCGCACTTGTGACGCCGAGCGCGACGGTGCAGGAGGCTCCCCGACCGCGCGCGGCGAAGCCGCGTAGTGGCGCATCGCGGAACGGCCGTCGGGGACAGTCAACTACCTCATCGCGGAAGACAAGCGCGGCTGACTTCTCTGCCAGTAGGTCACGCGGACGCCGCTGATGTCTCCGCGTCCTTCTTGACCGCATGCTGACCTCCATCCACACTTTGGGGTGGATGTCGGCACCTAGCCTGAACACATGAAGACTTCCCTCATGGTGTCAGCTGCCATCACCGCACTCCTCGTCTCGGCGTGCAGTGTGAGCGTGGGCACGTCCTCGCTCTCCGCGACGGAGGTCGAGCAGCAGGCCACCGCGGCACTGGCAGAGTCGCAGGGAGTTCCTCTCGATGAGATGCCACCGCTGGAGTGCCCATCTGACCTCGCCGCAGAGGTCGGGGCCACGATGACGTGTGTCATCGGTGATCCTGCGCAGGGCAGCACCTACGACGTCACCATCACGGTCGAGACGGTCGATGGCGAGGACGTGGCCTTCGATATCCAGGTGGCAGACACTCCCCGGCCCTAGGTCGTCAGAGGACCTGCGCCATGAGGTGATCGTGACGCGCCACAAGCGTGTCGTAGTCAGCGACCGCGGTCGGGGGGCCGGGAATCACCTGGCGCACTTCCGCGTGGATCTGACCATGTGCCTTGCCGGTGCGCGCCGCGAGTACGCTGACCATCCGGTGGATGTCCTTGCGCACCTCCTGGGTGTCACGCCATGTCGATGGCGTGAATTCCACCTCGTCGGTCACGGACGCGATGTGCCGCCGCAGGTTGGCGTCGCGTGCGGCCAAGACCGTCGCCATATCCTCCGGACTGAGCAGCCCCGGGAGCCCGAGATAGTCGGCTGCATCCTCGTCCAGGTCGAGTGACTCAGCGGTGATGGCGCGGCCCGCTGTGAGCACGTGAGCGAACTGCGCATCAGCATCCAGAGCCGTGAAGCCCTCACCCGCCACCCGCTCCACATCAGGATCGAGGTCGTGGTCGTCCCGGGCGGTCACGCGCACGACCGCATTGCGCGCGGACTCCATCTCAGCAGCGAGGGCGAGGAGGGGGCGCACCGCAGGGAGATAGACCGACGCCGTTTCCTGGGCTCCACGGGCACGGACCAC
>CAZLZC010000057.1:0-3894 GCA_964563825.1 uncultured Actinomyces sp.
ACTTCAGTGCCATCTCGATACGTCGCGGCTGGCCCTCGAGGCCGGCGGCATCCCAGTTGACCTCGCCGGCATAGAGCACGGCGTTGCGTCCGCGGCCGATGTCGACGAAGGCAGCCTCCATGGAGGGCAGGACATTTTGCACGCGACCGAGGTAGACATTGCCGACCATCGAGTTGGAGGTGCCGCGATCGACATAGTGCTCGACGAGTACGCCGTCTTCGAGCACGGCGATCTGGGTGCGACCTTCCGACTGACGGACGACCATGACACGGTCCACCGACTCGCGACGAGCGAGGAATTCGGCCTCGGTGAGGATCGGCGCGCGACGTCGCCCGGCATCACGGCCCTCGCGGCGGCGCTGACGCTTGGCTTCCAGTCGCACGGAACCCTTGAGTGCAGTCGCCTCGTCACCCCGCGAGCGGGGCTCGCGGACATGGACGGTCGTGCGCTCGGGATCCTCGGGATCGGCGCCCGCGTCCTGACCGCGGCGGCGACGACGGCGGCGGCGGCGGGTCGATGAGCCGCGACCGTCACCCTCGTCAGCGTCAGAGGGGCCGTCTGAATCGGGCCCTGTGCCCGAGGTCGGCTCAGCGCCCTCAGCATCACCGGATGAACGACGACCCCGGCCCCCGCGGCGGCGACGGCGGCGCGAGCCGCCCTCTTCGCCCTCGGGGGCGTCATCGGCATCCTTAGCTGCCGCCGGGGCCCGGCGGGTCGAGCTCGCTGTCGTGGCAGCGGCGGGATCGGGGGGCTGGAAGATCGGGATTGCAGCGGCAGCCGCCTTCTTGGCAGTCGCCTTCTTCGCCGGCTTGTCTTCAGCGGCAGCCTTCTTTGCCGCGGCCTTCTTCGCCGGCTTGTCTTCAGCAGCAGCTTTCTTTGCCGCGGCCTTCTTCGCCGGCTTGTCGTCAGCAGCAGCCTTCTTTGCCGCGGCCTTCTTCACCGGCTTGTCTGCAGCCGCCGCCTTCTTGGCCGGCTTGTCGGCAGCAGCCTTCTTGGCAGCGGCCTTCTTCACCGGCTTGTCCTCGGCAGCAGCCTTCTTGGCAGCGGCCTTCTTCACCGGCTTGTCCTCGACGGGCTTGGGCGGCCCAGCAGGGCGGCTAGCGGCCTTGCGGGGGCGCGTCGTAGCGGAGCCCGAAGGCCCCTGCGTGCTCTCGACCATGCGGTCGTTTCCTCTCACGGTCCCGGGCGCTTCTGCGCCGCTCGGGACCTGGTCCACCGGCCCTGGGGCCGGCCGGCCCGGCGAACCGGGTCGTCAAGTCTGGTCAGCCTCGCGGTCGGCAGCGAGGGGGTCACCGACCACGATTGCGTCGGCCGACCCTCCCTCGACGAGTGGCCCTTGCATCTCCCGAGTCACGAGGGGTGGCGGTGTGTGCCAACCATTCGCTACCGGTGAGGGGGCCACGCTGCGCAGAGCCGCGAGGATGTCGTCTGGTCTCACGGAAGGGGTCACCTGCCGTAGGACCACCGTCAGTATCGCACACGCCGAGGTGTCGTCGTCGGCAGGCGCCACCTGCGCCATGAGCAGCGCGGCACGGACGTCGAAGGTGCGCAGGCCGTTCTTCGTGAGGCGTTCGACGAACACCTCGTCCGCCGCCAGGAGGCGATCGAGCGGATCCTGGGCCTCCGCGGGGCTGAGCCCGGGCAGCTCGATCCTCCAGCAGCTCGCCTGCAGCCGGTCAGCGAAATCGGAGGTCCGGGCGACGACCACGTCGACGATGTCGAGCCCCGGGGGCAGCGCCTCATCGATCCGGCGACGGAGGTCCTCGGGATCGCAGATCTCCGCGAGGCCGATCTCGAGGTACTCCGCTTCGCTCGCCGTCCCGGTCGGGGCGGCGTTGGCATACGAGATCTTGGGATGGGGGCTGAAGCCCGCGCTATAGGCCATGGGTACGCCGGCCCGGCGCAGAGCACGCTCGAAGGCGCGTTGGAAGTCGCGGTGGCTCGCGAAACGCAGCCGCCCGCGCTTGGAGTAGCGCAGACGCACACGCTGGACCGGCGCAACGTGGTCGCGCGGCGGCTTGCGACTCACGCGGGCTGGCCGACGCGCGGGCTCGGCAGCCCCAGATCGGTCGGACCGATCTGGATGCTCGTGCCCATCTGGTCGCAGACACCGCAGTCGAAGCAGGGAGTCCAGCGGCAGTCCTCGACCCCTTCCTCGTCGAGCGCGTCCTGCCAGTCCTGCCATAGCCACTCGCGATCCAGACCCGAATCCAGGTGATCCCACGGCAGCACTTCGGCATGCTCGCGCTCACGAGTGGTGTACCAGTCGAGGTCGATCGGTTCGTCAGCTAGTGCAACGTCGGCTGCTGCAGCCCAGCGATCGAAGTCGAAGTGCTCGCTCCAACCATCGAAGCGCGCACCCTCGCGCCAGGCTTGGAGGATGACCCGACCCACGCGTCGATCGCCGCGTGACAGAAGGCCTTCAATGGTCCCGGGCTTGCCGTCGTGATAGCGGAAGCCGATGGACTTGCCGTACTCGCGGTTGGTGCGGATGGCGTCGCGCAGCTTGGCGAGGCGCGCATCGGTCGTCTCGTGATCGAGCTGCGCGGCCCACTGGAAGGGAGTGTGCGGCTTGGGCACGAAGCCGCCGATAGAAACCGTGCAGCGGATATCGCGCCGTCCACTGACCTCGCGGCCGACTCGGATGACCTCGGCCGCCAGGCGCGCGATCTGCAGGACGTCCTCGTCGGTCTCGGTGGGCAGCCCGCACATGAAGTAGAGCTTCACCTGCCGCCATCCCGCGCCGTAGGCGGTGGCGACCGTGCGGATGAGGTCTTCCTCGGTGACCTGCTTGTTGATCACCTTGCGCATGCGCTCACTGCCACCCTCCGGGGCGAAGGTGAGGCCACTGCGACGACCGTTGCGCGACAGCTCATTGGCAAGGTCGATGTTGAAGGCGTCCACGCGAGTGCTGGGCAGTGACAGAGACGTCTGCGATCCCTCGTAGCAGTCGGCGAGGTAGGTGGTCGTCTCCGCGATCTCGGAGTGATCGGCACTCGACAGCGAGAGCAGCCCGACTTCTTCGTAGCCGGTCTTGGCGAGGCCGTTGGCGACCATCGCCGCGATCCCGGCCTTGCTGCGCTCACGCACGGGGCGCGTGATCATGCCCGCCTGGCAGAAGCGGCACCCGCGCGTGCAGCCACGGAAGATCTCCACGCTCATCCGCTCGTGCACCGTCTCAGCCAGAGGCACGAGCGGGGCCTTCGGGTAGGGCCACTCGTCGAGGTCCATGAGCGTGTGCTTCGCCACGCGCCAGGGAGCAGCTGACTGCCGGGGCACCACGCGACGGATGCGGCCGTCGGGGAGGTACTCGACGTCGTACATCGAGGGGACGTAGGCCACGCCCGAGCGGGCGATCGCCTCCAGGAGGCCGGTGCGGCCGTCGGGACGGCCCGCCTGCTTCCACTCGCGCACGATCTCGCTGAGTCGGAGCACGGCCTCCTCGCCATCGCCGAGCACGGCCGCGTCGATGAAGTCCGCGATGGGCTCGGGATTGAAGGCAGCGTGACCACCCGCGACGACGACCGGGTGAGACGCATCGCGCTCGGTGGCGATGAGCGGGACGCCGGCGAGGTCCAGTGCCGTGAGCATGTTGGTGTAGCCGAGCTCCGTGGAGAAGGAGAGGCCCAGCAGGTCAAAGGCACCCACGGGACGATGCGAGTCGACCGTGAACTGCGGCACCCCGTGCTCGCGCATGAGCGCCTCGAGATCGGGCCACACGGCGTACGTGCGCTCGCACAGAACGCCGGGCTGCTCGTTGAGCACCTCGTAGAGGATCTGCACACCCTGGTTAGGAGCCCCCACCTCGTAGGCGTCGGGATACATCAGAGCCCAGCGCACATCGGCGTCGTCCCAGTCGGCAGCGACGGCGTTGACCTCCCCGCCGACGTACTG
>CAZLZC010000057.1:3994-6299 GCA_964563825.1 uncultured Actinomyces sp.
CCGATGAAGCCCGCCTCCTCGCCGATGACCGTGAAGATGAAGTCGCTCTCGTTGACGGGAACGAAGTTGCCCTGTGTCTGCGGCCCCTGGAAGAGACCACGACCCCACAGTCCGCCACCGCCGATGGCGATGCGCGCCTGCGTGGCGTTGTAGGCGGCGGTGCTGGCGGCATCTTCTGGATTGATGAAGGAGGTGAGTCGTGCGATCTGGTAATCCCGCACGAATCCCAACTGCCAGGCAACGACGGCGGCAGTGACCCCACCGACGAGAAGCCCGGCCACCCACCTCGTGCGCGCGCCGGAGACGGCGACCATGGTGATGACGATGGTGCACATGATGAGCACCGTGCCGGTGTCGTTCTGGAGCAGGACGAGTGCGATGGGAATCGCAGCAAGGCCCAGGGCCAGGGCGACATCTCGATCGCGAGGCTCGGCCTCCGCATCGCGCTTCTCGGCCAGCACCACGGCAAGGATGAGGACGATCGCCACCTTGGCAAACTCCGAGGGCTGCAGGGTGAACCCACCCGGGACCTGCACCCACGCACGCGCCCCAGCGATCGACGTCCCGAGCGGGGTGTAGACCAGCAGGATGCCGATGATGGCCAGGCCGTAGATCACGGGCGCATAAGCACGCAGCAGTCGATAGTCCAGGCGAGAAACGACGAAGGCCAGGATCAATCCGATGGCGATGTTGACGAGGTGTCGATTGAGGAAGTACTGGGGGTCATCCCCCGCCAGATCCGAACGACTGGCCGACCAGACGAAGAGGGAACTTCCGACGCTGAGGACGAGCGCCGCGGCAAGCAACCACCAGTCCAATCGGCGCCAGTAGGACTGTCGCCCCTCCTGGCGAGCGCCGATGAAGCGGCGATTCGACGTCGACTCCGACACGCTCACGGCGTCGCCTCCGGCGTGACAGGAGTCCCGTCAGGACGCACGACCGGCAGTGTCCGCGATGGCACCCCACCGATGAGCACGCTCTTTGCAGGGTCAACGACGCCGTCGACGACACCAAAGAGGGCGTCGTAGATCGTGCGCACCCCGGGTCCGACAGTGAGCGAGCCGGAGCCGCCTCGCGTCACCATCATCACGACGGCGTACTGAGGATCGTCGGCTGGCGCGAAACTCGCGTACCACGCGGTGGTGGAGTTGTCGCTGAAGACCTGCGCGGATCCCGTCTTCGACGCGACAGGAATCTCGTCCAACGGGAAACCGTCGAAGGGGATACGACCCGTGCCGTCGGATGTCACGCCGGCGAGTGAGGTGCGCAGGAAGTCGAAAGTGCCCTCCGGGGCAGGCACCTGGGCGCGGACCACGGGGTCGAACTGCCTCACGACCTCGCCGCGGCTGCTCAGGATCGCCTTGGCCACCTGAGGCTGGTAGACCGTGCCGCCGTTGGCGATCGCGGCGTACGCCATGGCGAGCTGCAGTGGCGTGATGGCCGTGTCGCCCTGACCGATCGAGGCGTTGATCGCGTCACCGTTGCGCCACCGGAAGCCGTCGAGGCAGTTCTCCTTCGCGAGCGCCGTGTAGTACTCGGCAAGCTTGGGATCTTCCTCGCGCAACTGGGAGAAGCCCTCCTTGGCGTCCGAGCACCACTGCTCGCGGCGCTGCTCCCAGACCGCGAGCTTCTCATTACGCCCGGAGACGAGGCCGGCAGCTTCATTGGGCAGGTCGATTCCCGTCCGCTCTCCCAGGCGGAAGGCCGCGGCCGTCTCCGCGATGGGGTCGGGTGCACCCTGCGGCGCGTAGAGGCCACCGCCCTTGAGCCAGATCTCGTCCGCGATCCGATAGAAGACGGTGTTGCAGGAGACCTCGAGTGCGCGCTGCAAGGTGATGGGCCCGAAGCCGGACGACTCGAAGTTGCGGAAGCGCTGGGAGCCGACCGTGTAGTCAGCCGGGCACGGGTAGGTGCCGGCGAGGTCGTAGCCCTCACGTGCCGCGGCCACGGTCGTCACGGCCTTGTACGTCGAACCCGGAGCGTAGGTGCCCTGCGTCACCGTCGAGGACAGTGCACGTTCGGCGAGGAGCCGATCGTAGTCGCGCGACGAGATGCCGCCGACCCACAGTTGCGGGTCGTACGTCGGATAGCTCGCCATCGCGAGCACCGCGCCGGTGCGGACGTCGACGACGACCGCTGCCCCGGTGTCGGCCACGTCGCCCTCCTCGCGGGCGCGCGCGACCGAGTCGGACAGTGCCTGCTCCACAACCTGCTGGAGGTTGGCGTCGACATTGGTGACGACGTAGTTGCCCGCCACCGGATCGGATTCCGAGACCGTGCCGGTGACGCGACCCACCTGGTCCAC
>CAZLZC010000057.1:6399-12832 GCA_964563825.1 uncultured Actinomyces sp.
GGGAAGTCGGCGCGACGCTCCATGATGGTGAGCGCCGTCTCGGTCGCGACGTCCTTGGCAACCGGGACGGGCTGATAGGGCGAACCATCCCAGCAGACGGGCAGCGGCGGAGCGCCCTCCGAGCCGCAGGGCATGAGCTTTTGCTCGATCGACTCGCGCGAGACTCCCAGCGATTCGGCGAGACGCTGGAGCACGGCGGTGCCGTCGTCTTCTTCACGAGCGAGCGCGGTCCGATCGATGGAGACCACAAGCGAGGTGCGATTGGCGACAAGCGGACGGCCACGCTGATCGAGGATGAGACCCCGCACGGCTGGAGTGATCACCTCGCGCGTGGTGTTGCTTGCGGCCTGGGCGGCGTACTCCTCCCCCACCACCAACTGCAGGTAGAACAGCCGGGCCGTGAGGGTCGCGATGAGGGACACGATGAGGACACCGAGGACGACGAGGCGCAGGTGAGACCTGTCGCTCATGTCGTCCTCCTCGAGTGGTGCGGACGCCCGGTGGCGGACCACCCCGCCGGCCCGGGGCCCCACCACGGTACGCCGGGCCGCGCGGGGAGTCCCCCTCGACGCGGCCGCGAACGTCCGTTTATCGGTGACGCTGACGCGGTCGCGTCAGCGCGAGTAGGCCTCCGGCACCGCCCAGCGGCACAGGCGGCGCAGCGGAAGCATGAGGAGCAGTCCGAGGACGAGTGCGTATCCGGCAGCGCTCACCATCAGGCCGATGACCTCATCCCAACGCACCCGCGGGTCGCCGAGGAGTCCACCGAGGCCGGCACCCGCAAGCACCACCAGGGGCGCCGCCAGGGTGCTCAGCAAGGCGAACGACCACCAGGGTCGATCATCGGACTCCGCGAACCTGCCGGCGACGTAGCCCACCAGGGTGAGCAGCAGGGCGGTGATGCCGATCGTGCCCGCAGCGGGCGGAGCAATGTCCAGGAGCACGCCGCCTACGAATCCGCACACCGCGCCCGTCGAGGCACCGAACTGCGATCCCAGGATGACTACGACGACGAGCACGAGAGTGGGTGTGGCACCGGGGAAGGGCAGCGGCGCCAGGATCGTGACCTCGATGAGGACAGCGAGCACGAGCAGAATCCCTGCGACGACAGCGCGGCGTACGGGCATCAGCCGCCTCCCACCGACGAGGGGTTGAGCGTCTCGCGCGGCGCAGACTCGGGCGCACGCAGCACTACCCCGACGATGTCGAGGCGCGAGATATCGACATAGGGCTCGAGGATCGCCGACCGCGTGAGCTGACCCTCAGTCCCGCGCATCTCGGCGACGACCCCGATGGGAATCCCCGGGGCATACGGGCGCCCGCCCTCAGAGCCGAAGGACACCACGACGTCGCCCACATCGACGACGGCGAGCGGATCGAGGAGCTGCATCGTGAGGGAGTCCTGCCTGCCTGTGCCCGACACGATCCCGATCTGGGACGTCCCCGAGAGGCGACCGCCCACGGACGAGGTCGCGTCCACGATGAGCAGGACCGTGGAGGTGGTGGGACCCACGTCGATGGTGCGACCCACCAGCCCAGCGCCGCTGATGACGGACATGTCTCGCTCGATGCCATCCCGACTGCCCGCATCGATCGTGACGGTCCAGGCAAATCCCTGGGCGGGCCCGACCGCGATGACCTGCGCGGGGACGGTCTCGTAGTCATTCGTCGCGACCAAGCCAAGGAGTGCCTCGAGATCGGCCACGCGCGCGCGATCGTTGGCCACGGTGGCGAGCTCCGCCTGAAGCCGAGCATTGTCGGCCTCGAGTTGTGCGATGCGTGCGTCAGCATCGCCGAGTCCACCGAGTGACTCGAGGAATCCGCGCACCGGGACGACGACGCTGGCCATCGCGCGTTCCGCGGAGCCGAGCACCGTCTCACCCGCAGCCCGCAGCGGGCGGGTTGGCCCGCTGTCACCACCGCGAAGGTCGAACACGATGAGGGTGATGGAGAGGAGCACGAGGATCGCGAGGACGATCCTGGAACGCCGGGTATCCCTCATCGCCGAGCGGTCGCCTAGTGGCGCGGCTCTGAGATGAGGACCTGCTGGAGTGCCTCGAACTCCTCGACGCACTTGCCAGAGCCCAGCGCCACACAGTCGAGCGGCTCGTCGGCGACCACGATCGGCATGCCCGTCTCGTGACGGAGGCGCTCGTCCAGGCCCGTGAGCAGGGCGCCGCCGCCCGTGAGCACGATCCCTCGATCCATGATGTCGCCCGAGAGCTCGGGGGGCGTGCGATCCAGGGTCGTCTTGACCACGTCGACGATGGCGTTGACGGGCTCATCGATAGCCCGGCGGATCTCCTCTGCGGTGACCACCACGGTGCGGGGCAGGCCACTCACCAGATCCCGGCCGCGGATCTCGGCATGGGGCTCATCAGGCATCGGGAACGCCGAACCGATGGCGACCTTGATCTCCTCCGCGGTGCGCTCGCCTAGCAGCAGCGAGTACTCCTTCTTGACGTACTGAATGATCGCGTTGTCGAGTTCGTCGCCACCGACGCGAATCGAAATCGATGTGACGATGCCACCGAGGGAGATGACCGCGACCTCCGTCGTGCCACCGCCGATGTCGACAACCATGTTGCCGGTGGGCTCGTGCACGGGCATGTTGGCACCGATGGCTGCTGCCATCGGCTCCTCGATGATGTAGACCTTGCGCGCGCCGGCGGCGTAGCCCGCGTCCTTGACCGCTCGCTGCTCGACACCGGTGATGCCGGACGGCACGCAGATGACGAGGCGGGGCTTGGCGAGGTGGCGCCGGCGATGGACCTTCTGAATGAAGTAGCGCAGCATCCGCTCGGTCGTATCGAAGTCCGCGATCACGCCGTCCTTGAGGGGCCGGATCGCCACGATATTGCCGGGGGTGCGGCCGATCATCTTCTTGGCCTCAGAGCCGACAGCGAGGATGCCACCCGTGTTCTGGTTGATCGCCACAACCGAGGGCTCGTTCAAGACGATGCCGCGCCCACGCACATAGACGAGGGTGTTGGCCGTGCCGAGATCGACGGCCATGTCGCGGCCGACGAACGACATCGTGTTGGACACTCACCCTCCCAGGCAGCACCCGCCGCGTGACGGGTGAGGACCATGGTACGGGTTGATGGCTCACGGCCCCAATGCCCCGGGGAGACGCCTCAGAAGGCTAGGCCTCGCCCACGCGCCGAGCCCGCTCCACCTCGAGTTCGCGCAGGGCTTGCTCCAGACGCTCGGCCGTCCCCTGATCCACGGACAGATCGAAGGCTGCTGGCACCACGCCGCCAAGGTCGGCGCGGTAGTCGTGACCGCGACTGTCGAAGTTGCCGGGGGTGATGTGCGTGGCGAAAAGCGTGTCGACCATCACCTGCGCCCAGGTGATGCCGGGGGTCCACAGCATTCCCTCGGGCACATTGCGTCCGCGGGGTTGCGCGGCGAGCCATGGCGGGCGCCGGTAGGCAACCGTCGGCTCGAAGCGGACCACGGGGTCACCGTCATGCTCGAGGAACCACACGCGGGGACGGGGATTCGGCAACTCGTCGGGGATCTGCTCGGGACGATCGATGGTGATGGACTCTTCCGCGGTCGCCGCATGGAAGGCCACCGACTCGGGACCACCGGGGGTCCCCACCCACAGTGCCGCGGATACGCCGAGGCGATCCAGGTCACGCGAGCCACCGGGGATCGCCGCCTGCTGCACGCGCGCGCCGAGACTCTCGCCGTAGAGAAGCACGCGGGGTCGGCGCTCACGGCTCGCAAGTTCCGCCGCAATACCTTCGAGGAGGAGCGACTGCGTGCGCGCTGCTAATGCAACACGATCAAGTGAGAGGAACGACGGCAGAAGTCCGTAGCCGACCGCGACGGCAGCGGTATCGCCGTGCAGCAGGATCTCGAGGATGTCGACAGGCGTGGGATTGGCATAACCGCTCCCCGCGGGCGAGCCGATGAGGAGCGTCGACCGGTCATATGCGCCGGTGCGCTGCAACTCGGCCAGGGCCAGAGCCACTCGCTCCTCGGGCGTCGGTGCGGAGTCGAGTCCGACGAAGACTCGGACTCCCGGCATCGTCATGGGAGACCCCGTCACCCGCTCGACGACCTCCGGGGGGACGCTCGAGCCCAGGAAGCGGGCTCCCTCACGGCCCACGCGTGCGAAGTCGACCACGGATCCGGGACCACCGGACACCGTTTCGAGCTCGGGGGGCGTCGCGAAGCCGGGCTCGATCGCCCGGCCCCCTCCTTCTAGTCGACTGGCCGCCTCTGCCTTGGCCGCGTGGAACACACCCACCGCAGATGCGCCAGCCACGCCCAGCGACAGCAGTCGGCGCATCCGGTCCTCGGCGCCGGGCATGCCAGCAGGACGCAGGCCGACACTCCCCGCAGCGGCGTACGCGGTCACCCCGCTCGCAATCGTGAATGCTGCGACGAAGCCCGGGCGCACACGCGAGGGCCAGGACATCAGCGTGGGCCGCGACGCGGCGTAGCCACCCGCGGCCGCGAGGACCGCGGATACGCCGAGACGTACGCGCGTGCGCGGATGCACCCGGATCAGCCCAGAGCGGGGAAGAAGAGCGCGATCTCGCGTGCAGCGGATTCCGGTGAATCGGAGCCGTGCGTGACATTGAACTGGGTCTCCGTGGCCAGGTCGCCGCGAATCGTGCCGGGGGCCGCGTTGACCGGGTTGGTGGCGCCCATCATCGTGCGCCACGACGCGATGACCTCGGGGCCCTCAATCACGGCGGCGAGGAGCGGTCCGGACGTGATGAAGTCGACGAGGTCTCCGAAGAAGGGCTTGTCCGTGTGCTCGGCGTAGTGGGACTGGGCCACCTGCGCCGGGACCGTGCGGAGATCCATGGCGACGATCCGGAAGCCCTTGCGCTCAATACGCGACAGCACCTCCCCCACGAGGCCGCGGGCGACGCCGTCAGGCTTGACGAGGACAAGGGTGCGCTGTGACAAGGGAGACTCCTTCGACTGCGTGGATGCAGAGCGAGCCTATCCGGCGGCAGCGTCCGCCTGACGGCCGAGGCGGATGGCCAGTCCCCACAGAAGCGCGAAGATGCCCCCGACGATGAACATGGGCGGCGCAAGCACTCCGGTGAGGACGACAACGACCTGCAGCACCCAGCCCACAGGAATAGCCCACGGACGCGTGAC
The DNA here is from genome assembly GCA_964563825.1 of uncultured Actinomyces sp. Classification (GTDB taxonomy): domain Bacteria; phylum Actinomycetota; class Actinomycetes; order S36-B12; family S36-B12; genus Mxb001. Next base: position 11,530 of record CAZLZC010000057.1, read on the forward strand.
GTAGCGCGCGAGTGCGACGAGCGCCAAGGCGAGGATCACCCCGGCTGTGATACCGAGCCATGCGGGGACCGCGACCGTGCCGGTGACGATCACTACAGGAATCGCCAGGATCACGACGATGGCCTCGAGTGCGAGAACCGAGGCGCCCAAGACCCTCATCCCTGCACCCTCATCGGTTCCCGCGGGTGAGCATGGTGCGCGCCTGCCCTGCTGTCACGACGGAGCCCGTGACGATGACCCCTGAGGCGGCGTAAGTGTCGGCCTCCTCGGCAAGCCGGACTCCCGCATCGAGGCCGTCAGCAAGTGAGCGACACGACGTCACTCGGTCCTCGCCGAAGACCTCGACCGCGAGTGCCGCCAGCGCATCGACCGGAAGGCGGCGGGGAGAGTCGTTCTCGGTCACCACAATTTCGTCGATGACCGGCTCGAGCGCTCGGAGGATGCCGAGGACATCCTTGTCGCCGAGGACCGCGACGACCCCCACGAGATGGGTGAAGGCGAAGGACTCGGAGAGGGCATCGGCCAGAGCAGTCGCGCCGGCAGGGTTGTGCGCGGCATCGATGATGACCGTGGGTCCGCGACGGACGACCTCGAGGCGCCCCGGTGATGTCACCGCAGCGAATCCCTCGCGCACACTGTCGGGATCGAGTGCCAGGGCACCGCCGCCGATGAAGGCTTCGGTGGCCGCCAGGGCGACCGCGGCGTTGAGCGACTGGTGCGCGCCGAAGAGCGGCACGAAGACATCGTCGTAGGTCCCCGTCAGGCCCTGCAGGGTGAGGACCTGACCACCGACGGCCACCGTGCGATCCAGCACGGCGAAGGCCTGGCCCTCCCAGGCCGCAGGTACGCCGAGCGCGTCGACGCGGGCCTGCAGCACATCGGCGGCATCCGGGTCCTGCTCGGCGATGACGGCGAAGCAGCCCGGCTTGATGATGCCGGCCTTCTCGTTGGCGATGAGGTCGATGCGGTCGCCGAGGATGTCGGCGTGGTCCATCGCGACCCTAGTGACGACCGAAACTTGCGGTTGGCACACCGAGGTGGCGTCCCACGTGCCGCCCACTCCCACCTCCACGACGGCGACGTCCACCGGAGCATCGGCGAAGGCGGCGTACCCGATCGCAGTGAGGGTCTCGAAGTAGGTGACCGGCGTGCCACCCTCCTCCTCGACGCGAGCATCGACAGTGGCGATGAAGGGAGCCACGTCGCCTGCGACCTCCATGAAGTACTGCGCGGAGATGGGCTCGCCGTCGATCTCGATGCGCTCGCGCATGTCGGTGAGGTGCGGGCTGGTGTAGAGACCCGT
>CAZLZC010000058.1:0-4251 GCA_964563825.1 uncultured Actinomyces sp.
TACCACGACATCGTCATCGACATGGAGTCACGCGACGGCGCCACCTGGGTGCGCTTCGCGCAGTACGGCGACATGCCCGCGGAGCAGGCAGCCATGGCCCAAGCCGGGATGGAGAGCTACTTCGATTCCCTCGGCCAGCACCTCGGCGTCAGCTGACCGCGGCGCGCGGCGCCAACCCCTCCGATCGCAGTTCGAGCGAAGCGAGTTCGGCGATCACGGCCTGATCCCCTCGTCGCCACGCACCCGCGGGGTCGTCGCTGATGCGCGCGAGCAGGTGCAGGGGCTGACGCGCCATCGCGCGCAGGGCAAATAGGTCGAGGTCATCGGTCGAGTCGAGGAATCGTCGGGCCGCGGTGGCGCGACGGATAAAGGCGACACGAATCGGCACCCACAGCATCGCCCATGACGCGATGCCGAGCACGGCGAGCGCGATCGCGAGGAAGCGCGCGAGCATCGACACGGCATCAGCGGATGCTTGGCCCGCCTCGGCGATCGACACCGACGCGCTGCTCATCCCGTCGAAGGGTGACTGCAGTGCACCGCCGATGAGCGGCACGCCGGCCAGCGCTTCACCGGCGCTCGCGAAGCGGTCGGACATGTCGGTTGCACTGTCGGCGACGGCGAGCCCGGGCGCGGCGAGGTTCATCACCAGGTCGTAGAGGCGCAGGGCGATCCAGATCCAGAGCGCGCTCCACAGCACGAGCCATGCGTCGCCGAGAATCTGGCGCGTGCGTCGCGCGGGGATCTCCGAGTACCAGGTCATGTCCACTCCCTCATTCGCACTGCGCCCACCGTAGGCTCCCGGCATGGCCATCGCCCTGCAGCGGGTCCCCGGTGAGTACGCCGCGCACCGCCTCGCCCCCGACGCCGACATCCCAGCGGAGGCGTGGGACGCGCCCTTCGTCAGCATCGGCCGGTCACCTGATGAGCTGAGCATCATCACCGGCAACGGCATCCACATCGCGAGCGACAGCAAGGTCGGGCCCTGGCTCGCCTATCGCGTCCCCGGCGCCATCGACTTCTCCGCCACCGGCATCATGGCCGCGCTCACCGCACCGCTCGCCGAGGCGGGCATCGGGATCCTCGGCATCTCGACATACGACACCGACTACCTGCTTGTCCACGCCGATGCGGGAGTGGCGGCGGAGATCGCCTGGCGCGGCGCTGGCATCGAGATCGAGTGACCGTCGTCGTTGCCGCCGCCATCGAGCGCGATGGCCGCTACCTCGCTGCGCGGCGTACCAAGCCCGACTGGGCGGCGGGTCGGTGGGAGTTCCCCGGCGGCAAGGTCGAGCCCGGCGAGGGCGAGGTCGATGCCCTGGTGCGCGAGATTCGCGAGGAACTGGGGGTCGAGATCGCGGTCGGCATACGCGTGCCGGGGGAGTGGTCGCTGCACGATGACCTCGTCCTGCATCTCTACGTCGCGACGCTCATCGATGGGGATCCTCAGCCGCTGGAGCACCACGACGAGTTGCGCTGGCTCACACCGGACGAGTTCGACGACCTCTCGTGGCTGGAGTCCGACATCGACGCCGTGCGTGCACTGGCCCGCGGCCTGCTCCCCTAGTTGCAGGCGTCCTGAGTTACCGGGCGGCGATGATCACTCGGTTGGAGCGGACGCCGTCAGCTTGGAAGTACACGTGCACCCGTTTGTTGGTGCGTCGTGTCCAAGTGAAGTCGCCGTCGGCATCAAGGGGTCTGACGACGCCGTCTTGGTACTCGATCTCGCCGGTGAGTTTCACTCGGGTTTGGACCGTGGCTGAGGTGAGCTGTTTCGACGTCCCGCTGGCGTAGACCCGTCCGGCGTCTGGTCCGGTGCCGCGGCGGCTGTCGATGATGAGGATCGACGGGGTGGCGGACCCTCCTGGTGTGACCGGTGCGCTGGCGACGGACCAAGCGCCCCAGCCGGCACCGTTCAGGGCTTGGACCTCGAAGGTGTACGCCGTGCCGTTCGTCAGCCCCCCGATGTTGCAGGACGTCGCGGGTGCGGCGACGAGGCAGGTCGCTCCGCCAGGACTGGTGCGCACCTGATAGTTGGTCACCGGGAAGGAGCCGGCACTCTCCGGTGCCTGCCATGACACGGTCGCCTGCCCATCGCCAGGCACTGCAGTGACGTCTCGCGGAGCAGTCGGCGGGTAGGCCGGAGGAGTGGGTGCCAGGGGAGTGACCGGAGCAGAGGCCGCAGAGGGATCACCCCACGTCCCTGCGGAGTTCGCCGCCTGGACCTTGAAGGTGTACGGAGTGCCTGCTGTCAGTCCATCCACGACACAGGTGGTCGCTGGAGCTTGCGCGATGCACGAGGCACCACCCGGACTCGCCGTCACTTTGTACCAATTGACGTTGCCTGTGAACGAGGGCGTTGACCACGACGTACTCACCTGTTCGTACCCGGCGGTGCCCGCAATGGTCGAAGGGGGTGAAGGTCGAGCGGGGACGTAGACCTTGACGTTCCCTGCATCCTTAGTGCCGACGTAGACCACGCCGGCGGATGACACTGCAACAGACGATGCGTAATTGCCACCGGCAAATGTCTGTCGCAGAGTCAGATCGGGAGCGCTGACTACCGCTAGCCGCTCATTGTTGGTCACGACGAACAGAAGATTGAGTGGAGCGAAGCCAGCAACATCCCGGAGCTCGTTGAACCCTAGATCGACGGAGGCTGATGAGGCACCTGTGAAACTGAAGGCCGATAGGAAGTTGTTCTGATTCGTGACGTAGACGGAGTCGTCGAGGATCGTCACGCCTGACGGGTCACCGAGATTTGCGCCAGTGAAGGTACGCGTGAGCGTGAGTGGAGGATCGGCGGTGGGAGGCGCTGTATCGTCAAATTGCCGAACAATGCTTGGCCCCCACTCCGCACTCGCATAAACCCTTCCGTTGCCCGGATGCACCGCAAGTCGACGGAAGCCCTGATCAGCGCCAAATCTGTATACGGCGCTGTCATCGAGATTCACCCCGCTGATTGCGGCTATGTTGCCTCGCGGAGACGAACCTTCGAAGCATGGAACGTACACAGTGTTGGTCTGGCTGTTGACAGCAATACCGCGAATGTTAAGCCCGTTGTGCGTGGAACTTGAGGCACACGGCAGCGCCGCCGAATCGTCGATCGCTAGCGTCCGCCCGTTGATGGCCCACAGGGTCATGGGGTCGTAGCCTCTGTTGACGACATACACAGTGTCGTCGTTTTGGTCGACTGCGATGCCCGAAAGTCCCTGGTCCCAGGTGCCCGCAACTGTGAGGGTAACTCGGGCCATTGCGATCCCGGAAACTTGGCCCGGCGCCAGCACATCAATGGCGCCCGCCGTCGGTGTGGAGACGTACACGGTGTCATCCGAACTCGTGGCAAGGCCGGCCGACACGACGTTTGTACCGCCGAAGCCGCTCACTGCACCGGCGTACGAGTATGTGTCATCCCAGGCGGCTGCGGTTCGAGGCTGCACCTGATGACTAGCCATGTGTCGGGGCTCCGTCGCAGGAGCCGCGGTCGCCGTCATGCCGGGGCCGGCGGCTCCCGATGCGATCACGACGGCAAAACTGAGAAGGACGGCGGCGCGCGGCATGGACATCCCAACTCCCGGGGGCGAGTGTTGACGTGGCTCCCGCAGAGTTACATCCGGGCGTCGGGATGTCCTCAGGCTGAATGTCCTCACTTCCTGTGACACGCATGAGGACTTGTCACCAAACTGGGGACGCGATCGGCCCCCTCACAGCGACCGCGTAGGGTCTCGGGGTGACTGCCACCCGCTCCGACCTCCGCAATGTCGCCATCGTCGCCCACGTCGACCACGGCAAGACGACCCTCGTCGACGCCATGCTGTGGCAGTCCGGGGCCTTCCGCGCCAACCAGGATGTCGACGACCGGGTCATGGACTCGATGGACCTGGAGCGCGAGAAGGGCATCACGATCCTCGCCAAGAACACCTCGGTGAAGTACGCCGGACCGTCGGCCCCCGAGGGTGGCGTCACCTTCAACATCATCGACACCCCCGGGCATGCGGACTTCGGCGGAGAGGTCGAGCGTGGGCTGGAGATGGTCGACGGCGTCGTCCTGCTCGTCGACGCCTCCGAGGGCCCGCTACCCCAGACCCGCTTCGTGCTGCGCAAGGCGCTTGCTAAGAAGCTGCCCGTCGTCCTCGTCATCAACAAGGTCGACCGCCCCGACGCGCGCATCGCCGAGGTGGTCGACGAGGCCTACGAGCTCTTCCTCGACCTCGACGCCACCGAGGACCAGATCGACTTCCCGATCGTCTA
>CAZLZC010000058.1:4351-12823 GCA_964563825.1 uncultured Actinomyces sp.
CTCGACCGCGTGCCGGTCGACAGCGCGGGCCCGGGCGACATCATCGCCGTCGCCGGCATGGCCGACATCACCATCGGCGACACCCTCGCGGACCCGGACAACCCCATTGCCCTCCCGGTCATCACCGTCGATGAGCCGTCGATCTCGATGACCATCGGAATCAACACCTCGCCCCTGGCCGGGCGCAGCGGCGGCACCAAGCTCACCGCCAACATGGTCAAGACCCGCCTCGACCAGGAACTCATCGGCAACGTCTCGATCCGGGTGCTGCCCACCGAGCGCCCCGACACCTGGGAGGTGCAGGGTCGCGGTGAGCTCCAGCTCGCGATCCTCGTCGAGATGATGAAGCGCGAGGGCTTCGAGCTCACCGTTGGCAAGCCGCAGGTCGTCACCCGCATGGTCGACGGCAAACTCCACGAACCGATGGAGCGCCTGTCCGTCGACATCCCCGAGGACTACCTCGGCGTCGTCACGCAGCTCATGGCGCTGCGCAAGGGACGCATGGAGCAGATGGTCAACCACGGCACCGGTTGGGTGCGCATGGAATACCTCGTGCCCGCGCGCGGGCTCATCGGCTTCCGCACCGAGTTCCTCACCGAGACGCGCGGCACCGGACTGCTGCACCACGTCTTCGATCGCTACGAGCCGTGGCACGGCGAGCTTCGCACGCGGCCCTCGGGATCGCTGGTCGCCGACCGCACCGGCCCGACGACCGGCTTCGCGCTGGCCAACCTGCAGGAGCGCGGCACGATGTTCGTCGGCCCCGGCACCGAGGTCTACGAGGGCATGATCATCGGCGAGAATTCCCGGTCGGACGACCTCGACGTCAACCCGACCAAGGAGAAGAAGCTCACCAACATGCGTCAGTCGTCCGGCGACGTACTGGTGCCCCTCATCCCGCACAAGCAACTGTCCCTGGAGCAGGCCCTGGAGTTCTGCCGCGAGGACGAGTGCGTCGAGGTCACCCCCCAGGCCGTGCGCATCCGCAAGGTCCAGCTGGCGGCCACGGACCGAGCGAAGTCCCGGTCCAAGAGTTCGTCCCGCGGATAAGGAAGCCCTCACCCACAGGGGGGGTGCCCCCACGGGGCCTTGGCCCCTCACCCACGTGACGTTTCCCTCATGGGAGGTCGCGATCAGATCACATTCGCACCTTCATGTCGTAACAGGTCCGTTCCCTTGACCGACCGGCGTACTGTCTGCCCCGGCGGAGCAGGATCCGCCCTGAGACGCGAAGGGCAGGCGGTGCGGTGACGGCGACGGCCGAGGAGACGACGACCGCCCCTGAGGAGATCAAGGGGCGATCGCTCACGCAGATTGCGTGGGGGCGTCTACGCCGTGACAAGACCTTCATTGCTTCCGCGATCATCCTGCTCATCGTCCTGCTGGTCGCCCTCTTCGCGCCCCTCATCACGAGTTGGCTGGGAGTCGACCCTTACTCCACGGACAAGACCGCGATCTCTACCTCCGGGGGCAAGCCCAACGGCCCGTGGGGCGGCGCCAGTCTCGACCATCCACTCGGAGTGGAGTGGGGCACAGGGCGTGACATCCTCGCCCGACTCCTCTACGGCCTGCGGATCTCCCTGCTCATCGCATTCTCCGCGACGATTCTGGTCGTGATCCTCGGCACGCTCTTCGGGATCATCTCCGGCTACGCGCGCGGCTTCACCGATGCCGCCATCGGGCGCTTCATGGACCTCATCCTCGCCTTCCCGTTCCTGCTCATCGTGCTTGCGCTCTCGGGAGCGATGACCCAGCGACTCACCGCCATGGGTATCCCGGAGGGCAATGCCTCCAGGATCACCTATCTGATCCTTGTGCTCGGCATCTTCGGCTGGCCCTATCTCGCGCGCATAGTCCGAGGCGAGGTCCTGAGCCTGCGCGAGCGAGAGTTCGTGGAGGCCGCGATCGCCATGGGTGCCAGCACCCCGCGCATCCTCTTCCGCGAGATCCTGCCCAACCTCTGGGCGCCGATCCTTGTCTACGCCACGCTGCTCCTACCGGTCTACATCGCCACCGAGGCGGTGCTGTCCTTCCTCGGCGTCGGCGTACTCCCGCCCGAGCCGTCCTTCGGCGCGATGCTCTCGGAGAGCGTGCAGTTCTTCCAGCTTGTGCCGAGCTATCTCTTCATCCCCGGCACCCTGCTCGTCATCGTCGTCGTCGCCTTCAACCTGGCGGGCGACTCGGTGCGCGATGCCCTCGATCCCAAGGCGGCCAAGTGATGGCGCCCATGGTCTCCCGTCCGACACCGATCGACCCGTGCGCGGGTCGTGGGAGGAAGGTCACGTCCGTGGCCGGCGGTGCACTGAAGGAGGAAATATGGTGAAGTCCAAGGCGACCCTCGCGATTGGTATCGCGGCGGGTGCGCTGATCCTCGCCGCATGTAGCGGCGGGTCATCAGATGGGGGATCGGCGAGCGGTGACTCGTCGGCGAGCGGTGACTCGTCGGCAAGCGGCTCCGCCGCACCCTCGGGCGAGGGCCAGGCGGGTGGCACGCTCACGATCCTGTCCCCGGCCGAGCAGATCCTGTCGCTCGATCCGCAGGTCGTCTACACCGGCGAGGACCTTGCCTTCCTCGGTGCGACGATCCAGCGCTCCCTGACCGCCTACCAGGTCGCACCCGGCGACGCCGAGGGCACGACTCTCGTGCCCGACATGGCGACCGATACCGGGACGTCCAGCAATGAAGGCAAGACGTGGCAGTTCACGCTGCGTGACGGCATGAAGTGGGAGAACGGCAATCCGGTCACCTGCGAGGACGTCGCCTACGGCGTCTCGCGCCAGTTCGACATCGGCCTCACCGAAGGTGGTCCCGTCTACGCGGTGAGCTACCTCGACATCCCGACGGATGCCGACGGCAACTCCGAGTACAAGGGCCCGGCCGATGGCACCGGCCAGGAGCTCTTCGACACGGCTGTCGCATGTGAGGGCAACACCATCACCTTCAACCTCAACCAGCCCGTCCCCGACTTCAACTACGCGGTGACCCTGGGCTTCAGCGCAGTCCCGGCCGACATGGCCGCGGGCGTGGAGTACGGCGACAAGCCGATGTCCAACGGCCCGTACAAGATCCAGGAGTACGCGAAGGGTAAGGGCGGCAAGCTCGTACTCGTCCGCAACGAGAACTGGAGCCCGGACGTCGATCCGTACCGCAAGGCCTACCCGGACTCCTGGGTCGTCAACTTCGGCATCGAGGAGTCGGTGGCTGACCAGCGCGTCATCCAGAGCTCCGGCGAGGACGAGTTCGCGATGGTCCAGGGCCTGACGACGGCTTCGCTTCCGATCGTCTTCGAGGATCCGCAGTACGAGTCGCGTCGCATCGACGCGTTTGATCCTTACACGATCTACGCGGCCGTCAACGCCGAGAAGATTCCGGACGAGAAGTGCCGCCAGGCCATCGGCGTCGCCCTCGACCGCGAGGCACTGCTCCTCAATGCCGGTGGCACCTTCGCCGGTGAGTTTGCAGACGGTGTCGTCAAGCCCAACATCGGCATCGACTACGCCCCCACGGGTCTGTGGGATGGCCTGCTCGGCCAGCCCGTGCCCGGCACCGGCGACCCCGAGTTCGCCAAGAAGTTGCTCTCCGAGGGCAAGGATTGCCCGACCGAGATCACGCTCGACTACGCGCAGTCGGAGGACGGTGACAAGGCCGCGGCCATCTGGGTCGAGTCCCTCGCCCGCGCAGGCATCACGGTGAAGCCGAATCCCATCGAGCGCGGCCAGTACTACGGCGTCGTCTTCGAGAACGGCAACGAGATCATGACCGGCGGCTGGGGCCCGGACTGGCCCAACGCCTCGACGGTTCTCCCGCCGCTCTTCGTGCAGGGCTGGAACCTGTCGCGCGTGGACGACAAGGCCTTCGCCGACAAGGTGGCGGCGGCTTCGGTCGAGCTCGATCGCGACACCCAGGCCACGATGTGGCATGAGCTGAGCAAGGAAGCGGCTCAGAAGATGTGGGTTGTGCCCACACGCTTCGGCCGTGACCAGCGACTGGCCGGCACCAAGGTGGGGCCGATCTTCAGCTGGTCGGCGTACGGGTCGTTCCCGTACCCCATCATGTACGCCGCGCAGTAAGCGCACTCGGCGCGAGGTGGAGCGGGCTTGCCCGCTCCACCTCGCGCCATCACTCGCATCAGCTCACGGGTAGGCACGAGGAGAAGGGAGGGGAGTCATGGCTGCATACATCACGCGGCGCGTGCTCATCATGATTCTGCTCCTGCTCCTGCTGACCCTCACCGTCTTCGTGCTCTTCAGCCTGCTGCCCGCGGATGTCGCACGACTCACGTGCGGCAAGGTGTGCACGGACCAAACCATCGAGTTGAATCGGGCGCGCCTCGGCCTCGACAAGTCGATCTGGGAGCAGTACTGGATCTTCCTTTCGGGGATCTTCTTCGGTCGCACCTACGGCGTGGGGGAGGCAGCCATCGTGTGCGCCGCCCCCTGCCTCGGCTACTCCTTCACCAAGAACGAGCCCGTGCTGCAACTCATCCTCGACCGGCTCCCCGCGACGATCTTCCTCGCGCTCGGGGCATTCGTGCTCTTCCTCGTCGGCGGTGTGACCCTGGGTGTCTACAGCGCTCTGCGCCGCGGACGCTGGCAGGACAAGACCATGATGGGCATGTCCCTAGTCGGCTACTCCCTGCCGTCGTTCTTCATCGGACTCGTCGTCATCTACTTCGTGATCATCCGATGGCAGATCCTGCCCTTCCCGCAGTACGTCCAGCCCTGGGAGGATCCGATCGGCTTCCTCCAGACGATGATCCTTCCCTGGCTTGTCCTCGCCATCCTCTACGCGGCGTTCTATACGCGACTGACCCGAAGTCAGATGCTCGAGACGCTCAATGAGGACTACATCCGCACCGCGCGTGCCAAGGGTCTGCCGGAGCGCGTCGTCGTACGCAAGCATGCGTTGCGCGCCGGTCTCACGCCTATCGTCACGGCGGCCGGCCTGGACTTCGCCGGACTCCTTGGCGGAGCCATCATCCTCGAGACGATCTTCAGCCTCCCCGGACTGGGCAGCCTCGCCGTATCGGCCGTGCTCGACCCCGATCTCGCGATCCTCGTCGGCGTCACGCTGCTCACCGCCGTCTTCATCATCGTCGCCAATCTCGTCGTCGACGTCCTCTACGCCGTCATCGATCCCCGGGTGAGGCTCGTATGACAACCCCCTTCCTCGAAGTCGACAACCTCGTCGTCTCCTTCCCCACCGAGGATGGAGTCGTCAAGGCCGTCGCCGGCTCGACGTTCTCCGTCGCCCAGGGGCGCACCCTCGCCATCGTCGGGGAGTCCGGGTCGGGCAAGAGCGTCACCGCCCAGGCGATCATGGGGCTGCTCAACCGCAACTTCGCCGATGTCTCCGGGCGCATCGTCCTCGATGGCACCGATCTGCTCGCACTCGACGACGACCAGGTGCGCGAGATGCGCGGATCCTCGATGGCGATGATCTTCCAGGACCCACTGTCGAGCCTGCACCCCTTCTATCGCATCGGCGATCAGCTAGCCGAAGCCGTGCGCGTGCACAACAAGGTGAGCAAGTCAGAAGCCAGAGGGCGTGCCATCGATGCCCTCCATCGTGTGGGCATCCCCTCCCCGGACAAGCGCATCGACGACTACCCCCATCAGCTCTCGGGCGGCATGCGCCAGCGCGTGATGATCGCCATGGCGCTCATCAACTCCCCGAGCCTGCTCATCGCCGATGAGCCCACCACCGCCCTCGACGTCACGGTGCAGGCCCAGATCACCGAGCTCATGTCCGAGCTCCAGCGCGAGACCGGTACGACGCTCATCATCATCACGCACGATCTCGGTGTTGTAGCCGACATGGCAGATGAGGTCTGCGTGATGTACGGCGGACGCGTGGTGGAGTACGCCCCCGTCAGTGAGATCTACTACCGACCCCAGCACCCCTACACCAAGGGCCTCCTCGCCTCCGTGCCGCGACTCGCGACAGACCGGGTGGATCGCCTCGACCCCATCCCGGGCAACCCGCCCTCGCTCATCAACCTCCCCTCGGGCTGCGTCTTCCATCCGCGGTGCGGGCAGCGCAGCGAGGTCCCCGGCGACCGCTGCCGGACCGACGAGCCGACCCTCGTGACCGTCGCGTCGGATCACCTCGTGCGCTGTCATCTGGCGCACCCCGGTGTGGGAGGGGGTGCGAAATGAGCGAGGAAGTCCTGCGGGTGGAGGACCTGCGCGTCTACTTCCCCCACAAGTCGCGCGGTGTCTTCCCGCGCACCATCGGGCAGATCAAGGCCGTCGATGGTGTCAGCTTCGATCTCGGATCGGCGGAGACTCTGGGCCTTGTGGGGGAGAGCGGATGTGGCAAGTCGACCACCGGTCGCGCCATCCTGCGGCTCGTCAACCCGACATCCGGTCACGTCATGATCAACGGCACGGATGTCGCGGATCTCTCACGCCGAGCGATGCGCCCGGTGCGCCAGCAGGCGCAGATGATCTTCCAGGACCCCTACAACGCTCTGAATCCGCGCCAGACCGTGGGCGCGATCCTCGCGTCGCCCTTCCGGATCCAGAAGGTGGAGCCTGCGGGCGGCGTAAAGCAGGCAGTGCGTGAGCTCATGGACCGCGTCGGGCTCAACCCGGAGCACGTCAACCGCTATCCCTATGAGTTCTCCGGCGGCCAGCGGCAGCGCATCGGTATCGCCCGCGCGATCGCGCTTCGGCCCAAGCTCATCATCTGCGATGAGCCCGTCTCGGCCCTCGACGTGTCGATCCAGGCGCAGATCCTCAACCTGCTGCAGGACCTGCAGTCCGACTTCGGCGTCTCCTACCTCTTCATCGCCCACGACCTCGCGGTCGTGCGGCAGATCGCGCAGCGCGTCGCTGTGATGTACCTCGGCCACATCGTGGAGAACGCCTCGCGCGAGGAACTCTTCGCTCACCCCCTGCATCCCTACACGCATGCGCTCATGTCCGCGGTCCCGGTGCCGGACCCGCGCGTGCAGATGCAGCGTGAGCGCATCGTGCTGGGCGGAGATCTGCCCAGCCCGCTCAATCCGCCTTCGGGATGCGTCTTCCACACGCGGTGTTTCGTCGCACAGGATCGGTGCCGCACGGAGAAGCCCCTGCTCCGTGAGTTCTCACCCGGTCACACGGTCGCCTGTCACTTCCCCATCACCGAGCCGCTGAGCGGAGGCGTCATCCACGGCCCCGACTCCGGACTCGTCGCGCCCGATGAGGGCGAGCCCGGCTACTTCAGCGAGACCATCACTGATCTCGGAGCCGTGGGCACGACCCGATTGGACTCAGCCAACCCCGGCGAGGGGATCTAGCCAGCGCGAGTGTCGAGTAGCGCGGCGGAAATGGGCCGAATTCGCGCCGCTACTCGACACTCGCGGGAGGCAGCGCGTCGGCGAAGAAGTCCACCTCCGCGCGCAGGAGGTTCTCCGCCACGACCTCCTGGGGTGTCATGTGCGTCACGCCGCTGAGCGGCAGCACCGCGTGCGGGCGCCCCGCCGCGAGCAGCTCGGACGACAGGCGCAGGGTGTGGGCTACGACGACGTTGTCGTCAGCGAGGCCGTGGATGATGAGCAGCGGTCGCGTGAGTTCCGCCGCCAGGGGCAACAGTGACGATCGGTCGTAACTCTCGGGCTCGTCCTGCGGCAGCCCCAGGTAGCGCTCGGTGTAGCCGGTGTCGTAGAGACGCCACTCGGTCACGGGTGCACCGGCGACGGCGGCGTGGAAGACATCCGGGCGACGCAGCACGGCCAGTGCGGCGAGGTACCCCCCGAAGGACCAGCCGCGGATCCCCACGCGACTCGCATCGACATCGTCGGGGTACGCCGCCGCCACGGCCTCGAGGGCCGCGACCTGGTCCTCGAGCGCAGGAGTCGCCAGGTCTCCTCGCACCGTGCGATCCCAGGCGGGTCCTCGACCCGGGGTGCCGCGGCCGTCGGCGATCACGACGACGTAGCCCTGGTCGGCCAGCCACTGGTCGGTGCCGTAGGCAAGGCCCGCGGCGACCACGAGGCGTGCATGCGGGCCGCCGTACGGCGACATGATGACGGGCAGTCGGGCGGATCCGGGCACGTGACCGGTGGGGAAGAGGACGGCGATGTCGAGGTCGCGCTCGCCTCCGCGCATGAGATGGACCTTCGGTGAGATCACCGGGGTCTCCGCGAGCGAGGTGATCTCCGCGACTCGGTCCTCGCCCCGCCACACCTCGACGACCGTGGCCGTGGACCCCAGTCGCGTGGTCGACGTGATCGTGACGTCACCCCCGCGCCTCCCGTGCACCATCGCGTCGTCATCGGCGGGGACCGGGGTCACCGTGCCGTCGTAGCCCACGCGATGCAGTATCGGTGTCGTGGGATCCGTCGCGGCGACCACGAGGATGTCGCTCGCGCCCACGTCGACGACCGCCTCCACCTGCAGTGCGGGTGGAGTGAGCGCGACGTCGTCGACGACGAGGCGATAGGCATCGGCATCGCGGTCGGCGACGATCTCGACGAGTGCGCC
>CAZLZC010000059.1:0-5482 GCA_964563825.1 uncultured Actinomyces sp.
GTGCGCATGCTTCCCGACGCCGAGGTAGGCGAGGTCGTCGAACGAGTGGTGGGAGCGAGACTCACCAGCCCCGATGGACCCAACGCGCCGCTGCCCGGGAGTGCGCGATGAGCGTGCCGTTCTACGTGTCGCCCGAGCAGATCATGAAGGACAAGGCGGATTATGCGCGCAAGGGCATTGCGCGCGGGCGCAGCGTTGTCGTCCTGCAGTACGACGGAGGAATCCTCTTCGTCGCAGAGAATCCCTCGAGGTCCCTACACAAGATCTCCGAGATCTACGACCGAATCGGTTTTGCGGCCGTGGGCAAGTACAACGAGTTCGAGAATCTCCGTGTGGCTGGAGTTCGCCTAGCCGACATGCGCGGCTACGCCTATGACCGCAGGGATGTCACCGGCCGCAGCCTCGCCAACGCATACGCGCAGACGCTCGGCTCCATCTTCACTGAGACCGCAAAGCCCTACGAAGTGGAGTTGGTGGTCGCTGAGGTGGGCCAGGAGGCTGACCTCGACGAGATCTACCGGCTCACCTTCGATGGGTCTGTGGCCGACGAGCACGGCTACGTCGCCATGGGCGGGCAGGCGGACGAGGTGGCCGAGGCCCTGGGCGCCTCCTGGAGATCCGGGATGTCCCTCGATGAGGCCGTCCGGACGGCCGTCGCTGCCCTGGGAGCCACCACGGCCGTACCCCCCGGCCCCGAGCAGCTCGAGGCGGCGATCCTGGAGCGCAGCCGCCCCCGACGCACCTTCCGTCGGCTGAGCGCCGATCGACTCGCGGGCATCCTGGGCGTCTCGCGACCCCTGCCCCCTGCCGCGGGTGTCGCCGACTCTCCGGACCTGCCTGCCGGCGGGGGCGAGGGGCCCTAGTCGTGGACCGGCGCATCTACGGGATCGAGACGGAGTACGGCATCACGTGCACCTTCCGTGGGCAACGCCGGTTGAGTCCAGATGAAGTAGCCCGCTACCTCTTCAGGCGTGTCGTGTCCTGGGGGCGGAGCAGCAATGTCTTCCTCCGCAACGGCTCGCGGCTCTACCTAGACGTGGGCAGCCACCCCGAGTACGCGACAGCCGAGTGCGATGACGTGATCCAGTTGATCACCCACGACAGGGCCGGGGAGCGAATCCTCGAAGGGCTGCTTGTCGACGCCGAGACGCGCCTACACGACGAGGGCATCGCCGGCGATGTCTACCTCTTCAAGAACAACACCGACAGCGCCGGTAACTCCTACGGATGCCACGAAAACTATCTTGTGGCTCGTCATGGCGAGTTCCAGCGACTTGCCGACTCGATCCTGCCCTTCCTGGTCTCTCGCCAGGTGATCTGCGGCGCGGGCAAGGTGCAGCAGACGCCGCGCGGGGCGGTCTACTGCATCAGTCAGCGCGCCGATCACATCTGGGAGGGAGTGTCGAGCGCCACCACTCGGAGTCGTCCCATCATCAACACACGGGATGAGCCGCACGCCGACGCCGAGAGGTATCGCCGCCTGCACGTCATCGTGGGTGATTCCAACATGAGCGAGACCACCACGCTCCTTAAGGTGGCATCGGCGGATCTAGTCCTGCGCATGCTGGAAGCTGGCGTTGTGCTGCGTGATCTCACCCTGGAGAACCCCATTCGAGCGATCCGGGAGATCAGCCACGACCCCACCGGGCGGCGTACTGTCCGACTCGCCAACGGACGTGAGCTCACGGGCTTGCAGATTCAGTCCGAGTACTACGAGAAGGCTCGCGACTTCGCTGATCGTCAGGGCCTCGCTGATGATCCTGACGGCGTTCAGGCGCGATGCCTCGATCTTTGGGAGCGCACGCTCAAGGCGGTCGAAACCCAGGACCTCACCGGCATCGCGGAAGAGGTCGACTGGGTGATCAAGATGACGCTCATCGATCGCTACATGGCCAAGCACGGCCTCACCCTCTCGGATCCGCGCGTCGCGCAGCTCGACCTGGCCTACCACGACGTCACGCGATCGCGCGGTCTGTTCTACCTTCTCGAACGCCACGGCAAGGCGGCCCGCGTGACGCATGACCCCGCAGTCTTCGAAGCCAAGTCGATTCCGCCGCAGACGACACGAGCACGCTTGCGCGGAGAATTCATCCGGCGTGCACAGGAACGCCGCCGGGACTTCACGGTCGACTGGGTCCATCTGAAGCTCAACGACCAGGCCCAGCGGACCGTGCTGTGCAAGGACCCCTTCGCAAGCGTCGATGAGCGTGTCGAGAAGCTCATCGCGAGCATGTAGGTATGCCCACGACTAGGGTGGTCCGCATGAAGAAGCCCCTCGTCGTCGTCTGTGCATGCATCGCCGCGGTCGCGCTAGCCGCCTGCGGCTCCGGCGGTTCCTCGTCGGAGTCCACATCCGCGGGCCCCGATTCGTCGTCCGCCGCCCCCGGCGTCCCGTGGTCGACGAGCGACTGCGCGCAGATCGCCGCTCCGACCACAGCCGATGCGCCGCCGGAGGGGTCCGTGGTCGTGGGAGAGGTCGCTACGACGACCGACGTTGCTGTCGCGCCCACGGTGGCGGTCCTGCAGGGTGCTGTTCCCGCAACGTCACTGGTCACTGCCGACGTCGTCCCGGGTTCCGGGGACGAGGTCGCCGCGGGAGCCACGGTGACGGTGCAGTACTGCGGGGTGGGCCTGGCCTCCGGCGCCGTCTTTGACTCCTCTTGGGCGCGTGGCGAGCCGGTGAGCTTCCCGCTGAGCGGGGTCATCAAGGGATGGCAGGACGGCATCCCCGGCATGCAGCCCGGTGGCAGGCGAGTGCTCGTCATCCCCGGCGCGGACGCCTACGGTCCCCAGCCCCCTCCCGGCTCGGGAATTCAGCCCGACGAGACACTGGTCTTCGTCGTCGACATGATCTCCAGCCCCTGACGGAAGGACAGACGTGACCGAGAAGCCTGACATCGACTTCATCGAAGGCCCGCCCCCCACTGAATTGGTGATCACGGACATCGTGGTCGGCGATGGTGCCGAGGCCACACCCGGCGCGCAGGTGCTCGTGCACTACGTCGGCGTGGATTTCGAGACCGGTGAGCAATTCGATGCCTCATGGGATCGCGGCGAACCGATTCGATTCCCCCTGGCAGGGCTCATCGCAGGGTGGCAGGAGGGCATCCCCGGTATGCGTGAAGGAGGCCGGCGCCAACTCGTGATCCCGCCTGCTCTCGCATATGGCGAGACGGGTGCGCATCGACTCGCCGGGCGCACACTGGTCTTCGTGATCGACCTTCTTGCCGTGGGCTGACCATCACGATGGCGACCGATCGCACGGAGCGCCTGCTCAACCTCGTCATCTGCCTCCTCGGGGCGCGTCGACCGGTGAGTCGTGCCGCTCTGCGAGAGGGCATTCCTGGTTATGGCGACGCCGCAAGCGATGACGCATTCGAGAGGATGTTCGAGCGCGACAAGGACGAGCTCCGTCAGATGGGGATCCCCATCGACACGATCGTCAATTCACAGGGCGAAGTTGAGGGGTACCTCATTGATGAGGATGCCTACGCCATGCCGGCGATCGACTTTGATGCGTCGGAGCGTGCCGTGCTCGGGCTTGCGGCCCGTGTGTGGAGCGAAGCGGCGCTGACTGCCGAGGCCGGCGCCGCCCTGCGCAAGATCGAAGCGACCACGGGGGAGCGCTGGTCCCCGCTCCTGCCGGGGCGTCCCGGCATGGGCGAGGAGGCATTGCCGCTCCTGTGGGAAGCGATCCGATCGCGCTCGGTCATCCGTTTCGACTATCTGGCGCGAGGTCGTGCGGCCGTCGAGGAACGGATCGTGGAGCCCTGGGCGACGGCCTACCGTGATGGCGCCTGGTACCTCGTCGGCCGTAGTCGCGAGCGCGATGCGGGTCGGGTGTTTCGGCTGTCGCGCATCCAGGGTTCGGTGGTGCGCCTGCGAGAGCAGTTCCCATCCGCGGATCGCAGTGACATCCAAAGGCTCCTCGGCGAACTTGTGGAGCCCGTCACCACGGGCACCGCGCTCGTGGAACTGCCGACCTATGGGGCAGCTCGCCTCCGCGATGCGGCTCGGCAGCGCACGGATGGGAAGTGGGAGGTCGACTACACCGACGTCGGCATTCTCGTCGCTGAGGTGCTCGAGGCGGGCGGCACGATCGTGGATCCGCCAGCTGCTGTCGAGGCGCAGCATGTGGCGTTGAACGCAGTCGCGGAACTCCATGGGGTTCCACATGCGTGAAACTGCGTCTGCTCGCCTCTCCCGTCTGCTCGCCCTTGTGCCGTGGCTCGAGCAGCATGCAGGAGTGTCCATCTCCGAGGCAGCGGAGCACTTCGGCATCGGAGTCGAGGAGCTCGAGCAGGATCTGTGGCTGACCATCTGCTGCGGCCTCCCGGGCCACGGGCCCGACCAGCTCATCGACATTCAATTCTGGGATGACGACGGCAGCATCCACGTGATCGATGCCCAGACGCTCGACCGACCCCTGCGGCTTCGCCCCGCCGAGGGGATGTCGCTCCTCGTCGGCCTGCGCATGCTGGCGCAGGTGCCGGGTGACCATGACCGGGCCGCACTCGCGAGCGCAACGGCCAAACTCGAGGCAGCCGCTGATGTGAGTCATGCGGCCGCGGTGGTCCTTGATGATCCCGGGGAGGCCGCAGCCACGGACCTTGCACGCGCCATCCGCGAACGCCGTCCCACGCGTCTCGTCTACGCCGGCGCGAGTCGTGACGAGGTCACCGAGAGGGTGGTCGAACCCGCCGAGATCGTGCGTCACGGCGGGAGGTCCTACCT
Organism: uncultured Actinomyces sp.; assembly: GCA_964563825.1. GTDB lineage: Bacteria > Actinomycetota > Actinomycetes > S36-B12 > S36-B12 > Mxb001. The sequence continues at coordinate 4,735 of CAZLZC010000059.1, forward strand.
GGCCGCGTGGTGTCGCACCGCGGGTGCACAGCGCACCTTCCGGTTGGATCGCATCCGCACCGTCGACGTCCTAGACGAGGTCCTTCCTGAGGAGGGCAGTCGGGCGGCGACGCCAGCAGTTGTTGCGCCTCCTCAGGGTGTGATCGTGCGAGTCAGGGTGTGGCCGCGCTCCCGCTGGTTGCTCGAGGCGTTGGACCCGGAGGGCGTAGCCGGAGGGACGGGGGATGCGCAAGAGGCGACTCTGGTCGTGGCCGATCCGGCCTGGCTCGTCCGCATGGTCGTCGGCCAGGCCGGGGGAGTCGAGGTCCTGGATCCCGCCGAGGTGCGGCAGCAGGTGCGCGACGCCGCTGTGGCGGCCCTGACCCGTATGGGGGCTTGAGTCTCCTAAGGGGCCCGAAGCCTCGTGTGCGGCGCCCGTGGGGGCTACCATGGCCCCACGCGCGACGAAAGGTGCTGAGATGCCGTTCAACCTCAGGGGACCCGAGCTGCTGGTGCTCGTCCTCATCATCCTGCTTCTCTTCGGCGCCAAGCGCCTTCCCGACGTTGCCCGCGGCCTCGGCCGCTCACTGCGCATCTTCAAGGCGGAGACCAAGGACCTGCAGGGTGCGGATGCCGCGGACAACTCGGATGCGCCGGCGGCAGTTGACGCGGCCGCTCCGCAGGCCTCGCTTCCTCCGGCCACCGCAGCGGACGCGACTCCGGCACCCGCCAAGCCCCAGGCCGAGCGCGCCGAGAGCTGATCCGTGGC
>CAZLZC010000059.1:5582-12682 GCA_964563825.1 uncultured Actinomyces sp.
CTCTGGCGGTTCGTCACCCCGGGCCTGCGCCGGCACGAGCGCCGCTGGGCCATCGGGTTCGTGGCGGTGGCCGTGCCCCTTTTCGCCTCTGGAGTCGCGCTCGCGTACTTCGTGCTGCCCTATGGCCTCGAATTGCTCTTCGGGTTCACGCCGGAGAATGTCGAGAACATCGTTGCCGTCGACCGCTACCTGTCCTTCTTCATTCGCATGGTCATCGTCTTCGGGGTGGGTTTCCTCGCGCCACTCATGCTGGTCCTGCTGAACTTCGCTGGCATCCTCACGGGCAAGCGACTGCTGTCGTGGTGGCGCTGGATCATCTTTATCGTGTTCATCTTCTCTGCCGTTGCCACGCCGACGGGCGACCCCATCAACATGCTGCTCCTCGCGGGACCCATCCTCGTGCTGATGGTCTTGGCGATCAGTGTCTGCCTCGCCAACGACAAGCGGCGTGCGCGCAAGGGCGAGCCCGAATACGACGAGTGGGATGACGACTCAACGTCTCCCCTCGAATCTGCTGAGCAGGACTAGTCGGCTGTGGCCCTCACCGTGGTCGCCAATCCTTCTTCGGGCAAGGGAAGGGTGGCGCGGCTCCTACCGGACGTCGAGTCGACCCTTCGGGCGCAGGGTGTCGACGCGCGCATCGTCACCACGCGGGACGCAGATGATCTGCGCCACGCCGTGCGCCAGGCCAGGGAGGCCGGCGATGCGCGAGTCATCGTGTGCGGGGGAGACGGCAGCCTCCACCTCGCCGCCCAGGAGCTTGCGGGGGGCGAGACAGCGCTGGGCATCGTGCCCGCGGGGACGGGAGATGACAACGCCCGAACCCTCGGAATCCCGAGAAAGGATGTGGCGGCAGCAACACGCCTGGCGGCTCAGGGGCCCGTGTCTCGGATCGATTTGGGACGGGTGGTTGCCGCTGACGGCACCGAACGCGTGTTTCTGGGCGTGCTCTCCTCTGGCTTCGATTCACTTGTCAACGAACGTGCCAACGTGATGACGTGGCCGAGCGGCAATGCCCGTTACCTGGTCGCGATCCTGGGTGAGCTGCGCACATTCCGGCCGGTGCCCTATCGGGCGGTGCTCGACGGCAGGAGCGTCAATGGCGACGCGATGCTCGTCGCGGTGGGTAATGGAGCGTCCTATGGCGGTGGCATGCGTGTGTGTCCAGATGCGCAGCCCGACGACGGCATGCTCGATGTGACATGGCTGCATGGTGTCCGCAAGTCAACGTTCCTGCGGGTGTTCCCCCAGGTGTTCAGCGGCACCCACGTACAGACGCCCTATGTCTCCACGACGCGCGCATCGACCATCGAACTCGACGCCCCCGGCCAGCTTGCCTACGCGGACGGAGAGCGCGTCGGCCCACTCCCCGCCGTCATCAGCATCGAGTCGGCGGCACTGCCCGTCGTGCGGGGACCAGCGGGCGCGTAGCCTGACGTCGTGTCTCGACCGAGGAGCGAGCCGACCCCGGCCGAGCGGCACGCGGCGGCACATGATCGATCGCTGCTCGGGGACTTCCCCGACCTGTATCCCTTTGGCCTCGACGGCTTCCAGCGTGAGGGCTGCCTTGCCCTTGCGCGCGGCCACAGTGTGCTGGTCGCGGCTCCGACCGGAGCAGGCAAGACGGTGGTCGGGGAGTTCGCGGTGCACCAGGCCCTGCGACTGGGGCGCAAGTGCTTCTACACGACGCCGATCAAGGCACTGTCCAACCAGAAGTTCCACGACCTGTCCGCGCGCTACGGCGCTGACAGGGTAGGGCTGCTCACGGGGGACAACTCCATTAACAGCGAGGCTCCCATTGTCGTGATGACGACAGAGGTGCTTCGCAACATGCTCTACGCCGACTCGCCCACCCTGGACCAGTTGGGCTTCGTGGTGATGGACGAGGTGCACTACCTCGCCGATCGATTCCGGGGGCCGGTGTGGGAGGAGGTGATCATCCACCTCCCGCAGGGCGTCCTGCTCGCAGCACTGTCAGCCACGGTGAGCAACGCCGAGGAGTTCGGTGAGTGGCTGGGCACGGTCCGGGGTGCGACGGACGTAATCGTCGACGAACATCGCCCGGTCCCGCTATGGCAGCAGGTCATGGTGGGTGACCGGTTGCTCGATCTCTTCGTGGACGAGGCCCATCAACGCGTCAACCCCGAACTCCTGCGCATCGCCCGGGAGTCAGCCCGGTGGCCCGAGCAGCGACGGCGCGGGCGCCGACCGAACCGGGATCGGCTCACCCCGTGGCGCACGGACGTGGTCACCGAGCTCCACGACGATCATCTCCTGCCCGGCATCACGTTCATCTTCAGTCGTGCGGGGTGCGATGCCGCGGTGCAGCAGTGCCTGTCGGCCGGATTGACGTTGACCACGCCCCAGGAACGGCGTCAGATCGAGGAGATCGTCGACGCGCGCACGATGGATCTGCCGCACGAGGACCTGGGGGTGCTTGGCTACGACACCTGGCGGGAGGGGTTGCGTCGCGGCATCGCCGCGCACCACGCGGGACTCCTGGCCATGTTCAAGGAGGTCGTCGAGGATCTCTTCCAGCGTGGTCTGGTCAAGATGGTCTTCGCGACAGAGACTCTCGCCCTCGGCATCAACATGCCGGCCCGGACGGTGGTGCTCGAACGGCTGGTCAAGTGGAACGGCGAGAACCACGTGGACATCACCCCGGGGGAGTACACACAGTTGACCGGGCGTGCAGGCAGGCGCGGGATCGACGTTGAGGGGCATGCGGTGGTGGTGTGGCATCCCGGCCTCGATCCGCAGGCGCTGGCAGGTCTCGCGTCCACGCGCACATATCCGCTGCGTTCGAGCTTCCGCCCGTCCTACAACATGGCCGTCAGTCTCATCGGACGCATGGGGCGAACGCTCGCCCGCGACATCCTCGAGACGTCCTTCGCACAGTTCCAGGCCGACAGGGGAGTCGTCGCCCTGGCCGCCCAGGTGCGGCGCAACGAAGAGGCGCTGCAGGGGTACCGGGATGCCCTGCAGTGCCACCTGGGCGACTTCGAGGAGTACGCGGCCCTGCGCCGTGAGTTGAGTGACCTCGAACGCGGAGCCGCGAAGGAGCGTGGGCAGCGCGACCGTGCGGCGATCGAAGAGTCCATGAAGGGGCTTCGCGTCGGCGACGTGGTGGCCCTGCCGTCCGGGCGACGTGTGAGCCCCGCCGTTGTCGTGGGCCTCGATGAGGCTGGCCTCGGGGCGCCTCCTCGCATCACGGTGGTGACGTCCGATCGGCAGGTCCGAAGGATGGGTTCCTCGGAGGTGCATGCAGCCCTCGCGGTCATCGGCCGGGTGAAGGTGCCGAAGGACTTCTCCGCTCGATCCGCCAACGATCGCAAGGCTCTCGCGGAGCGACTGCGCGGCTTCGCCGATGAGGCGTCGCACGCCCGCCCACCGAAGCGGGCCGCCGCCGGGGAATCGGATGCCACAAGCGCCCTACGCAGGCAGTTGCGCCAGCACCCCTGCCACGGCTGTGCCGAGAGGGAGGCCCATGCGCGCTGGGCCGAACGCTACTTCCGGCTCGTGCGGGATACCGAGTCCCTTCAGCGGAGAGTGGATTCGAGGACGACGAGCGTCGCGCGTCAGTTCGACCGCATTTGCGATCTCCTGCTCGAGACCGGCTATCTCGAGGGCGATCCCGAAGCTCCGCGCGTGACGGCAAGCGGCCAGATGCTTGCGGGGATCTACTCCGACAACGATCTGCTGGTGGCGCAGGCCATCACGGAGGGACTGTGGGACGACGTGAGTCCACCCGAACTCGTGGCCCTGGCGGGAGCCGTGGTGTACGAAGGTCGTCAGCGCGAGGACAGCCCCCGACTGCCGGGCGGCAAGGTGCGCGAGTCGGCGCTGGAACTCGCCGAACTCGCGCGCGAGCTCGACGAGATTGAGGCTAGATGGGGTGTGCCGACGTCACGCGACCTCGACCTGGGGTTCGTCTGGCCCGTGCACTCCTGGGCCCAGGGTGGCCGGCTCGCCACGATCTTGGCCGACTCCGAGATGGCAGCGGGAGACTTCGTGAGGTGGTGCCGTCAGGCGATCGACCTGCTCGACCAGATCCGTGATGCCGTGGATCGCGACCATCCGCTTCACACGACCGCTCGGCGCGCCCGGGACCTCATCGACCGCGGGATCGTGGCCTACTCCGCGACGGCCTGACAAGCGGCCACGAGCCGCCGAGCGGGGGCCTCCACCCCCCACTCGCGGGCGAGCGCGAGGCCATGCTCGGGGGCCGCCGGATCGGCAGAGGCGAAGGCGCTGCGGTCGGCGCGATGCTCCAGTCGGACGACCCGCTCGGCGGCGAGCAGACCCTCGCGTGCATCGAGCAGGCGCTGACGGACCGCAGGCGTGAGAGGTCGCCCGACCGAGGGGTCCGCGGCGGCGTCGAGGATCTCGGGCAGTCCTCCGAAGGCGGCGATCAGGGCCTGTGCCGTCTTGTCGCCGATTCCGCGAGCGCCCGGTAGCCCGTCCGAAGGATCGCCACGCAGGATGGCGAGGTCGGCGTACAACTGCGGGGGGACCCCGAAGCGAGCTGCTGCGGTTGCCGGATCCACCACTACCCATGGTGCCCCTCCGCGACTGGCGGAGCTCCCCCCGGTGAAGAGCAGTGTCACGCGATCATCCACGAGTTGGACGAGGTCGCGATCTCCCGACGCGATGTCCACCGGTCCGGACGCCATCGCGCTGAGGTCAGCGATCACGTCGTCGGCCTCGGCCTCCGCGGCACCCACGATCGGTACGCCGAGCGCGGGAAGGAGCTCGCGGAGGATGTCCACCTGCGGTGCGAGGGTGTCAGGGACTTCCTCTTCACCTTCCGTCGGCGCATCGGTGGAGGAATCCAACTCGGCGACGCGGTGGGTCTTGTACGACGGCACGAGGTCCACGCGCCACTGGGGTCGCCAGTCCTCATCCCAGCACGCGACCACGCTTGTGCTCCCACGCGCGGTCGCCATCGCGGCCACGGTGTCGAGGAGGCCGCGAACGGCGTTGATCGGCGTTCCGTCGGGAGCGACCAGGGTTTCGGGTAGGGCGAAATACGCGCGGTAGTAGAGGGAGGCGGTGTCCAGGAGCAACGCGGTCACGGGCCATGGTCCCGCGGCCAGCGTGGGGCCGGGTCGCGGGGTAGCGTTCCTCCCATGGCCTCGACCCCTCTCGGCTCCGCCTCGGGCAAGCCCGACATTCGGGAGCGCATCGCTCAGGCCTCGCGTCTCGCGGCTGAATCAGGCTGGGATGCCCTGCTCATCACGCCCGGCCCGGACCTGCGCTATCTCGCCGGGTACGACGCGGTCCCCCTCGAGCGCCTCACGTGCCTCGTGGTGCCGGCAGAGGGTGACCCCATACTCGTCGCTCCACTGCTCGAGAAGCCCGCGGCGGCAGCGAGTCCGGTCGGCGAAGCAGGTATCGACATCCGGACCTGGGGGGAGACGGACGATCCCTACCGTCTGGTGTCCTCGCTGCTCCCAGGAGCGTTGCGTGTCGGCGTCGACGACCACATGTGGGCTGTGAAGGCGCTGAGTTTCCGTGGAGCCATGCCCGCAGCGGAGCAGTACCCCGCCGGCTCGGTGCTCTCGCACATGCGCATGCGCAAGTCGGTCGAGGAGGTGGCCGCCCTGCTTCGCGCGGGGCGCGCGATCGACGAGGTGCACGCCGCCGTGCCGTCTTTGCTGCGCCCAGGGCGCACCGAGCGTGAAGTCGGCAACGACATCGCAGCGCTCATCCTCGAAGCCGGGCATGCCACGGTGGATTTCGTCATCGTCGCATCCGGCCCCAATGGGGCGAGTCCCCATCACGCGGTGTCGGACCGAGTCATCGAGGTGGGGGACCCCATCGTGGTCGACATCGGCGGCACGATGCCCGATGGCTACTGCAGCGACGAGACGCGCACCTACGCCGTCGGTGATCCCGGCGACGACTATCTCCGCGCCTACGCCGAGTTGCAGAGCGCCCAGAGCGCGGCATGCGCTGCCGTGCGACCCGGTGTGACCTGCGAGGGCGTCGATGCGGTCGCTAGGGATCATCTCAATTCCGCGGGACTCGGCGAGCTCTTCATTCACCGCACGGGTCATGGAATTGGCCTCGAGACGCATGAGGAGCCCTACATCGTGGAGGGCAACGCGCTTCCCCTCGAGGAGGGCATGACCTTCAGCGTCGAACCCGGCTTCTACGACGAGGGCCGCTGGGGAGCGCGCATCGAGGACATCGTCGCCTGCGGTGCAGATGGCCCGATCATGCTCAACAACCGCCCGCGCGATCTCGTGATCGTGGACTAAGGAGCGCCGTGGAGGTCACGCGTCTGCTGCCGAGCGAGGAGGCGGCCGAGCTCCTCGCCCTGGCACGGGAGATCGCAGCGGCTGAGTTGGCGCCTAGTGCCGCCCAGGCCGAAGAGGAAGCACGCTTCCCGCGCGAGGAATTGCGCATCCTCGGACGAGCCGGACTGCTGTCGCTGCCTTTTCCCGAGGACATGGGCGGTGGTGGTCAGCCTTACGAGGTGTACCTCCAGGTGCTTGAGGAACTTGCTCGCTCCTGGCTTTCCGTCGGCATAAGCGTGAGCGTGCACGCCCTCGCATGCTTCCCCATGGCGACGGCCGGAAACGACGAGCAGATCGCGAAGTGGCTCCCCTGGATGCTCTCGGGGGAGGCCCTGGGGGCCTACTGCCTGTCGGAGAGCCACTCGGGTTCGGATGCGGCCGCGCTGTCCACGCGCGCGGATCGCGAGGGCGACGTGTATCGCGTGTCCGGTAGCAAGTCCTGGATCACGCACGGCGGAGTGGCGGACTTCTACAGCGTCATGGTGCGGACTTCGGACGACGGCGCGCGTGGGATCACCTGCCTGCTTGTCCCGGGCGACTCCCCGGGACTGACCTCCGCCGAGCCCGCGCGCGAGATGGGTGCGAATGCCTCGAGGACCGCAGGCATCCACCTCGATGGTGTGGAGGTCCCGACAGACCAGCGCATCGGCCAGGAGGGGGAGGGCTTCCCGATCGCTCTCGCGGGATTGGATGCGGGCCGCCTGGGGATCGCAGCCTGCGCTGTGGGCCTGGCGCAGGCAGCCCTGGACGCCGCGGTGGAGTACGCCGGGCAGCGCCAGCAGTTCGGTCGGGCCATCG